>NZ_JACTAH010000001.1:1212310-1515387 GCF_014489115.1 Thauera sedimentorum | reverse complement strand
CATCGTGTTCAAGTTCGCCACCGCCACGCCGCAGACCGCCTACACCCTGCCGCTGGAGCTGATGGCCGAGGCCGGCATGACGATCAACGCGGTGCTGATGTTCCTCAACCTGCTGCCGATTCCGCCGCTGGACGGCGGGCGCATCGCGGTCAGCCTGCTGCCCGGGCGCATGGCCTGGCAGTTCGCGCGGCTGGAACCCTACGGTTTTCCGATTCTTCTCATCCTGCTGTTCACCGGCGTGCTGGGGGCCATCCTGTGGCCGCTGATCGCGGTGTTCCGCTTTGTCCTCGCAACGATCTTCGGGTTTTACGGGTAAGACATGTACGCAGAACGCGTTCTCTCCGGCATGCGGCCGACCGGCCGCCTGCATCTGGGCCACTACCATGGCGTGCTGAAAAACTGGGTGAAGCTGCAGGAGGAATACCCCTGCCTGTTCTTCGTCGCCGACTGGCATGCGCTGACCACCGCCTACGACAGCCCGCAGGTCATCGAGGAGAGCATCTGGGACATGCTCATCGACTGGCTCGCCGCCGGGGTCGATCCGGCCCAGGCCACGCTGTTCATCCAGTCGCGCGTGCCCGAACACGCCGAACTGCACCTGCTGCTGTCCATGATGTGCCCGCTGGGCTGGCTGGAGCGCGTGCCCACCTACAAGGACCAGCAGGAAAAGCTGTCGGAAAAGGATTTGTCCACCTACGGCTTCCTCGGCTATCCGCTGCTGCAGTCGGCCGACATCCTGATCTACCGCGCCGACAAGGTGCCGGTGGGCGAGGACCAGATCCCGCACATCGAGTTCACCCGCGAGATCGCCCGGCGTTTCAACCACCTCTACGGCCGTGAGCCCGGCTTCGAGGACAAGGCGCGCGAGGCGGTCAAGAAGCTCGGTTCCAAGCGTGCCCGTCTGTACGAGGAGCTGCGTACCCGCTTCCAGCAGGAAGGCGACGACGCGGCGGTCGAGCAGGCCCACGCCATGCTAGAGGAAGCGCAGAACCTCAGCCTGGGCGACCGCGAACGGCTCTATGGCTATCTGGAAGGCGGCGGCAAGATGATCCTGGTCGAGCCGGAATCCCTGCTCACCGAGGCCTCGCGCATGCCCGGCCTGGACGGCCAGAAGATGTCCAAGAGCTACGGCAACACCATCTTCCTGCGTGAGGACGACGAATCGGTCACCAAGAAGATCCGCACCATGCAGACCGACCCGGCACGGGTGCGGCGCACCGATCCGGGCGATCCGGAGAAGTGCCCGGTGTGGCAGTTCCACGTCATCTACTCGGACGACGGCACCCGCGAATGGGTACAGCAGGGCTGCCGCAGTGCCGGCATCGGCTGTATCGAGTGCAAGCAACCGGTGATCGAGGCGGTGCTCAAGGAACAGGGCGAGATGCGCGAGCGCGCCCGCCCCTACGTCGAGGACCCCACCCTGGTGCGCAACATCATCGCCGACGGTTGCGAGCGCGCACGCAAGCTGGCGCAGGAAACCATGCGCGACGTGCGCGAATCCATGGGCCTGTCCTACGGCTGAGCCGCTCCGGGGCTGCAAGCAGGATGAACATGCCGCTGGACCTCGCGCCGGCCGAAACCGCCCGCGAGGCGGCGGCTGTGGCTCGTCTGTACGGCGAGCCGATGCTGGAGTTGCCCAAGGATCTCTACATCCCGCCGCATGCGCTGGAAGTCTTTCTGGAGGCCTTCGAAGGCCCGCTGGATCTGCTGCTCTACCTGATCCGCAAGTCCAACATCGACATCCTCGACATCCCCATGGCGCCGCTCACGGTGCAGTACCTGGAGTACGTCGAGGCGATGCGCGCCTCCAACCTCGAACTCGCCGCCGACTACCTGCTGATGGCCGCCATGCTGCTGGAGATCAAGTCGCGCATGCTGCTGCCGCGCCCGCCGCGCGAGGCCGAAGGCGAGGAGGGCGATCCGCGCGCCGAACTGGTCCGCCGCCTGCTGGAATACGAGCAGATGAAGCAGGCCGCGGCGCGCCTGGACGCCATGCCGCGGGTGGCCCGCGACTTCGAATGGGTGAGCGTGTTCGTTGCCGAGAAGGTGGTCGAGCGCCTGCCCGACGTGACCCTGCACGACCTGCAGCATGCCTGGCTGAAGATCATGAAGAAGGCGCGGCTCAACCAGCATCACCGCATCCAGCGCGAGGAGCTTTCGGTGCGCGAGCACATGACCGAGATCCTGCGCAAGCTGTCGGATGGCGCCTTTGTCGTCTTCGACAGCCTGTTCGATCCCAAGCTGGGTCCGGCCGGGCTGGTGGTGAGCTTTCTCGCCATGCTGGAGCTGGTCAAGGAGAAGCTGGTGCAGGTCACCCAGAACGACGCCTTTGCCCCGATCTATGTGAAGCTCGCCGATGCAAGCACCGAGCACGCCTGAAGAGTTCAAGCGCGTCATCGAGACCGCGCTGCTGGCCGCCGCCGCGCCTCTGCCGGTGACCACCCTGCGCCGGCTGTTCGAGGACGACCCCGGTGCCGATTTCGTCCGCCGCCTGCTCGACGAGCTGCGCGCCGACTGGGACGGGCGCGGCATCGAGCTGGTGCAGACCGCCGGCGGCTGGCGCTTCCAGACCCGCCCCGAGTACCAGGTCTTCCTCGACCGGCTCAAGGACGAGAAGCCGCCCAAGTACTCGCGTGCGGTGCTGGAAACCCTGGCGATCATCGCCTACCGCCAGCCGGTGACCCGTGGGGATATCGAGGAGATCCGCGGTGTCGCGGTGTCGCCCAACGTGCTGAAAACGCTGGAGTCGCGCGGCTGGATCGACGAAGTCGGCCACCGCGACACCCCCGGCCGCCCGGCCTTGTTCGCCACCACCCGGCGTTTCCTTGACGATCTCGGGCTGCGCAGCCTCACCGAACTGCCGGCGCTCACCGAGATCGAGCGCATCATGGAACTGGTGGAGCTGCCGGGCCTGGTGGATGCCGTGGAGGCCGCTCCGGCGGAAGACGGCGAATCCTGAGCGATGCCGGGCAAGTGCCACGGCGTGCGCGTCCCCCGGGTCGAGGCGAGGTACGACCGCTATAATCCGCTCATCGACCGCCGCCCGACCGGGCAGGCGGGCAATCCAATCTTTCAGGAAGTACCCCCTTGTCCACACCCCGCAAGAATCGCAGCCCGCTGCGGCCGTCCACCCAGAAGAAAACGCGCAATGAAGCCGCGGCGCCCGTGCGCCGCCCCCGGGCAGCCGAGGAGGGCGAGGAGCCGGTCGCCCGCACGGAAGCTGCGCGTCCGCCGCGCGGCCGTGCGCCGGCCGGACGCGGCAAACCGGCCGAAGCGCAGGTCGAGCCCGAGCGCCTGCAGAAGGTGCTGGCCGCGGCCGGCGTCGGTTCGCGGCGCGAGATCGAGGCCATGGTCGAGGCCGGGCGCATCGAGGTGAATGGCACGCCGGCGCTGCCGGGGCAGAAGATCGGTCCGGGCGACCGGGTCAAGGTCAACGGCAAGCTGGTGCCGCTGCGCTACGCCCAGCGCACACCGCGGGTGCTGATCTACCACAAGCCGGAAGGCGAGATCGTCTCGCGCGAGGATCCGGACGGCCGCCCGACGGTGTTCGAGCGCCTGCCCATCCTGCGCCGGGGGCGCTGGATCGCGGTCGGGCGGCTGGACTTCAACACCTCCGGCCTGTTGCTGTTCACCAACGACGGCGACCTGGCCAACAAGCTGATGCACCCGCGCTACGAGCTGGAGCGCGAGTACGCGGTGCGCCTGCTCGGTTCGCTGGAGGACGAGCAGATCGAATCGCTCAAGGCGGGCATTCAGCTGGAGGACGGCGAAGCGCATTTCAACAGCCTCTCCGACGCTGGCGGGGAAGGGGTGAACCACTGGTACCGGGTGACCATATCCGAAGGCCGAAACCGCGAGGTGCGGCGCATGTTCGAGGCGGTCGGGCTCACCGTGAGTCGGCTGATCCGGGTGCGCTACGGCACGGTGGAGCTGCCCTCGCGCCTGAAGCGCGGCATGTGGATGGAGATGTCCGACGCCGACGCCTGCAAGCTCGCCGGCCTGCCGCCGCCGGTGGTCAAGCCCGGCGAGCGCAAGCGCGAAGTGCGGGTGCATCGCACCACCCCGCGGGCTTGATCCAGGGAACTGCGTGATCGCGGCCAAGGCCGCTCCTACATGCTGGTAGGAGCGGCCTTGGCCGCGAATGGACCTTGTCGCGCAACCGGTAACAGGGTGTCGCCCGCTTCCGGCGGCAGGGGCAGATCGGTTATCATCGCGCTTTCCCGCAGTTGCATTCCCATGACCAAATACGTCTTCGTTACCGGCGGTGTCGTGTCCTCCCTGGGCAAGGGCATCGCAGCGGCCTCTTTGGGGGCCATCCTGGAATCCCGCGGCATCAAGGTCACGCACCTCAAGCTGGATCCCTACATCAACGTCGATCCGGGCACCATGAGCCCGTTCCAGCACGGCGAGGTGTTCGTCACCGAAGACGGTGCGGAGACCGACCTCGATCTCGGCCATTACGAGCGCTTCACCAGCGCCAAGATGAGCAAGCGCAACAACTTCACCACCGGCCAGATCTACGAGTCGGTGCTGAAGAAGGAGCGCCGCGGCGAGTACCTCGGCAAGACCGTGCAGGTGATCCCGCACATCACCGACGAGATCAAGCACTTCATCAAGCGTGGCGCGGAAGGCGCCGACGTGGCCATCGTCGAAGTCGGCGGCACCGTGGGCGACATCGAATCGCTGCCCTTCCTTGAAGCCATCCGCCAGATGGGCATCGAGGAAGGCCGCAACGCCACCTGCTTCATCCACCTCACGCTGCTGCCCTACATTCCGACCGCGGGCGAGCTGAAGACCAAGCCGACCCAGCACTCGGTCAAGGAACTGCGCGAGATCGGCATCCAGCCCGACATCCTGCTGTGTCGTGCCGACCGCTCCATCCCCGCCGACGAGCGCCGCAAGATCGCGCTGTTCTGCAACGTCATGCCGGAAGCGGTCATCGAGTGCCTGGACGCGGACTCCATCTACAAGATCCCGGCGGCACTGCACGACCAGATGCTCGACGAGATCGTCTGCCACAAGCTGGGCATCCTGGCGCGCGCGGCCGACCTCACCGTGTGGGAGAAACTGATCTTCGCGCTGGAGAATCCGCAGCGCGAGGTGGACATCGCCTTCGTCGGCAAGTACGTCGATCTCACCGAGTCCTACAAGTCGCTGATCGAGGCGCTCAACCACGCCGGCATGCACACCCGCTCCAAGGTGAACATCCACTACATCGACTCCGAGGACATCGAGCAGGAAGGCTGCGCGGTGCTCGAGAAGATGGACGCCATCCTGGTGCCCGGCGGCTTCGGCAAGCGCGGTACCGAGGGCAAGATCGCCGCGATCCGTTTTGCGCGCGAGAACAAGGTGCCCTACCTGGGCATCTGCCTGGGGATGCAGCTCGCCGTGGTGGAGTTCGCCCGTGACGTCGCCGGCATGGAAGGCGCGCATTCGACCGAGTTCGAGAAGGCCAGCCCCTTCCCGGTGATCGGCCTGATCACCGAATGGAAGGACCGCAGCGGCAAGATCGAGAAGCGCAGCGAGGATTCCGACCTGGGCGGCACCATGCGCCTGGGCGGCCAGACCTGCCATCTCAAGGAAGGCTCGCTGGCGCGCGAGGTCTACGGCGCGGCCGACATCATCGAGCGCCACCGCCACCGCTACGAAGTGAACAACACCCTGCTCGCGCAACTCGAAGAGAAGGGTCTGGTGGTCTCCGGCCGTGCGCCGGTCACCGACCTGTGCGAGATGGTGGAACTGCCCACCGACGTGCACCCGTGGTTCGTCGGCTGCCAGTTCCATCCGGAATTCACCTCCAACCCGCGCAAGGGCCACCCGCTGTTCACCGCCTACGTGAAGGCGGCGCTGGCGCGCAAGGCGGGCTGAGGAGTCTGACGATGAAGCTGTGCGGTTTCGAGGCCGGCCTGGACCGGCCGCTGTTCCTGATTGCCGGGCCCTGCGTGGCCGAGTCCGAGCAGATGTGCCTGGACATCGCCGGTCAGATGAAGGAGATCTGCGGCGAGCTGGGCATCCCGTACATCTTCAAGGCCTCCTACGACAAGGCCAACCGCAGCTCCGGCAGGAGCTTTCGCGGCCACGGCATCGACGCCGGGCTGAAGATGCTCGCGGCGGTGAAGGCCCAGCTCGGCCTGCCGGTGCTTACCGACGTGCATACCGTGGAAGAGATCCCCGAGGTGGCCGCGGTGGTGGATGTGCTGCAGACGCCTGCCTTCCTGTGCAGGCAGACCGATTTCATCCACGCGGTGGCCGCTTCCGGCAAGCCGGTGAACATCAAGAAGGGCCAGTTCCTCGCCCCGGGCGACATGAAGAACGTGGTCGACAAGGCGAAGGAAGCCAACGGCGGGGCGGACACCATCATGGTGTGCGAGCGCGGCGCCTCCTTCGGCTACAACAACCTGGTGTCCGACATGCGCTCGCTGGCGATCATGCGCGACACCGGTTGCCCGGTGGTGTTCGACGCCACCCACTCGGTGCAGCTGCCGGGCGGGCAGGGCACCGCCTCGGGCGGGCAACGCGAATTCGTGCCGGTGCTGGCGCGCGCCGCGGTGGCCGCGGGCGTGGCGGGCCTCTTCATGGAAACCCACCCTGACCCCGCCAAGGCTCTGTCCGACGGCCCCAACGCCTGGCCGCTGCCGAAGATGAAGGCGCTGCTCGGCGTGCTGCGCGACATCGACCGGCTGGTGAAAGCCAGCGGGTTTACCGAACTGCAGCCATGAGCAAGCCGGCCTACCTGGTGGTCGATGCCCGTGTGCACGACGCCGAGCGCATCACGCGCTACCGCGAACTGGCGGAGATCGCCGTGGCGCGCTTCGGCGGGCGCTACCTGGTGCGCGGCGGCGCCACCGAGACGCTGGAAGGCGAATGGGCGCCGCAGCGCCTGGTGATCGTGGCCTTTCCGTCCATGGACGCCGCCCGTCGTTTCTATGATTCGCCGGAATACCGGGCCGCGCGCGAAGCGCGTGCCGGGATTGCCGACTTCGACATGCTGCTGGGCGAAGGGCTGGAAGAAGCGCCCGCGACCAGCGTTTGATTCACCCCGTTTTCGATCGATACAGGAAGAACCATGAGTGCAATCGTTGATGTGATCGCCCGCGAGATTCTGGATTCCCGCGGCAATCCCACCGTCGAAGCCGACGTGCTGCTGGAATCCGGCGTGATGGGCCGTGCCGCGGTGCCGTCCGGCGCCTCCACCGGCTCGCGCGAGGCCATTGAGCTGCGCGACGGCGACGCCGGCCGCTACCTGGGCAAGGGCGTGCTGCGCGCGGTCGAGAACGTGAACACCGAGATTTCGGAAGCCATCATCGGCCTGGACGCCGAAGAGCAGGCCTTCATCGACCGTACCCTGATCGAGCTGGACGGCACCGAGAACAAGTCCCGCCTGGGCGCCAACGCCATGCTGGCGGTGTCGATGGCGGTGGCCAAGGCCGCTTCCGAGGAAGCCGGCCTGCCGCTGTACCGCTACTTCGGCGGCTCCGGCCCGATGACCATGCCGGTGCCGATGATGAACGTCATCAACGGCGGCGCACACGCCAACAACAGCCTGGACATCCAGGAATGCATGATCATGCCGGTGTCCATGACCAGCTTCCGCGAAGCCCTGCGTTGCGGCGCGGAGATCTTCCACCACCTGAAGAAGCTCACCGACAAGAAGGGCTACCCCACCACCGTGGGTGACGAGGGCGGCTTCGCGCCCAACGTGTCCGGCACCGAAGAGGCGCTGAACATGATCCAGGACGCCATCGCCGCCGCCGGCTACGAGCCGGGCCGTGACGTGCTGCTGGCGCTCGATTGCGCCTCCAGCGAGTTCTACAAGAACGGCAAGTACGAGCTGGTGGGTGAAGGCCTGAGCCTGACCGCCGAGGGCTTTGCCGACTACCTGGCGACCCTGGCCGACAAGTTCCCCATCGTCTCCATCGAGGACGGCATGGCCGAAGGCGACTGGGCCGGCTGGAAGACCCTGACCGACAAGCTGGGCAAGAAGGTGCAGCTGGTGGGCGACGATCTCTTCGTCACCAACACCAGGATCCTGGAGCAGGGCATCGAGCAGGGCATCGCCAACTCCATCCTCATCAAGATCAACCAGATCGGCACCCTGTCCGAGACCTTCGCCGCGGTCGAGATGGCCAAGCGCGCCGGCTACACCTCGGTGATCTCCCACCGCTCGGGCGAGACCGACGACGCCACCATCGCCGACATCGCGGTGGGCCTGAACGCCATGCAGATCAAGACCGGTTCGCTGTCGCGCTCGGATCGCATCTCCAAGTACAACCAGCTGCTGCGCATCGAGGAAGATCTCGGCGATACCGCCAGCTACCCGGGCCGTCGCGCGTTCTTCAACCTGCGGGCGCGCTGAGCCGGAGACGGTGAGGCTGCGGCGGCTTGAGCTTTCTCGATGGCCGGCCGCAGCGTAGATTGATGGAAGGCCGGCGGATCAGTCCGCCGGCCTTCCGTGCATTGGGACTCGAACACGCAACATGCGTTGGCCGGTAATCATCCTCGCGCTGCTGGTGCTGGCGCTGCAATACCCGCTCTGGCTGGGCAAGGGGGGGTGGCTGCGGGTATGGGAGGTGGACGGGCAGCTGCAGGCGCAGCGTGCCACCAACCATCAGCTCGAGCAGCGCAACGCCGCGCTCGCAGCCGAAGTGCAGGATCTCAAGTCCGGCAACGAGGCGGTGGAAGAGCGTGCGCGCTATGAACTGGGCCTGACCCGGCCGGGCGAGATCTACGTGCATGTGCCCAGGCGCGCCGACAAGCCGGCAGAAGAGCCGACCGGCAGCGAAGCCCCGGGGCAGTAGTTCTTTCCCTTGGCTGGCTTGCAGGGCGGGTGCGGTGAACGCACCCGCCTTGTCCGTCTACAGCAGCTCGGTGATGACCTCGCGCTGTTCGAGTTCTTCCTCGAAGGCGACCATCTCGGGCCCGAGCGCGTCCCGCGCCGAGACCATGCCCACCGGCTTGCCGTCCTGCACGACCGGCACGTGGCGGAAGCCACCGTCGTACATCAGGTGCAGGGCATGGCCCAGGGGTAGGGTGACGGAAATGGTGGAGGGATCGGCGGTCATAACGCTGTCCAGCCGGGTGGTGTCCGGGTCCAGCCCCGTCGCCAGCACCCGGGTGAGTGCATCGCGCTCGGTGAAGATGCCGGCCAGGCGTCCATCCCGGTCGACGATCATCACCGATCCGACGCGATTCTCCGCCATCTGGCGGCAGGCCTCGCGTACCGTGATGGTTCCGGTGGTGGTCAGGATGCGCTGGTTGCGTACTACCTCGCTGATCTTGCGTGTCGGCATGTGCGGATTCCTCCAGGCAGGTGCGTACTGGTCTTCAGGCCCGTTCAGACTAGGCGCCGGAATCGATGCATGCAAGCAGGGTTGTCCCGCAGTCGTGCAACTTCCGGCACGGATCAGTTGCTGGCCAGCAGGCTGCGGGCGCCGTCGATGCGCTTTGCGAAGTAGGGGTTGTCGAGCCGTTCGATACGGATGCGGCCGCGGCTGGAGGGGGCGTGGATGAAGCGCCCGTCGCCCATGTACACGCCCATGTGGGAGTGGCGGCGGTTGAGGGTGTTGAAGAACACCAGGTCGCCGGGCTGCAGTTCGTCTACCTCGATCGGTCGTGTGCGGGCGGCGATCTGCGCGGCATTGTGCGGCAGGCGCCGGCCGGAGACCTGTTCGACGACGTAGCTCACCATGCCGCTGCAGTCCAGGCCTGCCTCCGGGTTGCGACCGCCGAAGCGGTAGCCGATGTCGAGCAGCCCGAGCGCATAGAGCACCACCTCGCGGCTCTGCATGGGGTCGTCGAGGGAAAAGTAGCGGGTCGTGGCGGTTGTTGCGGGAGCCGGCGCGCTGACTGCAGGCGGCGGCGTCGGCGTGGTGCCGCATGCCGCCAGCAGGAGCGGTGCGAGCAGGGCCAGGAGCGTTCGGGCGGAGAGGGCATGGGCGAAGCGCATGGGCCGAACCTTATCCAGCCTTGCGCCTCGCGTCCAGTCCGGGGCGGGTTCGCCGTATCCGCGGTTGCCGCGATGCCGCGGAGGCGATCCTTGCGCCTGGGCACGGCATCCCTCGTAGGAGCGGCCTGGGCCGCGATACGGCCAAGCTTGAAACCATGCCGCAGGCAGCGTAGTGGCTGCCCTCAGTCGAGCAGTTCGATCGTGCCGCTGACGCTCACCCCGACCTCGCTTTCGCCCGCTTCCAGCGGCGCGGGAGCGGCCTCGGCGGACATCACCGCTGCGCGCATGCGCGGCATGGGCTGCGGACGGAAGCCCGATTCACCGATGCCCAGGTGGCGGATGCGGTAGGACTTGCCGAGGGTGGCAGAGACGAGCTTCGCGCGCTGCTCGAAGGCGCGGATGGCGTCCACGGTGGCTTCGTCGAGCGCCTTGCGGCGGGTCTCGGGGGCCGGCTCCATGCCGATCTGCGACACCGCCATGGTGGCCTGCAGCTTGCCCAGCAGCTCGGACATGGCGGCGACGTCGCGACTTTCCAGGCGCAGTTCGGAACGCATCCGCCAGCCTTCGATCTGGCGGCCGTTCTTGCCGTACACCGGCCAGGTCTGCGTATTGCCGGACTGCGTCTTGACCTGGTCGTAGCGCCCGGCGGTGTCGAGCGCGGCGGCGATCACCTTGTTCACGTCGCGTGCGACTGCGGCGGGGCTGATGTCGGTGATCTCGATGTAGGCGGTGGCGACCGCGAGGTCGTTCGGTGCGGCGCGCAGCGCCTCGGCGTTCAGGTCGATGGTGGTGCTGCGCGTGGCGACGGCTTCTTCCGCGCTGGCGTGGCCGGCGATCAGTGCGCCGGCAAGGAACAGCGCCGTCAGGTAGCGGGAGGTCGGTAGCATGGTGGCCTTTTCCGGACAGGGAAGAAGCGGCAAGTTATACCGCATGCCTGCCCGGAAATGGCCCCTGTGCTTGTAAAGAGGTGTGAACGCGCGGCTCAGCGGCCGTTGAACGGATCGATATGGCGCAGTTCGGCGGCATACAGCCGGGCGTTGTCCACGTAGTGGGCGGCGTTGGCCCTGAGGCCTGCGATGTCCTCGTCGGTGAGCTCGCGGATGATGCGCCCGGGCGAGCCGACCACCAGCGAGCGGTCGGGGATCACCTTGCCTTCGGGGATCAGCGCATTGGCGCCGATGATGCAGTTCTTGCCGATCACCGCATGGTTGAGCACCACCGCGTTGATGCCGATCAGGCTGCCGTCGCCCACGGTGCAGCCGTGCAGCATCACCATGTGGCCGATGGTCACCTCCGAGCCGATGACCAGCGGCACGCCGTCGTCGTTGTGGAGGATGGAGCCGTCCTGGATGTTGGTGTCGTCGCCGATGGTGATCGGGTCGTTGTCGCCGCGGATCACCACGTTGTACCAGATGTTGACGTTACGCCCCGCATTCACCTGGCCGATCACCGTGGCATTGTCGGCGATCCAGCAGCCCTCGCCGAACTGCGGAACCTTGTCGCCCAGTGCATAGATTGCCATTGTCTGTGTCTCTCTGTTCTCGGGTGCGGCCAGCGGGTCGCCGGCTGAAAGGGGCGCAATCATAGCAATTGCTGCGCCGCGTGAAAACCTGCCGTAGCGTCAAAAGGCGCCTATGCATCAAGCACTTCCGTTGGCCTGCGGGGGCAGGTGGTAGGATCGCTCCATCGCAGCCGCCGCAATACCCAGATGCTCAGCTACCGCCACGCCTTCCACGCCGGCAACCACGCCGACGTTCTCAAGCATTTCCTGCTCGTCGAACTGCTCGACTACCTCAACCGCAAGGACAAACCCTGGTGGTACATCGACACCCATGCCGGTGCCGGCTGCTACGCACTGGACAGCGAGCATGCGGCCAAGACCGCCGAGCACGCCGCGGGCATCGGGCGCCTGTGGCAGCGCGAGGACCTGCCCGAGGCGCTCCGGCCTTACGTGGAGGCGGTGCGGCAGTTCAACCCGCACGGCGGGCTGACCTTCTACCCCGGATCGCCGGCGCTGGCGATGACCCGCCTGCGCGCCCAGGACCGCATGCGCCTGTTCGAGCTGCATCCGGCCGACGTCGAACTGCTGCAGAAGACATTCGCCGGTGAGCAGGAACGCGTTGCGGTGCGCAAGGCCGATGGCTTCTCCGCGCTGCGCTCGCTGCTGCCGCCGCCGAGCCGCCGGGCGCTGGTGCTGATCGATCCGCCCTACGAGGTCAAGGACGACTACCGCCGCACCGTCGATACCCTGGCCGATGCGCTGCGCCGGTTTCCCACCGGCTGCTTTGCGGTGTGGTATCCGATGCTGGCCCGCCCCGAGGCGCGACAGCTGCCCGAGCGGCTCGCCGCACTGGGCGCCGAGAGCTGGCTGGACGTGCGCCTGATGGTGCGCACGCCACCGCGCGACGGCTTCGGCATGTTCGGCAGCGGCATGTTCGTGGTCAATCCGCCCTGGGTGCTGCCCGAGCGCCTGGAGGCGGTGATGCCCTGGCTGGTCGCCCGCCTGGCGGAGGACGATGGCGCGGGCTTCGATCTGGAGCATCACATCGAATGAGCAAACCGGACAGTCTGGAGGCACTGCGCGGCGCGCTGCGCGATTTCGCCGCCGCGCGGGAGTGGGAGCCGTTCCATACCCCGAAGAACCTGGCCATGGCCCTGGCCGGCGAGGCGGGGGAGGTGATCGAGCACTTCCAGTGGCTGTCGCCCGAACAGTCCGCGGCGCTGCCCGAGGAGACGCGCGAGGCGGTTGCGCTGGAGCTGGCCGATGTGCTGCTTTACCTGGTGCGTCTTGCAGATGTCCTCGACGTCGATCTTGCGCAGGCGGCGCAGCGCAAGCTGGCGATCAACGAGCAACGCTATCCGGCCGAGGCGGCACGCGGCAGGGCGGACAAGTACGACCGCCTCAAGCAATAGGCGGTGCCCGCGGAAGTTGCTGTTACGTTTGGGTTAACACCGCATTTCTGAAACAATACGCGCTTTTGCGAAAAGCGGGCTTCAGCGCGTGGAACTCCAACACATCAACGAGATCGAGCGAGCAACCGAGCGGGGTCGTTCCGAACTCTTCAGGCTGGGCCTCGGCCTGATCTTCCTGGTCGGCGTCATGCTCTACGCCGCGATGCGCGGCGGCGAGCAGACCAGTCTGGTGCTGGTCATCGCGGCGATGATCGGCGGCTACATGGCGATGAACATCGGCGCCAACGACGTGGCCAACAACGTTGGCCCGGCGGTCGGCTCCAAGGCGCTGACCATGGGCGGGGCGCTGCTGATCGCCGCCGTCTTCGAAGCGGCCGGCGCATTGATTGCCGGTGGCGAGGTGGTCGGCACTATCCGCAGCGGCATCATCGACCCCAGCCGCATCCCCGACAGCGACACCTTCGTCTGGCTGATGCTGGCGGCGCTGCTGGCGGGCGCCTTGTGGCTGAACATCGCCACCGCGGTCGGCGCGCCGGTGTCCACCACCCATTCCATCGTCGGTGCGGTGCTCGGCGCGGGCATCGCGGCCAGCGGCTTCGACGTGGTGAACTGGAAGGTGATGAGTTCCATCGCCGCCAGCTGGGTGATCTCGCCGCTGATGGGGGGGCTGATCGCCGCGGGCTTCCTGTACCTGATCAAGCGCAGCATCACCTACAAGGCCGACATGGTGGCCGCGGCGCGCAAGATGGTGCCGCTGCTGGTGGCCTTCATGGCCTGGGCCTTCGGTGCCTACATCCTGCTCAAGGGCGTCAGCAAGCTGTGGAAGACGAGCTTCGTCGGCGCGGTGCTGATCGGCCTGGTGTTCGCGGTGCTGGTGTTCCTGATCGTCAAGCCGATCATCGACCGCCGTTCGCGCCAGATCAGCAACTCCAAGCAGAGCGTGAACAGCCTGCTGACGGTGCCGCTGATCTTCGCGGCCGGTCTGCTGAGTTTCGCCCACGGTTCCAACGACGTGGCCAATGCGGTCGGTCCGCTGGCGGCCATCGTCGACATCGTCACCCACGAAGGTGCGCAGATCGGCGGCGCCGCGGCGATTCCGGTGTGGGTGATGATGGTCGGCGCGGTGGGCATCGCGCTCGGCCTGGCGCTCTACGGGCCGAAGCTGATCCGTACGGTGGGTTCCGAGATCACCGAGCTCGACCAGATGCGCGCTTACTGCATCGCCATGGCGGCCACGCTGACGGTGATCGTCGCCAGCCAGCTCGGCCTGCCGGTGAGCTCCACCCACATCGCGGTGGGCGGGGTATTCGGCGTGGGCTTCCTGCGCGAATACCTCAAGCGCAACTACGACCGCATGGTGGCGGAGATCAAGGCCCACCACCCGGAAGACAACCAGGAGGTGCTGGACGCCTACCTGGCCGAGTTTGCCAAGGCCTCGGTGGAGCGCAAGGGCGAGATGCTGCGCGAGCTCAAGCGCAAGGCCAAGCTGCATGAGGACCCGCTGCATCTGTCCAAGGGCGAGCGCAAGGGCCTGCGCAAGGTGTACAAGCGCGAGCTGGTCAAGCGTTCGCACCTGATGCGCATCGCCGCGGCGTGGATCATCACCGTGCCGGCCTCGGCCCTGATCGCGGCCATGCTGTTCTTCATGATCCGGGGCATGATGGTGGGCTGAGCCTTGCTGCCGGGTGCGGCGCCATGCCGCGGCCGGCGCGCCAGCATCCCTCATCCGACTCATGTCCGGGTTCGAGCTCTTCTTCCTCCTGCTGCTCGTCGCACTCGCCTGGTTCTGGTTCGACAGCCTGCAGGCCCGTGAGGCCGGCATGGCCGGCGCACGCGCCGCCTGCCGGCGCGAGGCGGTGCAGCTGCTCGACGAGACCGTGGTGTGCCGCTCGCTGCGCTTGGCGCGCGACGACAATGGGCGCATCGCGCTGCTGCGGGTGTACGAGTTCGAGTATTCCGGCAGCGGCGACGACCGCTACCGCGGCTCGCTGATGCTGCAGGGGCGCGAGGTGGTAATGCTGGACGTGGGCGCACACCACCGTGCAGGGCGTCCCGCATTGTAGGTGCGGCCTTGGCCGCGACACGGCCGCCATCTTTCCGTAGTCCGCATCGCGGCCAAGGCCGCTCCTACGGTGGCGCGGGGAGGTGTGTTCGGGCTCAGGCGATGAAGACCGGGTCCGAGAAGACCAGGGTGCCGTCCTTGCGCATCATCAGGTTGTTGGCGTTGAGGATGTCCGGCAGCACCTGGTATTCCTCGACGAAGTCCGACAGGGCCTTGATCGCCTGCTGCAGGCTGTCGGAGACGTCCAGCGGATTGACCGTCATGTGGTAGAGGGCGATCCGCCCCATGTCCATGCCCAGCCGGCTCCACTGCTGGCAGGCCGACCAGTAGAACTCGATCAGCCGTGAAGCGAGGTCCGCCGCCGGGGTGTCCTGCTGCAGCGGGTAGAGGCGCTCCATCTCGATCAGGTGGAAGGGGTAGCCGGAACTGGCCCGCCCGATGATGCCGTGATCGGCGTGGATCACCGGGAAATGCTTGCCGCGCGGGCGGTCTTCCGCGGTGTACAGGAAGTAGTCGGCCGGCGAGCTGATCACCTTGTAGACCCGCTCGCCGTCGCCCTTGTCCAGCACGATGGAGTACTCGCCGCGACCGATCTCCCGCTTGCCGGCGAGCAGCGGGTGCTCGGGCACCGGGTCGGGCAGGACCACGGACTCGCGGCCCAGCCGTGCGCGTGCTTCGGCGAGATCGATCATCGGCGCTTGCTCCGTGCTTGGGCCGGTCAGCCCATGATGTTGTAGCCGGCGTCCACGAAGTGCACGCCGCCGCTGATCAGCCGGCCGGCGTCGGACACCAGGAAGGCGGTCAGCGCACCGATGTCCTCGGGCGTGACCAGGCTGTGCATCGGCGAACGGTCCACCGCGGCGGCCATCAGGCCGTCGAAGCCGGCGATGCCGGAGGCCGCACGGGTCATCAGCGGGCCGGGCGAAACCGCATTCACGCGGATGGCCTTCTCGCCCAGTTCGGCGGCCAGGTAGCGGGTGGCCGCTTCCAGCGCGGCCTTGCACAGGCCCATGACGCCGTAGTTGGGGATGACCTTTTCGGAACCCAGGTAGGTCATGGTCACCAGCGAGCCGCCGCCGGCCTTGACCAGCAGCGGTTCGGCGTACTTGGCCAGACGCACGAAGGAGTGGGTGGACACGTCCATGGCCAGCGCGAAACCGTCGGCCGAGGTGTCTACCACGCGGCCGTGCAGGTCGTCGCGCTTGGCGAAGGCCATGCTGTGGATGGCGAAGTCCAGCTTGCCGTGGCGGGCGTCGATCTGCGCGAACACCTCCTGCATGGTCTCCGGGCGGGTGACGTCCATCAGGTAGACGTCCTCGACGCCGAGGCGGTTGATGATCGGCTCGATGAAGGCGCGGGTCTTGTCGTTCTGGTAGGTGATGACCAGTTTGGCGCCGGCCTGCACGCAGGCTTCGGCGACGCCGGTGGAGATGGACTTTTCGTTGGCGATGCCGGTGATCAGGCCCACCTTGCCTTCGAGATTGATGATCGGGTTCATGGACGGCTCCTGTATGGATTGTTCTGTGTGCGCTGCACTATTGGACCATGGTGATATTACAGTGCAGAAAAAGCGCGTCATTCCGGCGCATTGCGAAAGGCTTTCGCCGCGAGTGATAACAGTATATTCTGCATTGCAGCATCGATGAACCCGTACTTCCGGTCAGGTCTTTCCGGGAGCGAGCACACAGGCAATGAGCAAGCACGCTTACATCTTCATGGATTTTGACGGCGTCACCCACCCCTGGGGCGAGGTGGAGGACTTCCGCTGTCTGCCGGCCATCGAGGCGGTGGTGCGCGACTTCGAAGAGGCGCGCATCGTCATCGCTTCCGATTGGCGCATGCTGTTCTCCATGTCCAAGCTGGTCGCGCGCTTCGCGGAGGACATCCGCCCCCGCGTGGTCGGCGCCACGCCGCACGTGATCCCCAAGAAGGGCGCGGAACTGCACGGCCTGCGCGAGCGCGAGGCGATGCTGTGGCTGGGCCAGCACGAGGCCGACATCGCCACCGCGGCCTGGTGTGCGCTGGACGATGCGCCAGGCAACTGGCTCACGCGCTCGCGGTTGATCCTTACCGACTTCAAGCGCGGCTTCAACGAAGAGGACGCCGGGGCGCTGCGCCGCATGTTGACCGCCTTCCGTTCCGGTACGCCGGCCATCGAGCCGCCCAAGCCCGCGCTGCGCTGGGCCTGAACCACCTGACTCAGGCCGGGCCGTCGGGCCCGACTACCCGGTTGCGTCCCTGGTTCTTGGCCTTGTAGAGGCGCTTGTCGGCGGCACGGAAGACCTTGTCGCCGCTCTCGCCATCCGGGCCGAAGCTGGCCACGCCGATGCTCGCGGTCACCCGCAGCGGTTTCTCCGTCCTGACCTTCTGTACCGTGTCGGCCATCCGTGCGCGCAGGCGCTCGGCCACCGCCGTGGCCCGTTCGGCGTCGCTGTCGGGCAGCAGAACAGCGAATTCCTCGCCGCCGGTGCGGCCCAGCAGGTCGGCCGGTCGCAGCACGGTCCGCGCTTCGGCGACGAAACGTCGCAGCACCTCGTCGCCGGCCTGGTGGCCGTGCTCGTCGTTCACATCCTTGAAATGGTCGAGATCGATCGCCAGCAGCGACAGCGGAATACCCTCGCGTCGCGCCCGCTCCCATTCAATGGCCAGGCGCTCCATGAAGTGACGGCGGTTGCTGGCGCCGGTCAGCGAGTCGGTGGCGGCGAGCCGGCGCAACTGCGCATTGGCTTCCTCGAGTCGGCGGATCATCTCCTCCTGGCCATAGACCAACGAGAACGCGCGAGTCGTATGGAAGGCCCGGGTCACCCCGAAGCTGAGTACGAAGAAGCCGGCGGCGAACACCGTGTGCGCCATCCACCACTGGTGGTTCCAGGGCCGGGCGAGGAAGAAGGCCAGCGAGGACTGGGCGAAGAAGGCCAGCGCGATGGTGTAGATGGTCATCAGCGGCGAGTCGATGCGCCGCCACAGCATCAGCGCGATGGCGGCCAGCGCCAGCGCCAGCGCCGCGGCTTCTTGCGGCAGCCTGATCCACTGGCCTGCCGAAGCGGGCAGCATGGCCGTGGCGATCACCAGCAGGTCGATCAGCACAAAGACTGCTATCCAGCGTCGCCAGAAGCCGCTTGCCTGGATCTCCGCCGGGCGTTCGGCGGGCTTGCCGTACTGCAGCAGGCCGTAGAGCAGGCAGGCCACCATGACCAGGCGCGAGCTCGGGCCGAAGTTGAGGAACAGCGACAGGTTGTGGTCGGCCAGGCGGGTGAGCAGGCCGTGCGGCGCGTAGATCAGGGTGAAGCCGAGAAAGCCGAGGGTGAGCCAGCGCAGGAAGGGTTCGCCGGAGCTCAGGTAGCAGCGCCAAGTGACCCAGCAGACGAAGGCCGACACGCCGGTAGCCGCGGCAATCGCCAGTTCATGTGCGAGATGATGCTCGAAGGTGAGCGTCGGGCTCTGGAACAGCTGCAGGTAGACGATCCCGACGAGTGGCGTGAGCCCGAACAGCACGCGCAGCAGCGCTTCATAGCTGCGGGTCAGGCGCAGGGCACCCCGGTCCACAGGTGGAGGGATGGGCTGGAGATGCGCAGAGTCGGCGGCGGCCTGAGCGGAATCGGTGAGCTTCATCGATGCGTTCGTGAGGGGCTGCACGATTGTGCGCCAGAACCCACTCGGTGTCAGCCTTTCGGCAGGGCCGCGAGGCGCAGCACCTGCTCCGCGGCGGCAACGCCGGAGCGTGCGGCGGATTCCAGGGTCGCCGGGTAGTCGGATTCGATGTAGTCGCCGGCCAGCCACAGGCCGGGCACCGGCGTGCGGCAGCCGGGGCGCAGCAGGCCGGGGCGGCAGGCGAAGGTGGCGCGTTTCTCGGTGATCGCCTGGCTCCATTCGGGTGCCGGCAGGCGGCGCCCGAGTTCGTCCTCGAGCTGCTTGTGCACCGCCAGGATCAGCTCCTCGCGCGACAGAGCCTCGTGCGCGCCGTGGGCGCTGATCACGCAGACCAGCAGCCCGGCACGCCCGCCCAGCTGGCCGCGGTCGAAGGCCCATTGGGCGGGACCGTTGGCCAGCCCGATCATCGGATGGGGCAGGCGCACGCCGTCGCCCAGGGCCAGGTAGACGCTGACGATGGGTTCGGTGGGCAGGGCGTCGATTTGCGCGGCCAGGCGTTCGCAGTCTCCCACCGAGGCGAGCAGGGCGCCGGCGTGATGCGGGGCGGTGGCGATGACCACCTGCTGGTAGCCGGCACGGCCCGGATCGCCGTCGAGGAAGAAGCGCCCCTGTTCACGGCGGATGCCTTCCACCGCAGTGCCGGTGCGCAGCTTTCCTCGGCGCACCGCCAGGAAGCGTGCGGCCGGCACCGGGAAGAGTTCGGACAGGTCCACCCGCGGGATCAGCAGCTCACTGGCGGTGGCGTCCGCCGCCAGGCTGTCGCGCAGCACGTTGGCGAACACCTGCGCGGAGGCTTCGGCCACCGGGGTGTTGAGCGCGGCCACGCACAGGGGCTCCCAGACCAGGCGGATCAGCTGCTCGGTCTGGCGGTTGAGCCGCAGCAGATCGGCCACGGTGTGCGTGGCGTCGACCCGCCAGGCGCGCTTCTTGAGCGTGCGCATCAGTCGCATCATCGCCAGCTTGTCGGTCCAGCCCAGGCCGCGCGCACGCAACAGGCCAACCAGCAGGTGGAAAGGGGCCGGCAGGCGCGCCGCCTGCAGGTGAAGGGCGCCGGGTACGTGCAGCAGCAGCGGCAGGTGCGCGAGCGTCTTGGGCGACACGCCGGTGGTGCGCAGCAGGCGGGTGAGCTCGGTGTAGGCGCCGAGCAGGATGTGCTGGCCGTTGTCCACCCGGTGGCCGTCCTTGGCCACCACGCGGGCGCGCCCGCCCAAGGTGTGCGAGCGCTCGAACACGGTGACCTGCACGCCGCGGCGGGCAAGCTCCACTGCGCAGGCCAGCCCGGCATAGCCGGCGCCGATGATCGCGACCTGATGCGGGACCATGCGCCGTCTCAGGCCTTGATCCAGGTGCGCCAGGCGATCCACAGCTTGCGGATCGGGGTGAGCGAGGTGCGGCGGTCGAGCACGTGGAAGCCGTCGCGGGCGATTTCTTCCAGCAGGGTGCGGTAGATCGCCGCCATCACCAGCCCCGGGCGCTGGGACTTGCGGTCGATGGCGGGCAGATGGGCGAAGGCCTGGGTATAGAACTGGCGCGCGCGCTCGGCCTGAAACTCCATCAGCGCGCGGAAGTTGTCGCTGTAGCGCGCTTCGAGGATCTCGGCGGCCGGCACATTGAAGCGCTGCAGGTCTTCGATCGGCAGGTAGATGCGTCCGCGGCGGGCGTCTTCGCCGACGTCGCGGATGATGTTGGTGAGCTGGAAGGCCATGCCCAGGTCGTGCGCGTACTTGAGCGTGGCGCGGTCGCTGTAGCCGAAGATCTCCGCGGCCAGCAGGCCGACCACGCTGGCCACGCGGTAGCAGTAGAGCTGCAGGCCCTTGAAGTCGAGGTAGCGGGTTTGCTGCAGGTCCATCGCCATGCCGTCGATGATCTCCAGCAACTGCTCGCGCGGCAGGTCGAAGCCCTTGAGCACGTCCTGCAGGGCAAGGCCGACCGGATGGGTGGGCTGGCCGTCGTAGATGCGCGCCACTTCCTGTCGCCACCACTCGAGCTTGGTCTGCGCCAGCGACAGGTCGTGGCATTCGTCGACCACGTCGTCCACCTCGCGGCAGAAGGCGTACAGCGCGGTGATCGCCTGGCGGCGCTCGGCCGGCAGGAAGAGGAAGCTGTAGTAGAAGCTGGAGCCGCTCTTGGCGGCCTTGTCCTGGCAGTAGGCGTGCGGATTCATGTGTTCTTGTCGTAGTTCAGGGCGCGCCACGCGAGCAGCGGCCAGTCTGTCTTGCCCAGGGTCGGTCGGTGCCTGAAGACGTCGTAGCCGACCGCCTCGATTCGCTCCAGGATGCGCAGCCCGCCCAGCACCATCAGGCGCAGCTCCCAGCCGATGCGCCCCGGCAGGCGGCGGGCGAGCGGGGCGCCGGCGCGCATCATCGCGCGCGCACGTTGCACCTGGAAATCCATCAGCGCGCACCAGGCGGCGTCCACCCGGCCGTGTTCGATGTGGTCCTCGCCGACGCCGAAGCGCGCCATCTCCTCGGCCGGCAGGTAGATGCGCCGCTTTTCGCGGTCCAGCGCGACATCCTGCCAGAAGTTGATCAGTTGCAGGCTGGTGCAGATCCTGTCCGAACAGGCGGGATTGTCGTCGTCGGTGGCGTCATAGAGATGCAGCAGCAGGCGGCCGACCGGGTTGGCCGAGCGCCGGCAGTAGTCGGTGAGCTCGGTGAAGTCGGCGTAGCGGGTCTTCACCACGTCCTGGCTGAAGGCGTCGAGCAGGTCGCGGAACAGCTGCGGCGGCAAGCCGTGCGCGCGGATGTTGCGCGCCAGGCGCTCGAACATCGGCGCCAGCGGTCCGGCGGGGGGCGGCTCATTGCGCTCGATGGCGTCCAGGCCGGCGCGGTAGTCGTCCAGTTGCGCCAGGCGTTCGGCGGGCGGCGCCTCGCCTTCGTCGGCCACGTCGTCGGCGCCGCGCGCAAAGGCGTAGATCGCCTCCACCGGTTCGCGCAGGCGGGCCGGCAGCAGGACGGAGGCGACGGGGAAGTTCTCGTAGTGATCGACGGGCATGGGGCGAGGGGTCCGGCAGGCTTGGCCCGCAGGGCCGCCCGGAGTATAAGCGAAACCGCCTGTCGGGCACTTCCCGCCGTCCTTCCCGGTCCATTCCGCATGCTTGAAATCCGTGATCTTGCGAAACGCTTCGACCCTCGCGCGCCGGCGGCGCTGTTCGAGGGGGTGCGGCTCGACATCGCCGCCGGCGAGTGCGTGGCCATCGTCGGCGAATCCGGCGTGGGCAAATCCACGCTGCTCAACTGCATCGCCGGGCTGGAGCCGGTCGATGGCGGCAGCATCCGCCTGCAAGGGCAGGAGCTTGCCGGGCTGGACGACGACGCCTTCGCCCGCCTGCGCCGCAGCCGCTACGGCTTCGTGTTCCAGGCCTTCCACATCCTGCCCCATCTCACCGTGGTGCAGAACGTCGCCCTGCCGCTGTGGCTGCAGGGCGTGGCCGATGGCGAGGCCGAGGCGCGGGCGCGCGACATGCTGGCCCGGGTGGGGCTGGCCGCGCGTGCCACCGGCTGGCCGCGCACGCTGTCGGGCGGTGAGCTGCAGCGCGTGGCGATTGCCCGCGCGCTGGTGCATCGCCCGGCGGTGGTCCTGGCCGACGAGCCGACCGGCAACCTCGATCCGGCGCATGCCACGGCGGTGCTGGCGCTCCTGCTGGACGCGGTGCGCGAGGCCGGTGCCGCCGGGGTGCTGGTCACCCATTCCGCGGCGGCCGCGGCGCGCGCCGACCGGGTGCTGCGGCTCACCTCGGCGGGGCTGGCGCCGGAGCCCGTGGCGCGATGAGCGCGGTGCTGCGCCGGGTCTTCCTCGCCAGCCTGCGGCGCCGGCCGCTGGGCACCGCGCTGTCGCTGCTGGCCATCGCCCTCGGCGTGGCGCTCGGGCTGGCGGTGCATCTGATCCACGACGCGGCGCTGGACGAGTTCGGCCGCGGGCTGCGCGTGCTGACGGGGGAGGCCGACCTGCAGGTGCTCGGACCGCGCGAGGGCTTCGACGACGCGCTGTACGCGCGTATCGCCGCGCGGCCGGAGATTGCCGAGGCCAGCCCGGTGCTGGAGGTGCAGGCGAGCCTGCCGGGTCGCGAGGACACGCTGCGCGTGCTGGGCGTGGACGTGTTCCGCCTGGCCGGCGTGCAGCCGGCCTTGCTGCCGGTGGCCGACGATGGTGCGGAGCAGCTCGCGGCCCTGCGACCCGGGCGGATCTTCCTCAGCACCGCGGCGGCAGCCGCGCTGGCACTGCCCGAGGGCGGGCCGCTGATCGTACAGAGCGGGGTTGGCGAGCACGCGCTGACCGTGGTCGGACGGGTGCCGGGCGCCGGGGCCGGCCAGCGCCTGGCGGTGATGGACATCGCCGCCGCGCAGGAGCTCTTCGGCCGCATCGGCCGGCTCAGCCGTATCGACCTGCGTCTGGCGCCCGGCGCCGGGCGGGACGAGGCACGCCGCGCGCTGGCCGCCTTGCTGCCGGCCGGGGTGAGCGTGCTGGCGCCGGAGGCCGCAGAGGCACAGGTGGCCGGGCTGTCGCGCGCCTACCGGGTCAATCTCGGCATGCTGGCGGCGATCGCGCTGCTGACCGGTGGCTTCCTGGTCTTTTCCACTCAGTTGCTGTCGGTGGTGCGCCGCCGGCAGGAGTTTGCCTTCCTGCGCGCGCTGGGCCTGACCCGCGGCGAGCTGCGCCGTGCCCTGCTGGCGGAAGGCGCCGCGCTGGGGCTGGTGGGCGGTCTGTGCGGCGTGGCCCTGGGCTACGGGCTGGCTGCCTTCGCCTTGTACCTTGCAGGAGGCGACCTGGGGGCGGGCTACTTCGAGGGACTGCAACCCGCGCTGCGTTTCCACCCCTGGCTGACCGCCGCTTACGCCCTGTCGGGCGCGGCTGCGGGCCTGGCGGGCAGCTGGCTGCCGGCGCGCGAGGCGGCTGCGCTGGTGCCGGCCCGCGCCTTGCGCGCGGCCGATGCCGGGGCGCTGGACACCCGTCCGCGCTGGGCCATGGCCGCTGTCTGCCTGCTGGCTGCCGCCGGGCTGAGCCTGCTGCCGCCGGCCGATGGCGTGCCGCTGGCGGGCTACGCGGCGGTGGCCAGCCTGCTGGCTGCAGCGGTGCTGGCGCTGCCCGGCATCACGGCGGGGCTTGCCCGCCTGCCGGCGCGAGGCCGTTCGGTGCTGTGGCGCCTGGCGCATGCGCGTCTGGGCGCGGCGCCGGGCCAGACCGTGGTGGCCGGCGCCGGCGTGGTGGCCAGCGTGGCGCTGGCCGCGGCCATGGCCATCATGGTCAGCTCCTTCCGCGGCTCGGTCGATGACTGGCTGGCGCGCGTGCTGCCCGCGGACCTCTACCTGCAGGCCTCGTCATCCTCGGCCAGCGGCTACCTGGGCCCCGACGAGGTGGCGATGGTGGCGGCCCTGCCCGGGGTGGCGGCGGTGGCGCCGGTGCGCAGCGATCAGCTGCGCCTGGCCGACGACCGGCCGCCGGCGACCCTGCTGGCGCGCGAGATCCGGGCAGCGGGCGACCTGCCGCTGGTCGAAGGACGGATCGTCGATCTGGCGTCCGATGCGTTGCCGCCGGCATGGGTCTCGGAGGCCATCGTCGATCTCTACGGCCTGCGCACCGGCGACGAGTTGGCGCTGCCGCTGGCCGGCGAGCTGCGGCGCTTCCGCATCGCCGGCGTGTGGCGCGACTACGTCCGCCAGCATGGTGCGGTGGCGATAGACATCGAGCGTTACCGTGCGCTGACCGGCGACCAGCGGACCAACGACCTGGCGATCCGCCTGCAGTCGGATGCGGACCCCGCTGCCGTGACAGCGGCCTTGTACGCGACCCTGGGCGAGCGCACCCTGCGGGTCGCCACGCCCGGCGAAATCCGCGCGCGCAGCCTGGAGATCTTCGATCGCAGCTTCCTGGTGACCTACCTGATGGAAGGCGTGGCGGTGCTGATCGGCCTGTTCGGCGTGGCCACCAGCTTCGCCGCGCTGGCGACCGCGCGGCGGCGGGAGTTCGGCATGCTGCGCCACCTCGGCCTCACCCGCGCGGAGATCGGTCGGCTGCTGGCGATCGAGGGCGCGCTGGCGGCCGCGCTGGGGGTGGCCCTGGGCCTGCTAGCCGGCGCTGCGGTGGCCTGGGTGCTGGTCGAGGTGGTCAACCGCCAGAGTTTCCACTGGAGCATGGACATGAGCCTGCCATGGGGCGGGCTGGCGCTGTTCGCCGCCACGCTGGTGGCGCTGGCCGCGCTCGCCGCCCGCCTGGCCGGTGCACGGGCGATGCGCCAGTCCGCGGTGCTGGCGGTGCGGGAGGACTGGTGATGCTGGCCGCCTGCCTGCGCAGTCTTTTCGCCGCACTGCTGATGCTGCAGGGCGCTCTCGCGTGGACGGCGGAGGTCGCGTATCCGCCGGTCGTGCCCGGCGTCGCTCTGGCCTTCCCCGAGGATACCGGGGCACACCCCGCATTCCGCACCGAGTGGTGGTACGTCACCGGCTGGCTGGAGGACGAGGAGGGCGCCGAGCGCGGCTTTCAGGTGACCTTCTTCCGGGTGCGTACCGGCGTGGGCGAGGACAACCCGAGCCGCTTCGCCCCCCGTCAGCTGGTGCTTGCACATGCCGCGGTGGCCGATCCGCAGGAGGGCCGCCTGCTGCACGACGAACGCGCCGCGCGCGTGCTGGCGCCGCTGGCCGGCTTCGAGACCGGGCGCACGCATGCCTGGACCGGCGACTGGTCGCTGATGCTGGAGCAGGGGGGCTACCGCACCCAGGTGAGGGCGGAGGACTTTGCCTTCGACCTGCGGTTCGCACCGCAGGCGCCGCCGATGATCAACGGCGAGGGCGGTTACAGCCGCAAGGCCGCAGATCCCAAGCACGCCAGCTACTACTACAGCCGCCCGCAACTGGCGGTGGAGGGGCATCTGCGCGTGCGCGAGGCCACGCATCGGGTGCGCGGGCGGGCCTGGCTGGACCACGAGTGGTCCAGCGAGTTGATGCCGCCCGGCGCGCGCGGCTGGGACTGGATCGGCATCAACCTGCATGAGGGCGGTGCCCTGATGGCCTTCCGCATGCGCGACGAGGCCGGGCAGCCATTGTGGGCCGGCGGCAGCCTGCGCGGGGCGGACGGCGCACTGCACAGCTTCGGAGCGGAGGATGTGCGCTTCGCAGCCGGCCGGCGCTGGCGTTCGCCGCGCACCGGTGCGGATTATCCGGTCGAATGGACACTAGACATCGCGGCGCCCGAGGGCGGCGAGCCGCGCACCCTGAAGGTGGTGCCCTTGATGGACGACCAGGAGCTCGACAGCCGGCGTTCGACCGGCGCGGTGTACTGGGAAGGTGCGGTGCGCCTGCTGGAGGACGGCCGCGAGATCGGCCGTGGCTACCTGGAGATGACCGGCTACGCCGAACGGCTGCGCATGTAGTGTTGCGGCCGCTTGTTGGTGCGAGGGAAGAGACTCGAACTCTCACGCCTTGCGGCGCTGGAACCTAAATCCAGTGCGTCTACCAATTCCGCCACCCTCGCGCCGGCGCGGCGGATTATACACGCGCGGCCGGGGCGTTCAGCGCTCGTAGTGCCGGCGGATGTTCTCGACCGTGCCATCGGTGTGCAGGCGTTCTAGTGCATTGCGCATCCGTGCGATCAGGGCCGGATCGGTGTCGCGGTGGCAGGCGTAGCCGATGGTGCCTTCGTGCAGCGTGAATACAGGTCGATAGGCGGTGGTGACGATGCCTTCCTGCTGCAGGCTGCGGGCGGCGGCCTGCGGCAGGTAGGCGATGGCGTCGAAACGTCCGCCGGCGAGCATGCGGACCAGGGTGCGTGGCGAATCGGTGCGGATGATCCTGGCCGGAACCCCGGTCGCGGTGAGCAGCTCTTCGGCGGCGCTGTCGCGGACCACGCCCACGGTCAGCGCGGCGAGGTCGCGCGGACCCGAGACGTCGTCCGCCCGCTGGGTGGGGACGATGATGGCGATGCGGGTGTCGAGCAGCGGGCCGACGTAGGCGAGGCCTTGGCGCTCTTCGTCGGAGGCGGGCTGGGCGAACAGGCAGGTGCCCGGCTGGTGGAGTGCCATGTAGCGGGCGCGTGCCCAGGGCAGGAAACGGATGTCCGGTGGCGATTGCTGGCTGCCGAGCAGGTCTTGCATCCGTGCGAGGACGTCCACTGCAATGCCGGTGGGGACGCCATCCTTCAGGTAATGGTAGGGCGGCGCCTCCTCGCTGACCCAGAGCAGGCTGTCGATGGCTTGCGCCTGGGCGCCGGACGGCGCCGCCCAGGCGAGGGCGGACAGCAGGAGCAGGCGGAAACCGTGTCGGGCGTTCATGGTCGGGCCCGCGCTCAGCGCTGCTTGAGGACCACCAGGGTGAGGTCGTCGTACAGTGTCTGGGTGGCGATATGTCGCTTGACGTCGCGCACGATGGCGTCCTTGATCGCCTCCGCATCTTCGTGGCGGTGCGCGACGGCCAGTTCGACAAGGCGGTCGAGACCGTAGAGACGCTGCGATTCGTCGGCGGCCTCGGTGATGCCGTCGGTGTACAGCACCACCACGTCGTCGCGGTGCAGGTCGATGGCCACCTGGCCGACGAATTCGCCCACTTCCTCCACCAGCCCGATCGGGAAGCCGAGCTCGTCGGTATCGATGAGTTCCACCCTGCCGTCGGTACGCACGACGATCACCGATTCATGCTGGCCGGCGATGCGCAGGCAGCCGCGCACCGTGCCTTGGTCCACCGGGTGGTGGTCGAGCAGCGCCAGGGTGAGGTTCTTGCCGCAGCCCATGCGCTGGACGTTGTGGTAGATGGTGCCGTTGAGCGCTTCCATGATCCGCACCATGTCGGCTTCCTGCGCTGTCAGCATGGTGCGGACCGCGCTTTGCGTCATCAGCATGACCACGCCGCTTTCCAGCCCGTGGCCGGTTACGTCGCCGATGCCGATGCGCAGGCCGCCGGCGTGCGGCAGTATGTCGTAGTAGTCGCCGCCGACCTCGCCCGCGGGTTCCATGTGGGCGGCGATATCCAGCGTGGGCACGGCCTGCAGCTCTGCCTGCGAGGGCAGGACCATCTGCTGGATGCGGCGCGAGACGTCGAGTTCGGCGCCAAGGCGGAGGTTCTCGTCGCGCGCCTGGTCGCGCTGGTCCAGCCCGCGCTGGAAGGCGCGCATGAGCTCGTCCAGACCGTTCACGATCTGCCCCAGCTCGTCCTTGCGGTGGAAACGCAGCTCGGGGCGCGGCCAGCCTCCGGGGCGGGTGGGGTCGATGCGGGTGATCGCCGAGTGCAGTGTCAGCAGCGGGCGGGTGACGATGAAATAGAAGATCAGCACGACCAGGGCGGAGATCGCCAGCGCCTTGACCAGGCCGACGATGACCAGCAGGCGGCCGCGCTGGTAGAAGCTGGCGGCGATCTCGGTGGCCGACAGGCGGAGTTCCAGGCTGCCGACTTCGATACGCTGACCGGCTGCGGTGTCGTGATTGAGATCGAGCACGTAGTGGGTGAGATCGCCGAACAGGCGGTCCGCGAGTTGTCCCGACTGCCCCGCATCCGCACGCTCGCGGCGCGCGATCGTGCGGCCGAAGTTGTCGCGCAGGATCACCTGGCGGGTTTCCGGGCGGGCGAACAGGCCGTCGGCCACCTGGATGGCAAGCTCGTCATTGAACTGGAATGCGGCCTGGGCCGAAGGCCCGTGCACCAGGTTGAGGATGCGTTCGGTCTGCGCGCGGATCTCGCCGCGCATCGCCTGCCAGTCTGCGTAGAGTTCGACCGCGGCGGCGACGACCCCCAGCAGCAAGGCGATCAGCAGCGTGACCGCGGCCTGGCGGAAGGTCATCCCGCGGAGCAGCGGAACACGCACGGCCATTGCCCGGGCTTCGTCCATCTCTAGGGTCTCGGGCAAGGGAGCGGTCATGGACGAGGGCCGTGCGGGTGCTCAGTCGAAGTTCAGCTCGAGCGCCGGCATCAGGCGCTTGAGGTTGTTGAGCGACTTGCCCTGCCACGGGATCGTGCTGGAGCCGCGGATGACCAGCGCGCAGTCCTTGCGGTTGCGCGCACTGATCACGAACCTGGACAGCGTGGCGATGCCGGAACTGTTGAGGAATTCGAGTCCGCTCAGGTCCACCGTGAGACTGCTGCGGCCCTCGAGTGCCTCGTCCAGCAGCTGCGAGATCGGCGCGTACTCGGTCAGGCCGCCCAGACGCAGCGAGCCGCGCAGGCTGACGCGGTTGTCCGCATCGTCGAGTTCGACCTGGTAGCCCTCGCCCTGGAGTGACTTCATCTGCACATGCTCCGTCAAAGTGTCAGCGTGACCTGGGTGGTGACGCGGTATCCGCCGCCTTCGCCCGCCTGGAAACGCCATGCCAGTTCGGCACCGTAGTCGTTGATCATGGTGAGATAGCCCAGCCCCGCGCTCTGTTCGGCGAGGGCGTTGTCCTCGAGTTGCTGCAGGTAGAGTTCGCCCGGATCGCCGTCCAGCAGGCGGGCGATGAATTCGCGGAAGCGCCCGGCGGCCTGCTCGCCGGCACCATTGCTGGCGTGAAACACGATCTGTTTGCTGTCCAGTCCGAGCTGTATGGTGACCGGTTCGGGCAGGGCAGGGTCGTGGTACTTCATCGCGTTCTCCAGCAGTTCGTTGGCGATGAAGCTGACTGCGCCGCGGATTTCCGCCTGTCGAAGCTGGGTGTCGGGAATCGCGTCGTCGAGCGGGAAGAAGGTGGTGACGTAGTCGCCGAGGAAGTCGGCCGACAGCCCGTTGTTGCGCCAGCGCTGCTTGAGCGGGACGCGGCCGGGCCAGAACGACAGGTTGAGCGATTCGGCATCCCGCCCGTGGCGTATTTCGACGATCCGGCCGAAGTCTTCGGTCATATGCGGTCTCCTGGAATGCGCTCGATTATTCCGAGATCCGGTTACGGCCCTGTTGCTTGGCCAGGTAGAGCAGGCGGTCGGCTTCGATGAACAGCCGGTCCTGCTTGTCGTCCTCGGGCACCATGGCGGCCAGCCCCATGCTCACGGTGATCTGTCCGGTGGGCGAGCCGTCGTGTGCGTGGGCGGCCTCCTCGAGCAGGCGGCTGATGTGCTCGGCCACCTGCCGACCGCCTTCGGCGTCGGTATTGGGCAGCAGCAGCACGAACTCTTCGCCGCCGTAGCGGGCCGCGAGATCGCCCTCGCGGCGCAGCACGCAGCGCAGCAGATCGGCCAGCCGCCGCAGGCATTCGTCTCCGGTGGGATGACCGTAGAGGTCGTTGTAGGCCTTGAAGTGGTCCACATCGCACATGATCATGCACAAGGGCTGGTTCTCGCGGCGGGCGCGCTTCCACTCGTGGCTGATCGCTTCGTCCAGCTGGCGGCGGTTGGCCAGGCCGGTGAGCGAATCCTGCCTGGCGGCATTTTCGGACTCGATGTAGCGTCCCAGCCACTGCAGGTCGATCTGGTCGGCGTGCTCGGTGATGGTCTGCAGCACCACTTCCAGGTCGCGGCTCTTCTGCGTGATGGTGGCAACGAGATCGCGCAGCTGTTTTTCCACGGTGAGGCGCTCGCGCACCTCCTGCTGGAGCTGGCGGTTGGCCATCTCCAGCTGGGATTCGATCGCGTCGCCGTGCTCGATGGCGGTGGTCAGCGCGATCTCCAGATCGTTGCGTTCCTGCTGAAGACGCTCGACCGTCTCGTGCAGATCCGTAAGGGTCTGTTCGAGGTCGAGGACCTTCACATAGGGGTTCTTGCCAGGCATGGAACGATGGGGTATCGATGGACGTGCCGGGCGCTGCGGCCTGCATCCAGGGCCGCGTCGTCCGGGACTAACCGGCTGTCGGAACAGCGGATTCTCCATGACAAGCAGCCATGCCGCAAGCGACGAGCATTACGCCGTTACATTTCGTAGCCGGCTTGCAGCGCAGGCGGTTAAGTGGCCTGCTTGATCGCGAGCAGGGCCTGGTTGCGCAGGGTGCGCAGCAGCTGAAGTTCTTTTTCGGTTATCTCGATCTCGCCGGCATGCGGCTTGTCGGCGTAGATCAGCGCCACCGGATTCGACTTGACCGTGAGCGGAAAGAGCACGAAGGTCTTGGCGGTCGAGGCCTTGCGGTACCAGTCCGGGATGCGCTCGGCGATCTTCTCGTCGTCGATGTCGCTGATCAGGATGTCCACGCCCTTGGACGTGGCGGCGTGAAAGATGTCCGGGGTGAACTTGAGCGTGAAGCGGAAGGCGCGTGCGAGCTCGTTGGCCTCGGGACCGAAGCCGAAACGGCCCTGCATGGTGTTGGCGCGCGCGTCCTTGATGCATAGCAGCACGCGACGGAAGCCCATGGCGCGGTACATCGTCTCGAGGATGATGCGCAGGATGTCGTTGAGCTTGAAGTCGGACACCAGCGTGTTGCTGATGTCCTGGATGCCGGCGGTGAGCACCGCCTGCGCGTCGGCCGCCTTCTGTCCCTCGGCGGGGAAATTGCCGGTATCCAGCCCGACCGAGGACTCGCGCTCGAGCACCGCGCCACCCAGCGCAGTGTCATCGGCGTCCTGCGCCTCGGCGCCGCCGCCGCCGCGCGCGTATCGCCGCAGTTGCTGGCCGAACTGGGTCTGGCCGAGGTTGATGCGGATGATGCGGGCGAAATCGGTGACTTCCTCGATGGAACGCTGGATGACCTCGTGCACGCTCTTGTCGTCCAGCGGCACGGTGTCGCCGTAGCGTGCCTTGATGCGGACGAGTTCCTTCTCGCGTTCGGCGGGTTCCAGGGTGGCGATCGCCTGGCAGAGATCGTTGGAGTAGGAAGACAGCGCGCGCAGCCGTTCTTCCGGCGAGCGCGGCCGGCGCACTGCGCCCGGCGGCAGTCTTTCCATGCTGTTCACGATCAGCGGCGGAAAGCCCCAGCTGCGGGCGATGCCGATGCCGAGTTCCTCGAAACCGATGCCCAGCACGCGCTGCGCGGCCACCGCTTCGCTGCAGGACTTCTGCGTCATCAGGTTGCGGATTTCCTCGGTTTCCTCGGGGAAGTAAAACTGCGCCAGCAGTCGTCCCAGGTTGTGGAACACCGAGCAGATGAAGGCCTGCTCCAGGTCGCGCGCCTTGAGCTGGCCGGTGACGTCCTTGGCGAGGATGCCGGCGAGATTGGCGCGCAGGAACTCTTCCTTCAGCACGTTGGCGTTGGCCTTGTCCTGAAGGTGTTCGAAGAGCAGTACCGTGATGGCGATGTTGCGTACCGCATCGAAGCCCAGCACGATCACCGCGCGCGAGATGGTGCTGATGTTGCCGCCGCCGGCCTGGCGGTAATGGACCGAATTGACCAGTCGCAGGATCTTGTTGGTCAGCGAGAAGTCGCGCAGGATGGACAGCGACAGCTTGTTGACCGATTCCGACTCGCTCGACGCGATGCGGTTGATGGCGCTGACCGATTCGGACAGCGCGGGGAAGTCGCTCTTGTGGCGCATGCGGCGCAGCAGGAACTCCACCGTGCTCTGGGCGGCCTCGCGGTCCACGCTCTCTTCTTCCGGCGGGGCGAGAAAAGCCTCCAGTGCCTTGCGGAACTCATCCGCGCTGCGAAAGCGGTCGACCGGATCGTGCGCCACCGCGCGCAGGGCGATCGCGCCGAGGCGCTCGTCCACATGCACGCCGGCCGGCAGCGCAACCGCTTCCTTGGCCACCCGATCCATGATGGCCTGGACGTTGTCGCCCTGGAACACGCGGCGGCCGGTGAGCATCTCCAGCAGGATCAGGCCCGCTGCGAACACGTCGGTCTGTTCGCTCACCGCGCGGCCGCTTACGTATTCGGGCGCCATGTAGGCCGGTGTGCCGGACAGTTCGCCGCTCGACGGACTGCCGCCGTCGACCCGCCTGGCAATGCCGAAATCCATCACCCGTGGGGTGCCGCTGTCGTCGATCAGCACGTTCGACGGCTTCAGGTCGCGGTGGATGACGCCTTCCTTGTGCGCGTGGGCAATGGCGGCGAGGATGGCGGACATCAGGCTGGCCGCGCGTGCCGCGGGAAGCGGCGCCTCGCGCTTCATCAGCTTCGCGAGGCTCTCGCCCTGGACGTACTCGAACACCAGATAGAGATCGCCGTCCTGCTCGCCGGCTTCGAAGATCGGCACGATGCCCGGGTGGCGGAGCTTGCTGACGATGCGGGCCTCGCCGAGCAGATCGACGTTCTGCCGGTCGTTGGCGGCGGAAAAGTGCATGGTCTTGACCGCGACTTCGCGCTCGAGGTGCGGATCGAAGGCGAGATAGACCACGCTCTGGGCGCCGCGCCCCAATTCCCCCCGGATGTCGAACCGGCCGATACGTTCGCCCATGATGCTCTTTTATAGTTTGATGAAGCGTTGCCGCTGTCGCGCAACGTATTACAAAAGTGTCAGCCGGTCCAGCGCAAACCGCACGAATCGGGCATTATTCCCTGTCGTCGATGGAATCCCGCGCGGTGGTGACTTTGCACCTGGCAGGGCGCGGGCAGCGCACTTCCGGGATAGAATTCCGCCGCTCAGAATCTGACTGGAATTCCGTTGATGAAGCGATTTGAAACCGCCTTCGAACACCTGCTGTTCTCCAGCCGCTGGCTGATGGCGCCGGTGTATCTCGGCCTGATCCTGGCCATGCTGGTGCTGCTGGTGAAGTTCGGCAAGCAGGCGTGGGAGCTGCTGAGCCATCTGTTCAGCGCGACCGGGTCCGAAGTGATCGTCGGTGTGCTGACCCTGGTGGACATCGCGCTGATCATGAACCTGCTGATCATCATCATCTTCAGCGGCTACGAGAACTTCGTCTCGAAGATGGAAGACCTGCACGGCCACAAGGATCGGCCGGACTGGATGGGCCATATCGGCTTCAGCGACCTGAAGATCAAGCTGATCGGCTCCATCGTGGCCATCTCGGGGATCGAGCTGCTCAAGGGTTTCATGGATGTCGGCAAGCTCGACGACCGTGAGCTCGCGTGGATGGTGGGCATCCACGTCACCTTCGTGGTCTCCGGTCTGCTCTACGCGGTCATGGACCGCCTGCAGCGCGGCGGCGGCGAGGCGCACTGACGCGGGAGCCATTGCGGGGGCGAGCCTTTGTGCGCGCCCCGCGGGGTCTCAGACCTGCAGTCTGTCGAGCAGCTCGCGCTCGATGCGGACCACCTGGGCGTCCTGTGAGAGGCCGCCGCCGTTGAGCAGGAAGGTGTCCTCCACGCGCTCGCCGAGCGTGGCGATCTTGGCGGTCTGCACGCTGATGCCGTACCGGGCCAGCACCTCGGCGACGCCGAACAGCAGCCCGGGGCGGTCGGCGGCGGTGAGCGACAGGATGTAGTGGCGCCCGGCGTCGTCGGCGCGGATGCTGACCTGCGGCGTGATCGGAAAATGCCTGACCTGGCGCGACAGCCGGCCTTCCGCCGGGCGCTCGACCGGGGCATCCGGGCGATTCAGGCGTTCGGTCAGTTCGTGCTCGATGAGGATCACCACGTCGCGGTAGTGGGCGTCATGCCCGGCGCTCTGCAGCATGAAGCTGTCCAGCGCGTAGCCGTGGCGGGTGGTGTGCACCTTCGCGTCCAGGATGCTGAAGCCCATGCGTCCGAAGAAGCCGGTCAGGCGTACGAACAGATCGGCCTGGTCGCGGGTGAACACCATGACCTGGATGCCGTCCTCGTCCTCGGCCACGCGGGCCTTGACCACGGCCTCGTCGGCATCGGTGCGGTAGTAGAGCACCCGGGTGTGCCAGGCGATCTCTTCCGGCGAGTGGCGCATGAAGTAGACCGCATCGAGCTGTTCCCACAGCGCGTCCTCGGTGCCCGGGCGCAGACCGTGGAAGCGCAGCAGGCGGCGAGCGTCTTCCTGGCGGTCGTCCAGACCGAGCGCCTGCTGGGGGGTGGCGCCGCGCAGCAGGCGCTGGGTGGCGAAGAAGAGGTCTTCCAGCAGCTTGCCCTTCCAGCCGTTCCACACCTTGGGGCTGGTGCCGCGGATATCGGCATGGGTGAGCAGGTAGAGGGCGGTCAGGCGGCGCTCGCTGCCGACCGTGCGGGCGAAACGGCCAACGACCTCGGGGTCGGAGGTGTCTTCCTTCTGCGCGACATGGCTCATGGTCAGGTGGTGCTCGACCAGCCAGATCACCAGATCGGTATCCTCGGCCGCCAGGCCGTGCTGTTCGCAGAATTCACGCGCGTCCACCATGCCCAGGCGCGAGTGGTCGCCGCCGCGGCCCTTGGCGATGTCGTGGAACAGTGCCGCGACGTAGAGCAGCCAGTGGCGCTCGAAACCGAGCATCAGGCGGGTCATCAGCGGGTATTCGTGGGCATGCTCGCCCATGGTGAAGCGGCGCACGTTGCGCAGCACCATCAGGATGTGCTGATCCACCGTGTAGACGTGGAACAGGTCGTGCTGCATCTGGCCGATGATGCGCCGCCAGGGCGGCAGGTAACGGCTGAGGATGCCGTACTGGTTCATGCGCCGGAACTCGTGCACGATGCCGCGCTTCTGCTGGAGGATCTCCAGGAAGAGTGCGCGGTTGGCCGGGTTGGCGCGGTATGCGGCATTGATCTGCTTGCGCGCCAGCCACAGCGCGCGCAGGGTGCGCGCGGTCATGCCCTTGAGTTCGGAGCGCTGCTGCAGGATCAGGAAGCATTCGAGCAGCGCCGAGGGGTGCTGTTCGAAGACCTGTTCGTGGCGGATGTCGAGCAGTTCGCGCACCGCCTGGAAGCGCGGATTGATGACGATGGCCGGGCCGCCGCGGTCGGGGAAGATCTCGGTGCCGTAGTTCTGCAGCAGGATGGTGTTGATCTGCGTGACCTTCTTCGCGATCAGGTAGTAGCGCTGCATCAGCACTTCGGAGGCACGCTTGGCGGCGGTGGCCTCGATGCCGAGGATGCGGGCGAGCTTTTCCTGGTGGTCGAAGAGCAGGCGGTCTTCCGCGCGGCCGGTCAGGTAGTGCAGGCGGATGCGCAGATGCTGCAGGAAGCGTTCGACGCTGCGCAGGTCCGAGGCCTCCTCGCCGGTGATCAGGCGTCGACGTGCGAGATCGCGCCAGCTGCGTCCGAGGCCGGCCGCACGCGAGATCCAGCCGAGCATCTGCAGGTCGCGCAGGCCGCCGGGGCTTTCCTTGCAGTTCGGTTCCAGGCTGTAAGGGGTGTCGTTGTAGCGCGCGTAGCGCTGTTCCTGCTCGAGCTGCTTGGCCTTGAAGAAGGCGCGCACGTCGAGCATCTCGCGGTAGCGCGCGGAAAAGTCGGCGAACAGCGGAGCGTCGCCGGTGAGCAGGCGGGCTTCGAGCAGGTTGGTCTGTACGGTGATGTCCTGCGCCGCGGCGTCCAGGCACTCCTCGACCGTGCGGACGCTGTGACCGATCTCCAGGCCGACGTCCCACAGCGCCCCGACCAGGGTGGACAGACGGGCCTGCAGGTCGCCGGCGGCCGGTGCAGGCAACAGGATCAGCAGATCGACGTCCGAGCACGGAAACAGCTCGCCGCGCCCGTAACCGCCGACGGCCACCAGGGCCGCGTCCGCGGGCATGCCGCAGATCTGCCAGAGGCGCACGATCGCCTCGTCGACCAGACGCGCACGGCCCTTGAGCACGGTAGCGGTGCGCGGATGGGCTTCGTACGCCGCACGCAGCGCGGCGCCGCCCTGGGCAAGGCTCTCGCGGGTCTGCGCGATCGCGTCGCGCAGGGCGTCGATGGAGATCGCGGGCGCGTTCATCGGCGCCGGATCAGGCTGCGGCTGGGACGAGGTGCGCGGCGAAGGCGGGCGGCGGCGGGCACTTGGCCGACAGGGTGAGCACCTCGACGCCGGTCTCGGTGACCACAATGGTGTGCTCCCACTGTGCCGACAGGCTGCGGTCCTTGGTGACGATGGTCCAGCCGTCGGGCAGCTCGGAGATCGCCGCCTTGCCGGCGTTGATCATCGGCTCGATGGTGAAGATCATGCCGGGCTGCAGGGCGACGCCGGTGCCGGGCTTGCCGTAGTGCAGCACCTGCGGCTCCTCGTGGAACTTCAGGCCGATGCCGTGGCCGCAGAACTCCCGCACCACCGAGAAGCCGTTGCCCTCGGCGTGCTTCTGGATGGCGTGGCCGATGTCGCCCAGGCGCGCGCCGGGGCGCACCGCGGCGATGCCCAGCCACAGGCATTCATAGGTGACCTGGCACAGTCGCTTGGCGAGGATGGGGCCGTCGCCGCCGACGATGAACATGCGGCTGGTGTCGCCGTGGTAACCGTCCTTGATGACGGTGATGTCGAGGTTGACGATGTCGCCCTTCTTGAGCGCCTTGTCGCCGGGTACGCCGTGGCAGACCTGATGGTTGACCGAGGTGCAGATGGCCTTGGGGTAGGGCGTATAGCCCGGCGGCGCATAATTGAGCGGTGCCGGGATGGTGTGCTGCACGTTGACCATGTATTCATGGCACAGGCGGTCGAGTTCGCCGGTGGTGACTCCGGGCTTGACGAAGGGCTCGATGTAGTCGAGTACCTCGGCGGCCAGGCGGCAGGCTACGCGCATTTTTTCGATATCTTCGGGGGTCTTTATGGTGATGCTCATCTGGTCGGGGGCGTAACCGTTAAAGGAGTGAAGGCTAGCGCATGCGCGGTCTGCGGGCAAATGCGCCGCCGTCTTGCGCCTTGAGTATGGCAATGAACAAGTGCTATCATCACGGGCTTGTCTGCCGTCTTGGCAGGCAAAATCCACACGCCCGGCAAAGGGGGTCGAAAGGCTTGCCGAAAGGGTCCGTCATCAGGGAGCTGTACTTCCATGACGGTTCGGGCTGCGGACGCCGTGCTCAATGCAGGTGTTCGGCAGCCGTGTCGGGCGGAGGTTCAACCCTTAAATTCGGAGTTTCACCATGACTGTCACGATGCGTCAGATGCTCGAAGCGGGCGTCCACTTCGGCCACCAGACCCGTTTCTGGAATCCGCGCATGGCCCCCTATATCTTCGGCCAGCGCAACAAGATCCACATCGTCAACCTCGAAAAGACCATGGGCAAGTATCTCGAAGCCATGGCTTTCGTGCGCAAGCTCGCCGCCAACCGCGGCAACATCATGTTCGTCGGCACCAAGCGCCAGGCCCGCGAGATCGTCGCCGAGGAAGCGGCTCGCGCCGGCATGCCTTTCGTCGATGAGCGCTGGCTGGGCGGCATGCTGACCAACTTCAAGACCGTCAAGCAGTCGATCAAGCGCCTGAAGGACATGGAAGCCATGGTCGAGGACGGCTCCATCGAGCGCCTGTCCAAGAAGGAAGCGCTGATGACCTCCCGCGAGCTGGAGAAGCTGCAGAAGTCGATTGGCGGCATCAAGGAAATGGGCGGCCTGCCGGACGCGCTGTTCGTGATCGACGTCGGCTACCACAAGATCGCCGTGACCGAAGCCCAGAAGCTGGGTATCCCGGTCGTCGCCGTGGTCGACACCAACCACTCGCCGGAAGGCATCGACTACGTCATCCCGGGTAACGACGACTCCTCCCGCGCCATCCGCCTGTACGCCCGTGGCGTGGCCGATGCGGTGCTGGAAGGCCGTAGCCAGTCCCTGCAGGAAGTCGTGGCCGCCGGCAGCGACGAGTTCGTCGAGGTCGAGGAAGAAGCCGGCGAAGGCGAGCAGGCCTGAGGACGGCTGCAAGGATTGAACGCCCCGCCGTCCAGGCGGGGCGATGGTTTTAACCGGAATTTCAGGAGTTAGCATGGCGGAAATCACCGCAAGCATGGTCAAGGAACTGCGCGAGAAGACCGATGCACCGATGATGGAGTGCAAGAAGGCGCTGACCGAAGCCGCAGGCGACATGGCCAAGGCCGAGGAAATCCTGCGCGTCAAGCTGGGCAACAAGGCCTCCAAGGCCGCCGCCCGCGTGGCCGCGGAAGGCATCGTCGCGGTCAATGTGTCGGCCGACGGCAAGCAGGGTGCGATCATCGAGGTCAACTGCGAGACCGACTTCGTCGCCAAGAACGACGACTTCCTGGCGCTGGTCAATGGTTGCGCCGGGCTGGTGACCACGCAGAACCCCGCCGACGTCGCCGCGCTGTCCGCGCTGCCCTTCGGTGAAGGCACCGTCGAATCCACCCGCGCCGCGCTGGTCGGCAAGATCGGCGAGAACATGTCGATCCGCCGCTTCAACCGTTTCGAAGCCAAGGGTCAGCTGTATTCCTACATCCACGGCGGCGCCAAGGTCGGCGTGCTGCTGGATCTGGTCGGCGGCGACGAGCAGCTGGGCAAGGACATCGCGATGCATATCGCCGCGTCCAAGCCGAAGGCGCTGGATGCTTCCGGCGTGTCCCAGGACCTGATCGACACCGAGCGCCGCGTCGCCATCGAGAAGGCCCGTGCCGACAACAAGCCGGAAGCCATGCTCGAGAAGATCGCCGACGGCACGGTGCAGAAGTTCCTCAAGGAAGTGACGCTGCTGGCCCAGGTCTTCGTCAAGGCCGAGGACGGCAAGCAGACCATCGAGCAATTGCTCAAGGCGCGCAACGCCTCGGTTGCCAGCTTCTCGCTGTACCTGGTTGGTGAGGGTATCGAGAAGAAGGTGAACGACTTCGCCGCCGAAGTGGCCGCCCAGGCTGCTGCCGCGCAGAAGTAAGAGGAGTGCGCATGAGTGCCGCCGCCTACAAGCGCATCCTGCTGAAGCTCTCGGGCGAAGCCCTGATGGGCGACGACGCCTACGGCATCAACGAGGACGTCGTCAGTCGTATCGTTGCCGAGATCGGTGACGTGGTTCGCCTGGGGGTCCAGGTCGGGGTGGTGATCGGCGGCGGCAACATCTTCCGCGGCATGAAGGGCGCGGCCAGCGGCATGGACCGCGCCACCGCGGACTACATGGGCATGCTGGCCACGGTGATGAACGCCATGGCGCTTGCCGACGCGATGCGCCGAGCCGATCTCGAGGCGCGCGTGCAGTCTGCGCTGCGCATCGACCAGGTGGTCGAGCCCTACATCCGCGGTCGCGCCATCCGTCACCTGGAAGAGGGACGGGTGGTGATCTTCGCCGCCGGCACCGGCAATCCCTTCTTCACCACCGACACCGCAGCGGCCCTGCGCGGTTCGGAAATCGGCGCGCAGATCGTGCTGAAGGCCACCAAGGTGGACGGCGTGTATACCGCCGACCCGAAGAAGGATCCGGATGCCCAGCGCTACCACCGCATCAGCTTCGACGAGGCCATCGGCCGCAACCTGGCGGTGATGGACGCTACCGCGTTCGCGCTGTGTCGCGACCAGAAGCTGCCGATCAACGTGTTCTCGATCTTCAAGCCCGGCGCGCTGCGGCGCGTGGTGATGGGCGAGGACGAGGGCACCCTGGTTCATTCCTGAGGACTCGAGCATGATCCCCGAACTCAAGAAAACGACCGAGCAGAAGATGCAGAAGTCGATCGAGGTACTCAAGGCCGACCTGGCCAAGGTGCGTACCGGCCGCGCTCATACCGGCCTGCTCGATCACGTGATGGTTGAATACTACGGCTCCATGGTGCCGGTGAATCAGGTCGCCAACGTGACCCTGATCGACGCCCGCACCATCGGTGTGCAGCCGTGGGAGAAGAACATGGTCGGCAAGGTCGAGAAGGCGATTCGCGACTGTGACCTGGGACTCAATCCGGCCACGCAGGGCGAGATCATCCGCGTACCGATGCCTGCGCTCACCGAAGAGCGCCGTCGCGATCTGACCAAGGTCGTGCGTCACGAAGGCGAAACCGCCAAGGTCGCAGTGCGCAACCTGCGCCGCGACGCCAACCAGCAACTCAAGGATGCGGTCAAGGACAAGCTCATCTCCGAGGACGAGGAGCGTCGCGCCGAGGACGAGATCCAGAAGCTGACCGACCGTGCCGTCGCCGAGATCGACAAGCTGCTCGCGCAGAAGGAACAGGAGCTGATGCAGATCTGATCCGCAAGGATCGTCTGCATCGTTTCCTGGCCCGCGGCGCGCAACTCATGGCCGACTCTTCCTTCGTCAGTTCCACCCGCAGCATTCCCGAGGTGAGCGCGGTGCCGCGCCATATCGCCGTCATCATGGATGGCAACGGGCGCTGGGCGCGCAAGCGCCTGATGCCGCGGGTAGCCGGCCACGCCCGCGGGGTGGAGGCGGTGCGCGGGGTGATCCGCGCCTGCATGGAGCGCGGCGTCTCCTACCTGACCCTGTTCGCCTTCAGTTCCGAGAACTGGCGCCGTCCCGCGGACGAGGTGTCCTTCCTGATGCAGTTGTTCATGCGTTCGCTGCAGAAGGAAGTCGAGCGTCTGCACAAGAACGGCATCCGTTTCCGCGTCATCGGCGATCTGTCGCGCTTCGACGCCAAGCTGGTCGACATGATCCGCAGTGCCGAGGCGCTGACCGCCGGCAACACCGGCCTCACTCTCAGCGTGGCGGCCAACTATGGCGGGCGCTGGGACATCATGCAGGCGGTCAACCGCATGATGGTGCGTCACCCGGAGCGTCGCGGCGATTTCACCGAGGACGAACTGGCCGCCGAACTGGCGATGAACTACGGCCCGGAGCCGGATCTGTTCATCCGCACCGGCGGCGAGAAGCGCATCAGCAATTTCCTGCTCTGGCAGCTCGCCTACGCTGAGTTGTATTTCACCGACACCCTGTGGCCGGACTTCGACGCCAAGGCGCTGGACGAGGCGATCGCCTCGTACCGCCAGCGCGAGCGGCGCTTCGGGCGAACCAGCGAGCAGTTGCAGCAGACCTCCGCCGGCGCGTCGCCGGCAAAGCCGGGAGAGCATGCTTAAGACGCGCATCATCACCGCAGTACTGTTGCTGGGCGCCCTGTTGGGCGCCGTGTTCTATCTGTCCCCGGCCGGCTGGCTGCTGTTCTGCGCGGTAGTGTGCGTCGCGGCGGCCTGGGAGTGGGGGGCGCTGACCCGGCTGCCCCGTGCCCAGCGCGTGGCCCTCGCGCTTTTCCTGGGTGCGGCCTGCCTGTTGGTGGGACTCGCTACCGGACTGGGCGGCGGGCAGATGCGGGCCCCCTGGCCATTGGCCGGCCTCTACCTGCTCAGCGCCTCGTTCTGGCTCATCGCCTTGCCGCTGTGGCTGCGGCGAAAGTGGCAGGTCTCGGGTCTGGGCGCCGCTGCCGCGGTGGGGCTGATCGTTCTGCTCCCGCCCGCGCTGGCGCTGGCCCATCTGCGGCAGCTGGGCCCCTGGCTGCTGCTGGCGGCGCTGGCGATCTGCTGGGTGGCCGACATTGCCGCCTACTTTTCGGGCAGGGCGTTCGGGCGGCGCAAGCTTGCGCCGGGCATCAGTCCGGGCAAGACCTGGGAGGGTGTCTACGGTGCCGTGGCCGGCGTGCTCGTTTACGGATTCATCGCAATCACCTGGCTGTTCGCACCCGCCTGGACGCCGGCGGGCCTGCTGCTCCTAACTGTCGCGCTGGTGGCCCTCACCGGGCTCAGCGTCGTCGGCGACCTGTTCGAGTCGCTGCTCAAGCGCCAGGCGGGCCTCAAGGACAGCGGCAAGCTGCTGCCCGGTCACGGCGGCGTGCTCGACCGCATCGACAGCCTCACATCCACCTTGCCGCTGGTGGGACTGGCGGCCCTCTGGTTTGTACGCTGAGTCATGACCACTTCCGTCCAGCGCCTCACGGTACTCGGTGCCACCGGTTCGATCGGCATGTCCACCCTGGATGTGGCGGAGCGTCATCCGGACCGCTTCGAGATCTTCGCGCTGACAGCGCATCGTCAGATCGATGCCTTGTTCGAGCAATGTCTGCGCTTCTCTCCGCGTTTCGCGGTGCTTGGCGATGACAATGCTGCGGGCTTGCTGCGCAGCCGTCTGCGCGAAGCCGGTAGCAGCGTCGAGGTGCTGGCCGGCAGTCGGGCGCTTGCCGAAGTGGCCGAGCATCCGGAGGTCGACGTGGTGATGGCGGCCATTGTCGGCGCGGCGGGCCTGCAGCCTGCGCTGGCTGCCGCCCGTGCCGGCAAGAAGGTGTTGCTGGCCAACAAGGAGGCGCTGGTGCTCTCGGGGCGGCTGTTCATGGATGCGGTGGCGGCCAGCGGCGCGCTGCTGCTGCCGATCGACAGCGAGCACAACGCCGTGTTCCAGGCCTTGCCCGCCGACTACCGGCGTGATCCGGACGCCTGCGGGGTGCGCCGCATTCTGCTGACCGCGTCGGGCGGACCGTTCCGCAGCGCCAAGCTCGCGGAACTCGACGCGGTGACGCCCGAGCAGGCCTGTGCGCATCCGAACTGGGTGATGGGGCGGAAGATCTCGGTCGATTCCGCGACCATGATGAACAAGGGCCTGGAAGTCATCGAGGCGCACTGGTTGTTCGGCGCCCCGGCAGAGCGCATCGATGTGGTTGTCCATCCGCAGAGCGTGATCCACTCGATGGTGGAATACGCGGACGGATCGGTGCTCGCCCAGTTGGGCAACCCCGACATGCGCACGCCTATCGCCCATGCGCTGGCCTGGCCCGAGCGCATCGAGGCCGGGGTGCGCTCGCTGGATCTGTTCGAGATTGCCCGCCTGACCTTCGAGCGCCCGGATTTCGAGCGCTTCCCCTGCCTCGCGCTGGCCTATCGTGCGCTGCGCGAAGGCGGTGCCGCGGCCGCGGTGCTCAATGCCGCCAACGAGGAAGCGGTGGCCGCCTTCCTCGACCGTGGCCTCGCGTTCAGGCGAATCGCCGACGTGATCGCCGCCACCCTGGAACGTGCGCACGGCTTGTCGGTCGACTCCCTCGACGAAGTGCTCGCGACCGACGAGCGTGCGCGAGAGATCGCCAGAGAGGAAATCCGGAACTGCCGATGAACCTGCTCCACTACCTCATTCCCTTTGCCGCCGCGCTTGGCCTGCTCATCCTGGTGCATGAGCTGGGGCATTACCTCGTCGCACGCTGGTGCGGGGTGAAGGTGCTGCGTTTCTCGATCGGTTTCGGCAAGCCGCTGCTCGCCTGGCGCGCCGGGCGCGACCGCACCGAGTGGGCGCTGGCCGCGTTCCCGCTGGGCGGTTACGTGAAGATGCTGGACGAGCGCGAGGGCGAGGTCGCACAGCACGAGTTGCATCGGGCCTTCAACTGCCAGTCGGTGTACCGCCGGTTCGCCATCGTGGCGGCGGGGCCGCTGGCTAACTTCCTCTTGGCGATCGTCATGTACTGGGGTCTCTTCGCTACAGGCGTGGAGGAACTGCGCCCGCGGGTGGCTCTCGTCGAGGGCGTATCGGTTGCCGCCGCCGCGGGCATGCGTGACGGCGACCTGGTTACGGCAGTGGACGGGGAGGGCGTGCAGAGCTGGCAGGAGCTGCGCTGGGTGTTGCTGCGCCATGCGCTGGATGCGCGCCAGGTAACCCTCCAGGTCCGCACGCGCGAAGGCGTGGAAGCGTATCGGCCGCTCGACCTGTCGGGAACCGCCATCGATGCGGATGAGGATCTCGTCGTTCGTATCGGTCTGCGGCCCTGGCGTCCGCGCATCGATCCGGTGGTCGGCCAGCTGGTCGATGGCGGTCCGGCGGCTCGCGCCGGCGTGCGTGAGGGCGACCGTTTCCTTGCGCTCGGCGGCGAGCCGCTGGATTCGTGGAGCGAACTGGTGGCGAGAGTGCGGGTTGCGGGCGGAAAACCACTGCCGGCGGTGCTCGAACGCGACGAGGCCCGTGTCGAGGTGACCCTGGTGCCGGAACTGGCCGATGAAGGCGGCGAACGCATCGGCCGCATCGGCGTTGCGGTCGCGCGTCCGCCGGCCGGGGACCACGATGCGATGTTCGCCGTCGTGCGCTATGGGCCGCTGGAGAGCTTCGCCAAGGCCTTGCGGCAGACCTGGGAGACCAGTGTGCTGAGCCTGCGCATGATAGGCCGGATGATTACCGGCGAGGTGTCGTGGAAGAACCTCTCTGGGCCGGTGACGATCGCCGACTACGCGGGGCAGACCGCGCAGCTCGGCTGGGGGCAGTACCTCAAGTTCGTGGCCCTGATCAGCATAAGCCTGGGGGTGCTGAACCTGCTGCCCATTCCGGTGCTGGACGGTGGGCATTTGATGTACTATACGATCGAAATTTTCAAAGGCGGCCCGGTTCCCGAGCGCGTGATGGAGATCGGCCAGCAGATTGGCCTTGTCATGCTCGCAATGCTCATGGCGTTCGCCTTCTACAACGACATATCCCGTCTCATTTCCGGCTGAAACCCGATGAATCGCAAGCTCCTTTCCGGGCTGATGGTGGCCCTTTTTGCGTCCGCGCCGGCCATGGCGTTCGATCCATTCGTGGTCAAGGACATCCGCGTCGAGGGCATTCAGCGTACCGAGGCCGGTACCGTCTTCAACTACTTGCCGGTGCGCGTCGGCGACACCTTCACCGAGGCGCAGGCCGCGGAGGCCATCCGCGCGCTGTTCGCGACCGGCTTCTTCCGCGACGTCCGCATCGAGGTCGAAAACGATGTCCTGGTCGTGCTGATCGACGAGCGTCCGGCGATCGCACAGATCGATTTCGTCGGCGTCAAGGAGTTCGACAAGGAGGCGCTCAAGAAGGGGCTGCGCGAAGTGGGACTGGCCGAAGCGCGCATCTTCGACCGCTCCCTGGTCGAGCGCGCGGAGCAGGAGCTCAAGCGCCAGTATCTGTCGCGCGGCAAGTATTCGGCGGTGATCACCACCACGGTCACACCGCTGGAGCGCAACCGCGTGGCGGTGAATTTCACCGTCGATGAGGGCGAGGTGGCGAAGATTCGCCAGATCAACATCATCGGCGCGAAGGCCTTCGATCAGGACGATCTGCTCGACTTGCTCCAGCTGCGCACGCCCGGCTGGCTGACCTGGTACACCAAGAACGACCAGTATTCCCGTCAGAAGCTGTCGGCCGATCTGGAAACGCTGCGCTCCTATTACCTCGACCGCGGCTATCTCGACTTCAATATCGATTCCACTCAGGTGTCGATCACGCCGGACAAGAAGGACATCTACATCACCGTCAGCATCACCGAAGGCGAGATGTATACCGTCACCGGAGTGCGCTATACCGGCGACCTGGTGCTGGACGAAGCTCAGTATCGCGAGGTCACCAAACTGCGCCCGGGCGACGTGTTCTCGCGCGAACGGCTTACCGAAACCACCAAGGCGATCAGCGATCTGTTGGGCAACGAGGGTTACGCCTTCGCCAACGTGAATGCCGCACCCGAGGTCGACAAGGAAAAGCGTGAAGTGGCGTTCACCATCATCGTCGATCCGGGTCGCCGGGTGTATGTCCGCCGCATCAACGTCGGGGGCAACACCAAGACGCGTGACGAGGTCGTGCGGCGCGAGATGCGGCAGATGGAAGGTGCGTGGTATGACGCCGAGTCGATCAACAAATCGCGCAACCGGATCGACCGCCTGGGCTTCTTCGAGGAGGTGAGCGTGGAGACGCCGCCGGTCCCTGGCAGCACCGACCAGGTCGATGTCGACTTCACCGTCAAGGAGCGCGCCACCGGCAACCTGATGCTCGGCGCGGGGTTCTCCAGTTCGGAAAAGATCACCCTGTCGGCGTCGGTCTCGCAGCAGAACCTGTTCGGCAGCGGCAACGCAATGACGCTGGGCCTGAACACCAGCAAGACCAATAGAACCTACGCGCTGTCGTTTACCAATCCCTATTACACCGTGGATGGTGTGAGCCTGGGCTGGGACGTCTACCATCGAACCTACGATCCGTCGGAGTCATACTCGGTATCGCGCTATAAAACGGTGGCCACTGGTGCAGGACTGCGCATCGGCTATCCGATCGCGGAAGATGACCGTATCAATTTCGGGCTTGCTGCCGATCGTACGGAGATCACCACTTACGACGACAGTACGCTGCGGTACAAAGACTTCTGCATCGATTTCGGCTGCAGTGATCCAAGCGGCGTCGGTACCGTGACCGTAAATAGTCTTGTCGCATCGGCGGGATGGTCGCGCGACGGGCGCGACAGTTTTCTCCACCCTCGGCGCGGCGTCTATCAGAATGTGTACGCAGAAGTTGCGATTCCGCCTGGCAAACTGGAGTACGTGAAGGCGGGATATCAGTATCAGCACTGGTTTCCGATTGGCCGTGACTATGCGCTGATGCTCAATGGAGAGATCGGCTGGGCCAAAGGTCTGAGCGGCAAGCAGATGCCGTTCTACAAGAACTTCTACGTCGGTGGCCTGGGCTCGGTGCGTGGTTTCGAGCAGAGCTCCATCGGTCCGAAGGATGCCGAGGGCGACGCCTTGGGCGGTACCCGCAAGCTGGTCGCCAATGCGGAGTTCTACTTCCCGCTGCCGGGTTCGGGTACCGACCGTTCCTTCCGCATGTCGGCCTTCCTCGACGCGGGCTATGTCTGGGGCGAGGATGTCAACGGGCGACAGCAGAAGATGAACTTCAGCGATCTGCGTTACAGTACCGGTCTTGCCTTTGCCTGGAGCTCGCCCATCGGGCCGCTCAAGTTCAGTCTTGGCTTCCCGCTCAAGAAGGACGACGGCGACGAGGTGCAGCGCTTCCAGTTCCAGTTGGGCTCGGTATTCTGATCAGGCCGCGAGGCCCGGTTTTGTTGGAGGCATAAGTGAAATTCCGTACCGTTTCCGTTCTCGCCGCAGTGTTCCTCGGGCTCGCGGCGCAGAGCGCGATGGCCGAATCGAAGATCGGTTTCGTCAACTCCGACCGCGTGATGCGCGAGGCCGCCCCTGCGGTGCGTGCCCAGCAGCGCCTGGAGAAGGAGTTCGAGCGCCGTGACCAGGAACTGCAGCGCATGGCGGCGGATCTGCAGGCCATGCAGGAAGACCTGGAGCGCAACGGCCTGACCATGGCCGAAGGCGACCGCCGCAACAAGGAGCGCGCGTTCAACGATCTGAATCGTGACTTCCAGCGCAAGCAGCGGGAATTCCGCGAGGATCTCAACCAGCGCCGCAACGAGGAACTCGCCACCGTGCTCGACAAGGCCAACGCCGCGGTCAAGCGCATCGCCGAGAGCGAGAACTACGACATCATCTTCCAGGAAGCGGTGTACGCGAATCCGCGCATCGACATCACCGACAAGGTGATCAAGGCGCTCGCCGAAGGCAAGTAGGCGGACAGGCCGGTCGATGCTCCGTCTAGATGAACTGGTTGCCCGGTTGGGTGGCGATCTGCTCGGCGACCCCGCCGTGATCGTGCGCCGGGTGGCGACGCTGGATCAGGCGGGCGAGGGCGACCTCGCCTTTCTCGCCAATCGAAAATACGCTTCGCGCCTGGGCGACTGCCAGGCCTCGGCGGTGATCGTCGCACCTGACGCACGTGAGCTGACGACCTTGCCGCGTATCGTCACCGCGGACCCCTACGTCTACTTCGCCCGTGTGGCGCAACTCTTCAGCCCGCCGGACAACCCGCCGGCCGGCTTGCATCAGACTGCGGTGGTTGATGTGTCCGTGCCGGCTTCGGTCAGCATCGGTCCGGGCTCCACGATCGAGGCCGGTGCACGCATCGGCGAGAACGTCGTCATCGGCCCCGGTTGCCATGTCGGGCGTGACGTCGTCATCGGCGACGGCAGCCGTCTGCATGCCGCCGTGACCATCTATCACGGCTGCGTGATCGGCAGGGACTGCGTCCTGCATGCCGGCGCGGTGATCGGCGCAGACGGCTTCGGCTTCGCACGCGAACGCGACGGCAGCTGGGTGAAGATCCCGCAAACCGGACGGGTGGTGATCGGCGACGATGTCGAGGTCGGCGCAAACACCACCATCGACCGCGGCGCGCTGGACGACACCGTGATCGGTAACGGCGTCAAGCTGGACAATCAGATCCAGATCGCCCACAACGTGCGCATCGGCGACAAGACCGCGGTGGCCGGTTGCGTGGGGATCGCCGGCAGTACCACGATCGGCGCGCGCTGCATGATAGGCGGGCAGGCCGGCATCATCGGTCATCTGGTGATCGCCGACGACGTGGTGGTGTCCGCCGGAACGCTGGTGACCAAGTCCATCCGCCGAGCGGGTGTCTACACCGGAAACCTGCCGGTACAGAGCCACCTCGACTGGGTGAAAAACTTCGCGCATCTTCGCCACCTGGATGACATGGCGGCTAGAATACGCGCCCTCGAACAACGCCTAGACAAGATAGATCCTGCCTGATACGCCATGGACATCAACGAAATCCTGCAATACCTCCCGCACCGCTACCCCTTCCTGCTGGTGGATCGGGTGCTGGAGATCGAAGAAGGCAAGCGCATCCTGGCGTTGAAGAACGTCACGATGAACGAGCCCTTCTTCCCTGGCCACTTTCCCAACCATCCGGTAATGCCCGGCGTGCTGATCGTCGAGGCGATGGCGCAGGCCGCCGCACTGCTGTCCTTCAAGACCATGGGCGTGAAGCCGGACGAGAACTCGGTGGTGCTGTTCGCCGGCATCGACAACGTGCGCTTCAAGCGCCAGGTGGTGCCGGGCGACCAGCTGATGTTCGACGTCGAGATCCTGCAGGGCAAGCGCAACATATACAAGTACAAGGGTGTCGCTCGCGTGGGCGACCAGATCGCCACCGAAGCCGAACTGATGTGCGCGCTCAAGACCAAGTCATGATTCATCCCAGCGCAATCGTTCATCCCGGGGCGAAGCTCGGCGTCAACGTCGAGATCGGTCCGTACTCGATCGTCGGCGAGCATGTCGAGATCGGCGACAACACGCGTATCGGTCCGCACGTGGTCATCGAAGGCCACACCCGTATCGGCCGCGACAACGAGATCTTCCAGTTCTGCTCGATCGGCGCGCAGCCCCAGGACAAGAAGTACGATGCGGAGCCGACCCGGTTGGAAATCGGCGACCGCAACACCATCCGCGAGTTCTGTTCGTTCAACGTCGGCACCAGCCAGGATGCCGGTGTAACCCGCATGGGCGACGACAACTGGGTGATGGCCTACGTGCACGTCGCGCACGACTGCCAGGTTGGCAACCACACCATCTTCGCCAACAACGCCACGCTGGCGGGGCACGTCCATGTCGGCGACTGGGCGATCCTCGGCGGGTTCACCGGCGTGCACCAGTTCGTGCGCGTCGGTGCACACAGCTTCTGCGGTGTGGGTACCGTACTGCTGCAGGATCTGCCGCCCTATGTCACGGTGTCCGGCAATCCGGCGCAACCGCACGGCATCAACAGCGAAGGGCTCAAGCGCCGCGGCTACTCGTCCGAGGGCATCATGGCGATCAAGCGTGCCTACCGCGCGCTGTACCGCAGCGGCCTCAAGCTGGACGAAGCGCGCGAGAAAATCGGCGGGATCGCTGCGGAGCACCCGGAAGTCGAACTCTTCCGCGATTTCATCGCCCACAGTCCGCGCGGCATCGTCCGCTAGCACCGGCTCGGGGTCCGCGGCGCGGCCCCCGGCCGGCAGATCGCCTTCTTCCTTTTTCCGCGTCCGAGTTCCACATGCCGCCGAGAATTGCCATGGTCGCCGGGGAAGCCTCCGGGGATCTGCTCGCCAGCCATTTGATCCGCGCCATCCGTCGCCATCTGCCGGATGCCCAGTTCTTTGGCATCGGCGGCCCGAAGATGCAGGCCGAAGGCTTCGAGGTGCTGTGGCCCTGCGAACTGCTCGCGGTGCATGGTTACGTGGACGCGCTCAAGCGCTACCGTGAGCTGTCGGGCATACGCAAGTCGCTGCTCGCGCGAATCCGCCGCGAGCGTCCGGACGCCTTCATCGGGGTCGACGCGCCCGACTTCAACCTGTGGCTGGAAGGCAAGGTAAAGGCCGCCGGCATGCCCGCCATCCACTTCGTCAGCCCGTCGATCTGGGCCTGGCGGGGCGGACGGATCCGCAAGATCGCCCGCTCGGTCTCGCACATGCTGTGCATGTTCCCCTTCGAGCCGCCGCTCTACGAGAAGGCCGGGGTGCCGGTCACCTACGTCGGCCATCCGCTGGCCGACGTCTTCCCGCTGGAGCCCAACAGGCAGCAGGCGCGTGAAACATTGAACCTGCCCAAGGGCGCGCGGGCGCTGGCGATGCTGCCGGGCAGCCGGCAGTCCGAGGTGCGCAACCTGGCCGACACCTTCATCGCTACCGCACGCCTGTTGCACGAGCGCCAGCCCGAGCTGGTCTTTCTCGTGCCGCTGGCCACCCGGGAGACGCGGCAGTTGTTCGACGAGGCGATCTACCGCAACCAGGCCGCGGACCTGCCGATCCGCATGCTGTTCGGTCACGCGGTCGATGCCATGACCGCCGCGGACGCGGTGCTCGTGGCCAGCGGCACCGCCAGCCTGGAGGCGGCACTGCTCAAGCGCCCGATGGTGATCAGCTACCGCATCGGCAAGTGGCAGTATCGCCTGATGAAGCGCATGGCCTACCTGCCCTGGGTGGGTTTGCCCAACATCCTGTGCAAGGATTCACTGGTCCCCGAGCTGCTGCAGGACGACGCCACGCCGGAGAAGCTGGCCGACGCGCTGGAGCACTGGCTGAACGACCCGGCGGCCTGCCGGGCGCTGGCCGAACGCTTCACCGAGCTGCACCACAGCCTGCGCCAGGGCACCGCCGACAAGGCCGCCGGCGCGATCCTGCCCTACCTGGTCGGAGCCGAAGAATGCAGGCTGCGCGCGGTCTCCTGATCTGCGGGGTGGACGAGGCCGGCCGCGGCCCGCTGTGCGGCCCGGTGGTCGCCGCCGCAGTGATCCTTGATCCGGCGCGGCCGATTGCCGGCCTGGCAGATTCCAAGAAGCTCAGCGAGAAGGCGCGCGAGCGGCTCGCGCCGGTGATCCGCGAACAGGCGCTGGCCTGGGCGGTGGCCCAAGCCAGCGTCGAGGAAATCGACCGCCTGAACATCCTGCACGCCACCATGCTGGCGATGCGCCGCGCAGTCGAAGCGCTGACCCAGGTGCCGGACGAGGTGCTGGTCGACGGCAACCGCTGCCCGCAACTCAGCGTGCCGGTGCGCGCCATCGTCAAGGGCGATGCGCTGGAGCCGGCGATCTCCGCCGCGTCCATCCTCGCCAAAACCGCGCGCGATGCGACCATGGTGGCGCTGGACGCCGAGTTCCCGCACTATGGCCTGGCCGGCCACAAGGGCTATCCCACCGCCGCGCACCTGGCGGCCATCCGCTGCCACGGGGTCGCGCCCTTCTACCGGCGGAGCTTCGCCCCGGTGCGGGCGATCCTGGAGAACCCGCCGCTGTGGGCCGAGGAGGGCGAGCAATGACCGTGCACCACCTGATGCTGTTCCTGCATGTGCTGGGCGTGACCGTGTGGGTCGGCGGCATGGCCTTCGCCTGGGGCTGCCTGCGGCCGGCGGCGATGCAGTTACCGCCGGCGCAGCGCCTGCCCCTGTGGGCGGCCAGCTTCTCACGCTTCTTTCCGCTGGTCTGGGCTGCGGTGGCGCTGATCGCGCTGTCGGGCATCTTCATGCTGCTGGAGACCGGTTTCGCGCGCGCGCCGCGCGCCTGGCACGCGATGCTGCTCACCGGTGCGGTGATGATGGGCGTGTTCGCCAGCATCTGGTTCGGGCCCTGGGTGCGCCTGCAGCGCGCGGTGCGCGTCGAGGACTGGGCGAGCGGCGCGGTGGCGCTCAACGCCATCCGCCAGCGGGTGGCCTTCAACCTTGCGCTGGGGGTGGTGACGATCGCCGTCGCCACGCTCGGCCTCGGCCTGTGAAGGCGATCAGCTCGCGCGACAATCCGGCGGTCCGCCGCCTGCATGCCCTGGCCGGCTCGGCGCGCGAACGCCGCAAGCACGGTGAGACGCTGCTGGACGGCGCCCATCTGCTGACCGCCGCACTCCAGGTCGGGTGGCCGCTCAAGGAAGTGGTGGTCAGCGACCATGGGCTGGCGCAGGCGGATATCGCAAGCCTGCTCGAACGTGCGGCGGGCGTTCCGGTCCTGCATCTACCCGATCGGCTGTTCGCTCACGTCAGTCCGGTCGACAGCCCGTCCGGCGTGCTCGCAGTGATCGACCTGCCCGCGCCGCCGCCGGTGAAAACCTTGCGCGACACGGTGGTGCTGCTCGACGGCGTTCAGGATACCGGCAATCTCGGCACCATCCTGCGCACCGCGGCCGCAGCGGGTGTGGCCGACGTGTTGCTGACCCCCGGCTGCGCCCAGGCCTGGGCGCCTCGCGTGCTGCGCGCCGGCATGGGGGCGCACTTCGTGCTGCGCATCCACGAGGGCGTCGATGCCGCCGAGCGCCTGGCCGCCTTCCCCGGCCCGGTGATCGCCACGGCCCTGGCCGCCGGGGCGCGGAACCTGTACCAGACCGATCTTGCCCGGCCGGTTGCGTGGTTGTTCGGCGCGGAGGGGCAGGGGCTTTCCGCTGAGGTGGCCGCGCTGGCGAGCGAGACGGTGATCATCCCGATGCAGGGCGCGATCGAGTCGCTCAATGTGGGGGCCGCGGCTGCGGTTTGCCTGTTCGAGCAGGTGCGCCAGGGACAGCGCTCGTCATGAGCCGCGCAGTCTATTGACATTGGCCGATATGGGCGCAGAATTCCGCGATCGGTACGTCCGCGGACGTCCGGATCTGACAAGAAAGTAAACGAGGAGCACGACGGCACCGGAAAGCAGGCATTCCGCACCGAGGAGACAAAATGACCGCGATTTTCGCCAAGACCCGCAAAGGGCAGGAAGAAATCGAACAACGCAGCGGAGGCCTGGGCCCCCGTGCGCGAAGACTGTTGATTCTTTTTGATGGCAAGCGCCCACTGGACGAGGTGCGCGCGCTGATGCCCGACCCCCGTCTCGACGAGACGCTGGACTTGCTGTTGCAGGATGGCTACGTGGAGCAGGTCGGCGGTGCGGCGTCCGCCCCCGAGCTGCCGGTCGAAGCCAGTGTGGAAGCCGAGGCGCCGGCCGCCCCGGTCGATCCGAAGCAACTGGAGATGGCACGCAACTTCATGCTCAACTCCTTGCGCACCTTCAACGGACCCTACGGCAACATCGACCTGATGACTCGCATCAACGACAGCCGCAGCGCGAGCGAATTGCATGCGCTGGTCGACGACTGGTTCGAGTCGATTTCGCTCACCAAGATGGGCAAGCTGCGCGCGGTGGAGCTCAAAGGGCGGCTGCTGGCCGTACTCTAGCGCGTTCAAGTCGGGTATGTAGGAGCGGCCTTGGCCGCGTACGGTCGTTGTTACTTCACAGACCTTATCGCGGCCAAGGCCGCTCCTACTGGAAACGCGGCGCGCACCGGCGTACGGCAAGCGTTTCACTGCACGTCACGCGCCACGGCGACTCAACGAACGGCCGGCAGTTCGAGCGCCATGCTGGCGGCGGCCGGATTGCCGCCCGGGTCGAAGGGCAGCACGCCGAGTAGCGGTGCGGGCAGGCGTTCCCTCAGGGCCGCGAGATTTTCGTCCACCCGCAGCATCTGCGGATCGACATGGTTGGCGATCCAGCCGGCCAGCGGAAGGTCGCGCGCGGCAATCGCCTCGGCGGTGAGCAGTGCATGGTTGATGCATCCCAGCCGCATGCCGACCACCAGGATCACCGGCAGCTCGAGGTCTCGCGCCAGCATGGCCATGTCGTAGTCCGGGCCAAGCGGCACGCGAAACCCTCCGGCGCCCTCCACGAACACGCAATCGGCTTGCGCCCGCAGGCAGGCCAGCGCATCGCGGATCGGTGCGGTCTCGATGATCACGCCTTCCTCGCCGGCGGCGATGTGGGGCGCGATCGGGCTTGCCAGGCAGTATGGGTTCAGCGTGTCCAGCCCGGGATCGAAACTGCCTGCGGCCAGCAGGCGCAGCGCATCCTCGTTGGCCAGCCGGCCGTCGACCAGTTCCGCGCCAGCGGCCACCGGCTTCATTCCCAACGCCCGCAGCCCCGCGCGTCGCGCGGCATGCAGCAGGGCGCAGGTGGCGTAGGTCTTGCCGACTTCGGTGTCGGTGCCGGTCACGAACCAGGCGGATGCTGTCTGCATTCGATGCGTTCCACTGCGAGGAGGATGACGTCGTAGGTGGCGGGCAACTGGCCGTCGTCACGGCGCCAGATCTCGTAACGGGCCTGAAGGCGGCGCCAGGCGTCGCGGCCGAGCGGCGCCCGGGGAGTGTTGCTCACGGTGTGGGCGCCGATCGCCTTGATGTGGCGCAGCAGGCCGCGCAGGTCGGGCGCCAGCGCGGCGCAGGGCCGGCGCCGGAGTGCGCGGACCTTCAGGCCAGCCCGCTCAGCGGCGGCCTGCCAGGTTTCCGGCGGATGGAAATCGATGACGTGGGGTGCGTCGTCCACCGTACGGAAGGCGTCGCGCAGTTCGTGCAAGGTCGCCGGCCCCAGCGTGGCGATCCACGCGATTCCCTGCGGGCGCAGAACCCGCGCGAGCTCGGCGAACATGGCGGCGGGCCGGCACCATTGCACGGCGAGGCTGGACCACACCGCATCCATGCAAGCGGTGGCCAGCGGCAGGTGCTCGAGGTCGCCGCACACGCGCGGGTGACCGGTGACACGTGCCAGCATGCCGGGAGCGAAGTCGAGCGCGAGCACTTCCGCTCCCGGGTGGGTCGCTGCGAGCAGGTCGAGCGCATGGCCGGTGCCGCAGCCGGCATCGAGCACGCGGTCGAGCGTGCGGCCACACGGATGCGCCGCGGCAAAGTCGGCCAGGTGCCGGCAGATCTCGCGTTGCACCACGGCCGCCTGGTCATAGGTGCCCGCGGCGCGGTGGAAGGCCTGCCGGACGCGGGCCTTGGCGTCGGGCGTCTCAGGCACGGACGAAGCGCTCCAGCAAGGCCGCGCATTCAGTGGGGTGCGACAGGAAGGGGGCATGCCCGGTGTCGGCGAGCACTTCAAGCCTTGCCTCCGGCAGCGTCGCGGCCAGCCAGCGGCCTGCGGCCACCGGTATCAGCGCGTCGCGCTCGCCGTGGATCAGCAGGGCGGGCTGCCGGACGTCCGCGATGGCTGCGCGCAGGTCGGTATCGGCCAGCAGGGCGAGACCGTCGGCCAGTGCATCGGCCTGCATGGGGGTAGGGTCGGTGGCAGTCAGGGCACCGTCCAGCGTTCGGGTGAGCTCGCGCCGTCGTGCGTCGCCCAGCGCCTGCAGCGCAACGAAGCGGCGCAGCACCGCGGCCGGCGCGGTGGCGAATTCGCGGCGGAAGGCGTCCACGGTGTCGGCCGCCAGTCCGTGCGCCCAGTCGGTGCCGGCGACGAAGCGCGGCGTGCTGCCGATCAGCACCAGCCGGGATACTTTGGCCGGATGGCGCGCGGCCAGATCGAGCGCGATCAGGCCGCCGAGCGACCAACCGCAGACTACGGCGCCGTCGGGCAGGTTGGCGGCCAGACGGTCGCTCCAGTCGGCGAGCGTCGCGTTGTCGGCGGCGGGTGCTGCGCCGTGCCCGGGCAGGTCGGGAGTGTGGATGTCGAGGCCGCCGAGTCCGGCACGCAGAGGCGTCCACACCCGCGCGCTCAGCCCCCAGCCGTGCAGCAGCACCAGCGGCCGGCTCACAGTCTGCACTCCAAACGGTTCAGCGCCGCGGTCAGGCGGCGCACGTCCTCCGCGCTGTGCGCGGCGGTGAGCGACACACGCAGGCGGGCGGTGCCCAGCGGCACGGTGGGCGGGCGGATCGCCGGCACCCACAGGCCTTCGTCCCACAGCGCGCGGGCGAGCGCCAGGGTCTCGGCGTTGTCGCCGACCTGCACCGGCAGGATGGCGGTGGTGGAGGGCAGCAGGTGCCAGCGGGTGAGCTGTAGTTCGGCGCGGAATTGTTCGATGAGGGCGTTCAGCCGCGCACGGCGTTCGTCGCCGTGTTCGATCAGCTCGAGGCTGGCGAGCAGCGCCTGGGCAAGCGCTGGCGGGGCGCCGGTGGTGAAGATGTAGGTGCGCATCTTCTGCAGCAGCCAGGTGACCACGTCGCGCTGGCCGGCGACGAAGGCGCCCGCCACGCCAGCGGCTTTGCCCAGGGTGCCGACATAGATCAGCCGCCAGCTTGTCAGCCCGGCCGCGGCCAGCGCGCCGCGCCCCTGCGGGCCGAGCACACCGAAGCCGTGGGCGTCGTCCACGACCAGCCAGCAGTCGTGCCGTTCGGCCAGTGTCAGCAGCTCGGCCAACGGGGCGAGGTCGCCGTCCATGCTGAACACGCTGTCGGTGACGATGGCCTTGCGCGGCGCGTCGCTCGCTTCCAGCAGCCGGGCCAGAGCGCCGAGGTCGCGGTGCGGATAGCGCTGCAAGCTGGCGCGCGAGAGCAGGGCGCCGTCGACCAGCGAGGCGTGGTTGAGGCGGTCGGCGAAGATCGCGTCGCCGCGCCCGAGCAGCGCCGGCACTACGCCGAGGTTGGCCATGTAGCCGGTCGACAGGTAGAGCGCCGACTCCATGCCGACGAAGGCCGCGAGGCGGGCTTCCAGTTCGTCGTGCACCCGGTAGTGGCCGCTGACCAGGTGGGAGGCGCCGGAGCCCGCACCCCAGCGCGCGGCGCCTTCGGCCAGCGCGCGGGCAAGCTGCGGATCGCCGGCCAGCCCCAGGTAGTCGTTGCTGCAGAAGGCCAGCATGGAGCGGCCGTCCACCGTGGCGTGCGGGCCGCAGGGGGTGTCGAGCGTGCGTCGGGTGCGGCGCAGCGCCTGGTCGTCGAGGGCGGCGAGCTCCGCCTGCAGCCGATCGAGCAGCATGCTCAGGCCAGCGCCTCGTCCAGCGCCGCGCGGGCGCCGCGCATCAGCTGGTCGATCTCGGCCTCATCGACGATGTAGGGCGGCATGAAGTACACCGTGTTGCCGATCGGGCGCAGCAGCACGCCGTGGGTCAGTGCGGCGCTGAAGAAGCGGCGCGCGAAATCGGGCCCGGCGCCGTCCACGTCGAAGGCCAGGATCATGCCGCGGCTGCGCAGGTGGCGCACCGCCGGGTGCCCGGCGAAGGCCGCGTCCAGCGCCCGGCGCAGGGCCGCCGCACGCACCTGGTTGGCGGCCAGCACGTCGTCCTCGGCGAAGATGTCCAGCGTGGCCAGCGCCGCGCGGCAGGCCAGCGGGTTGCCGGTATAGGAGTGCGAGTGCAGGAAGCCGCGCGCCGCGTCGTCGGCGTAGAAGGCGGCGTAGATGTCGTCGGTGGACAGCACCAGCGACAGCGGCAGGTAGCCGCCCGAGATGCCCTTCGACAGGCACAGGAAATCCGGCCAGATGCCGGCCTGCTCGCAGGCGAAGAACGTACCGGTGCGCCCGCAGCCCACAGCGATTTCGTCGGCCACCAGATGCACCCGGTAGCGGTCGCACAGGTCGCGTGCCAGGCGCAGGTATTCGGGGTCGTACATCACCATGCCGGCCGCACCCTGCACCAGCGGTTCGACGATCAACGCGGCGGTGGTCGCGTGATGTTCGGCCAGGTGGGCCTCTAGCGCGGCCGCCGCGCGGCGGGCGACGTCGGCTGGCGTCTCGCCGGGTTCGGCGAGGCGGGCGTCGGGGCAGGGTACGGTGCTGCCGGGCTTGACCAGGTCGGCGTAGGCGTCGCGGAAGATCGCCACGTCGGTCACCGCCAGCGCGCCGACGGTTTCGCCGTGGTAGCTGCCGGCGAGGCTCACGAAGCGGTGCTTGGCGGGCTGGCCGTGGTTGCGCCAGTAGTGGGCGCTCATCTTCAGCGCGATCTCGGTGGCCGATGCGCCGTCGGAGGCGTAGAAGGCGTGGCCCAGGCGATGACCGGTTAGGGCGGCGAGGCGTTCGGACAGCGCCACCACCGGCTCGTGGGTGAAGCCGGCGAGCATCACGTGCTCCAGGGTGTCGAGCTGCGCGCGCAGCGCGGCGTTGATACGCGGGTTGCAGTGGCCGAAGAGATTCACCCACCAGGAGCTCACGCCGTCGAGCAGGCGGCGGCCGTCGGCATCCACCAGCCAGGCGCCTTCGCCGCGCACGATGGGCACCAGCGGCAGGCTCTCGTGGCGCTTCATCTGGGTGCATGGGTGCCACACGGCGGCGAGCGAACGTTGGAGCAGGTCGGGGTGGGGCATGGGACGGCCGGGATGGAAGCAGCGAAACCGGACAATGGTGCGCAAACGCCGGGGGGCTGTCAAACCAAAGACCGCTCGCAAAAGCGCGCCTTGCGCTTCGTCCGTGCCGCCGCTTGAGCCTGCCGGTTTGCTACCATCTCCGGCAGACTCCATCCGCAAGAGCAAACAAGGAATCGCCCCATCATGCTGTTCGTCATCTCGCCCGCCAAGGCGCTCGACTTCGAAACCCCGCCCTCCACCAAGCGTTTCACCCAGCCGGATCACCTCGACGAGGCCGAGGCGCTGATCCGCGTGTTGCGCGAACTGGCGCCTCAGGACGTGGCCAAACTGATGGATCTGTCCGATCAGTTGGCCACGCTCAACGTGGCACGCTATGCGAGCTGGTCGCGCCCCTTCGATCCGTCGAACGCCAAGCAGGCGGTGCTGGCCTTCAACGGCGACGTGTACGAGGGGCTGGACGCCGGCAGCCTGTCCGAGGACGACCTGGCCTGGGCGCAGGACCACTTGCGCATCCTCTCCGGCCTGTACGGCGTGCTGCGTCCGCTGGACCTGATGCAGGCCTATCGCCTGGAGATGGGCACGCGACTGGCCACCGAACGCGGCCGCAACCTGTACGCCTGGTGGGGCAACATCATCACCGACGCCCTCAAGCGCACGCTGGCCGAGCAGCGCGAGGCGGGCGAGACGCCGGTACTGGTGAATCTCGGTTCCGAGGAGTACTTCAAGTCGGTCAAGGCGGACAAGCTTGGCGCGCGGGTGGTGACGCCGGTGTTCGAGGACTGGAAGGGCGGGCGCTACAAGATCATCAGCTTCTACGCCAAGCGGGCGCGCGGATTGATGAGCCGCTATGCGATCACCCATCGGCTGACCGATGTCGACGCGCTCAAGGCCTTTGACAGCGAGGGCTATGCCTTTGCGGCCGAAGCCTCCGGTGACGACACGCTGGTGTTCCGCCGGCGGATGGACTGATACCGCGCACCATTGCAGAGGACGGCCATGAGAGTCAGCCATAACTTCGACGCCGGCGCCATCGAGGTGCTCGCCCTCGACGATCCGCAGGACATCCGCCTGCGCCTGCCGAGCGACAACGCGGCGGAGTTCCGCCAGTGGTTCTACTTCCGCCTGCAGGGCGGCGCTGGCAAGGCGCTGCGGATGGTGTTCGACAACGCCGCCGAGGCAGCCTACCCGAACTGGGAAGGCTATCGCTGCGTGGCCTCCTACGACCGGCGCAACTGGTTCAGGGTGCCGGGCACCTGCTTCGAGGGCGGGCGCCTGATCGTCGAGCACACGCCCGAGCGCGACAGCGTCTACTACGCCTTCTTCGAGCCGTACTCGCATGAGCGTCACCTCGACCTGCTGGGCTGGGCCGAGATGTCGCCCTATGCCCAGGTGCGCAACCTCGGCGCCACGGTCGAAGGCCGCGACCTTGACGTGGTGGTGGTCGGCAGGCCCGGTTCGGCACGCCAGCCGGTCTGGATCATCGCCCGTCAGCATCCGGGCGAGACCATGGGCGAATGGTTCGTGGAAGGCCTGCTCGAGCGCCTGCTGGACAACGCCGATCCGGTGGCGCGCAGGGTGCGCGAACATGCGGTGCTCTACATCGTGCCCAATATGAACCCGGACGGCGCGATCCGCGGCAACCTGCGCACCAATGCCGCGGGGCGCAACCTGAACCGTGAATGGCGCGATCCCGATCCCGCCACCGCGCCCGAGGTCGCGCTGGTCCGCCAGGCGATGATGGACAGCGGATGCGCGCTCTTCCTCGATGTCCACGGCGACGAGGAACTGCCCTACGTGTTCTTCTCCACCGCCGACGAGGTGCCGGCCTTCACCGCGGAACTGGCGGCGAGCCAGCGGCGCTTCATGGAAGCGTTCAAGGCGGCCAGTCCGGATTTCCAGACCGAGCACGGCTACAAGCCCGGCCGCTTCGGTGAGGAACTGCTCAGCCTGGCGAGCAAGTGGGTGGCCAATCACTTCGCCTGCCTGTCGCTGACCCTGGAGATGCCGTTCAAGGACAACGCCAACATGCCCGACGGGCAGACCGGCTGGAGCGCCATGCGCAGCAAGCGGCTGGGAGCGGCGATCCTCAATCCCCTGCTACGTCACCTCGAAGGATAGAACGTGTAGGAGCGGCCTTGGCCGCGATGGCGGAGTCGTGTTGTCAGCGGACGCATCACGACCAAGGCCGCTTCTGCACCGGTGAGGCAGGGGCGAAGCCTCCACCTGCGCCCGACGTCCCGCATGGCAGGTGGGTGCAGGTTTGCTCCGTACTATCCGCAGTTTTCAAGAACTATTACTTGCGTTATAAGTCAGAGGTGCAGGTAATGGATTTTGAAGGATATTCCGGAGATGAACGCAATCACCCGCGGCGGCATGACCGAGACGGATACGCGGGCGCTCTACGAGCGTTTTCCGCATCTGCGCAAGATCGATCTGATCTGGGGTACCCGTGAGTGCCGGGACTATGTCTTTCGACTCATGACGGATACCCGCGGCGGAACGCGCCAGGGCTTTCCGCGCGAGCATGCGCTGACGATCATGAGCCTGCTGATGGAGCACGATCGCCACTTCCCCGAGTTCGAGAAGGAACCGCGTGAGTTCCGCTGGGGCGACGAGCACCAGCGCCGCGGCAGCGGGCGATACTGACCCGGTCTGGCGGAACGCCGCCCCAGAATGAACAACGCCGGCCCGAGGGCCGGCGTTGTTCATTGCGCGTACCGGTTCAATCCTTGCGGAAGCGCTTGCCCGGCTTGTCCGCGTAGGTCTTGGGCGGTCCGCGGTGCTCGTGCTTGTCGGCATTGCCGTGCTCAGGGCGCTTGGTGCCGCCCCACTTGCGCGGCGCCTCGCCGCGGCCCTGCATGTCGCGATCACCGGCCGGACGCGGCGGGCGACGGCGTTCCGGAAGCTGATCCGCTTCGCTGGCACTGAGCTCCCTGATCGCCAGCGGACGCTGGCGCACGCGGATGCGCTTGAGCAGGCCGATCAGTTCGCCCGGCAGCGCCTTGGGCAACTCCACGGTGCTGTAGTCATCGAAGAGATGGATCTGGCCGATGTAACGGCCTTCGATGCCGCCCTCGTTGGCGATCGCGCCGACGATCTCCTTGGGCGTGACGCCGTGCATGCGGCCGACCTCGATGCGGTAGCGGGTCAACAGGCCCTCGGAGAAGGCGCGGCGGCGGGTGAGGATCTCGTCGCGGTTCTCGCGCGGCGGGCGTTCGCCCTTGGCGGCCTGCGTCGGTGCGGCCGTGGCGAGATCCCAGCCCTTGCCGGTCTCCTCGACCTGCAGCGGACGTTCGCGGGTGGCGAGGAAAGCCAGCGCTGCGGCGATCTCATGCGCCTTGAAGCACTCTTCCTCTTCGATGCGGTTGATCACGTCCATGAAGAAGGCGAGATCCTCCTTCTCGAGCGTGTCGGCGATCTGCTGGCGGAACTGCGCCACCCGGCGCCCGGCTACCGTCTCGCGGGTGGGTAGCGCGATGGCTTCGATCGGCTGGCGGGTGGCGCGCTCGATGGCCTTGAGCATGCGCGTCTCGCGCGGCGCGACGAAGAGGATCGCGGTGCCCTGGCGACCGGCACGGCCGGTGCGGCCGATGCGGTGCACATAGGCTTCGGTGTCGTACGGAATGTCGTAGTTGATCACATGGCTGATGCGCGGCACGTCGATGCCGCGCGCGGCCACGTCGGTGGCCACCACGATGTCGAGCGAGCCGTTCTTCAGCCGCTCGATGACCTGCTCGCGCAGGCCCTGGGTCATGTCGCCGTTGAGCGCCGCGGCCGCGTAGCCGCGGGCTTCGAGGCGTTCGGCCAGTTCCACCGTTGCGGTCTTGGTGCGTACGAAGACGATGGCAGCGTCGAAGTCGTCCTCGACTTCCAGGATGCGGGTCAGCGCGTCGAGCTTGTCCACCCCGCGCACCTGCCAGTAGCGCTGGCGGATCGCCGCCACGGTGGCGGTCGCGGCGCGGATCTTCACTTCCTGCGGCTCGCGCAGGTGGCGGTGGGCCACACGGCGGATGGCGTCCGGCATGGTCGCGGAAAACAGCGCGGTCTGGCGCTCGGCCGGGGTGTGCTCGAGGATCCATTCGACGTCGTCGATGAAGCCCATGCGCAGCATTTCGTCGGCTTCGTCCAGCACCAGGGTGCGCAGATCGTCCAGCACCAGGCTGCCGCGCTCCAGGTGGTCCATGACCCGCCCTGGGGTGCCGACGATGACGTGCGCGCCGCGCTTGAGCTGGCGCAACTGCACCACCATGCTCTGCCCGCCATACACCGGCAGCACGTGGAAGCCGGGCAGGTGATGGGCGTACTTCTGGAAGGCTTCGGCGACCTGGATGGCCAGTTCGCGGGTCGGGGTAAGCACCAGCACCTGCGGGCGATACAGACCAATCTCCAGGCGCGCCAGCGCGGGCAGGGCAAACGCGGCGGTCTTGCCGGTGCCGGTCTGCGCCTCGCCGAGCAGGTCGCGCCCCGCGAGCAGGTGCGGGATGCAGGCGGCCTGGATGGGCGACGGGGTCTCGTAGCCGACCTCGGCCAGTGCGGTGAGCAGCGGTGCGGGCAGGTCGAGGTCGCGGAAGCTTTCGATCGGAGCGGTCATGGCAGCAGGGGCGGACGGGAGAATGGTTCAGTGTGGCAGCCGGTGCGGGGGATATCCATATCGGCAGCCCAAAACAAAAAACGCGGCCGAAGCCGCGTTCTTGCGCTAAGCGGTGAAGCTTAGATGGCGCGGATGTTCGCAGCCTGCAGGCCCTTCGGGCCGGTCTTGACTTCGAACTCGACGCGCTGGTTCTCGGCCAGGGTCTTGAAGCCCGAGCCTTGAATTTCGCTGAAGTGGGCGAACAGGTCGTCACCACCGCCTTCCGGGGTGATGAAGCCGAAGCCCTTGGAGTCGTTGAACCACTTGACGGTACCGGTCTTGGTGCTCATTTTTAGCGTTCCATATGAAGATTGTGGGCAAAGGCGCCCGGGCGCAGGAACGATCAAGAATCGTGCGAGGGAATTCGAACCGAAACCGTTCAGTGATGAACGTACTGCCAGAAAACCGCTAGGACATACTGCTTGAATCGACTGCAGGGCGCACAATACACGGTTTCGAGCGGGTGTGGGGTTTTTTTTGACCCGTATCGCAAAGCCGTGCGCATCCCTCCCCGCGATCCTCGATCCCGGGGAGGGCGTGGAGATCAGTATTGCAGCATGCGCGGAAGCCCCTTGGCCTGCTCCACCCACTTGGCGACTTCGGTTTCACTCGGCGGCCTGCGGGTGAGTTTCTTTTCTTCGTTGAGCTTCGACATCGCGGCGGCAAGATTGCCGGCGTTGCGTTGGGCCAGCTCCGGCACCGTATCGACGCCGGCCGCCTCCAGCAGCTCGGCATACTCCGACCCGACGCCGTTGATGCGGTAGAGATCGACCATGTTGGCGAACTTCAGCACCTGCTTGTCGGTCAGGCCGGCCTTTTCGGCCAGTTGCTTGCGTTGTGCCGGTGTCGTACACGCCGCCAGCATGGAATCGGTGTCCTTGACACCGGCGGCACGCAGTTTTGCGCCGATCGCCTCGCCAATCCCCTCGACATCCTCGATCTTCTTGTTCGCCATCTCGACCTCCACGGGTTTCGTTCGCAGTGATGCCGGCGCGGGTGCGCCGGTAGTTGCCGGCGCACTACGCCGGCCGCTTAACTCTAGCGAACCCGGACGATGACGTCTGCCTTGGCTGTGTGGCGGATTGTGAAAAAGTGGGCTATGCCCGCGCTCAGCCTGCCCGCACCGATTCCAGCAGTTCCTTCACCGCCTGCGCACGCTGGCGCAGCTGCGGTACCGCCACCTTGCGGATCAGGCGATCCGGGCCTGCCATGCGGGTGTTGCGGTCGCGCTGGATGAGCAGGATGACCTTGCCCGGGTCGATCGCCGGGTTGGGGCCGAACTGCACGCTGATCTGTGCCTCCGAGGCGTCGAGCTTGGCGACGCCGTAAGGCTTGACCAGCAGGCGCAGGCGGTGGGTCTCGATCAAGGCCTGGGTCTGCGGCGGCAGCTCGCCGAAGCGGTCGATGAGCTCTTCCTGCAGGGCACGCAGATCGTCGTCGTTGTCGCAGTTGGCCAGGCGCTTGTAGAGCGTCAGGCGTTCCTGCACATCGGGGCAGTAGTCCGAGGGCAGCAGCGCCGGGGTGTGCAGGTTGATTTCGGAGACCACTTCCAGCGGCTGGGAGAGATCCGGCTCGCGGCCGGCCTGCAGGTCGTGCACCGCGCGCTTGAGCATCTCGGTGTACAGGCTGAAGCCGACCTGCTGGATCTCGCCGGACTGGTTCTCGCCCAGCACCTCGCCGGCGCCGCGGATCTCCAGGTCGTGCATCGCCAGGTAAAAGCCGGAGCCCAGCTCTTCCATCATGGTGATCGCCTCCAGGCGCTTCTGCGCCTGCGAGGTCGGCTTGGCTTCGGCGTCGGTGAGCAGGTAGGCGTAGGCCTGGTGGTGGCTGCGCCCGACCCGGCCGCGCAGCTGGTGCAGCTGGGCGAGGCCGAAGCGGTCCGCGCGGTTGATGATGATGGTGTTGGCGGTGGGAATGTCGATGCCGGTTTCGATGATCGTCGTGCACAACAGCAGGTTGGCGCGCTTCTGGGTGAAGTCGCGCATTACCCGTTCGAGCTCGCGTTCCGGCATCTGCCCGTGGCCGACCACGATGCGCGCCTCGGGCAGCATCTCGGCCAGGCTGTTGCGCATGTTCTCGATGGTGTCGACCTCGTTGTGCAGGAAATACACCTGCCCGCCGCGCTTGAACTCGCGCAGCACCGCCTCGCGCACGATGCCCTTGGACCAGCGCTGCACGAAGGTCTTGATCGCCAGCCGGCGCGAGGGCGCGGTGGCGATCACCGAGAACTCGCGCAGGCCTTCCAGCGACAGGCCGAGGGTGCGCGGGATGGGCGTGGCGGTGAGGGTGAGGATGTCGACCTCGCTGCGCAGCGTCTTCAGCGCCTCCTTCTGGCGCACGCCGAAGCGGTGCTCCTCGTCGATGATCACCAGCCCCAGGCGCTTGAACTTGACGTCCTTCTGCAGCAGGCGGTGGGTGCCGATGATGATGTCCACCTTGCCATCGGCCAGTTGTGCGAGCGCTTCGTTCTGCTCCTTGGCGCTGCGAAAGCGCGACAGCTCGGCGACCTTGATGGGCCAGTCGGCGAAGCGGTCGGAGAAGGTCTGCCAGTGCTGCTCGGCGAGCAGGGTGGTGGGGCACAGCACCGCGACCTGCTTGCCGTCGGCCACGGCGACGAAGGCCGCGCGCAGCGCGACCTCGGTCTTGCCGAAGCCGACGTCGCCGCATACCAGGCGGTCCATCGGGCGGCCCGCCTTCATGTCGGCGATCACCGCGTCGATGGCGGCCTGTTGGTCGGGCGTGGTCTCGAAGCCGAAGCCCTCGGCAAAGGCGTCGAGGTCGTGCTGCTTGAAGTCGAAGCGGTGGCCCGGGCGCGCGGCGCGCTGGGCATAGAGCGCGAGCAGCTCGGCGGCGGTGTCGCGCACCTGCTGGGCGGCCTTGCGCTTGGCCTTCTCCCACTGGCCGGAGCCCAGGCGGTGCAGGTCCACCGCTTCCGGGTCGGCGCCGGCGTAGCGGGTGATGACGTGCAGCTGCGAGACCGGCACATAGAGCTTGTCGCCGCCGTTGTATTCTAGGTGCAGGAACTCGGTGTCGCCTTCGCCCAGGTTCATGTGCACCAGGCCCATGTAGCGGCCGACGCCGTGCGAGACATGCACCACCGGGTCGCCCGGCTTGAGCTCGGAGAGGTCGCGCAGCCAGCCTTCCATGGTGGAGGCGCGGCGGGTGTCGCGGCGGCCGCGGGTGCGGGCGGTGGCGGCGTAGAGCTCGGCCTCGGTGACGACCGCGAGGCGGGCCTGGGGCAGGATGAAGCCGGTGGCGAGCGGACCGGTGCCGAGGGCGAGCGGGGCGTCCGCGTCCACGAAGCCGGCGAAGTCGGCGCTGGGCGCGAAGGGCAGGCCGTACTCGTTGAAGTACTCGGCCATGGTCTCGCGCCGCCCGGCGGAGTCGGCGAGCACCAGCACGCGGCCGTCGAAGCCGGCGCAGAAAGCCTTCAGGCGGTGCAGCGGGTCGGTGGCCTTGCCTTCGACCGCCACAGGCGGCAACGGCTGGGCCGGTGCGCCGTCCTCGACTCCTGCGGGCAGCAGGAAGCGGGCGCGGTCCTTGAGTGCGAGGAAGAAGGCCTCGTCGGTGAGGAACAGCGCTTCGGGCGCGAGCACCGGGCGGGTGCGGTCGCCCTTGAGCAGGTCATGACGGGAGCGGGTGTCGCTCCAGAACTCGGCGATCGCCGCCGGCACGTCGTGGTGCAGCAGCACAGGGGTGTCGGCCGGCAGGTAGTCGAAGATGGTCGCGGTGTCGTCGAAGAACAGCGGCAGGTAGTACTCGATGCCGGCAGGGGCGATGCCGTTGGACACGTCCTTGTACACCGGGCTGCGCGTCGGGTCGCCTTCGAAGGTCTCGCGGAAGCGGCTGCGGAAGCGCGCGCGGCCCTTGTCGTCGAGCGGGAACTCGCGCGCCGGCAGCAGGCGGATCTCCTTGACCGGATAGACGGTGCGCTGGGTGTCCGGGTCGAAGGTCTTGATGCTCTCGACCTCGTCGTCGAACAGGTCGATGCGGTAGGGCAGCGGCGAACCCATCGGGTAGAGGTCGATCAGCCCGCCGCGTACCGAGAATTCGCCCGGGCTCACCACCTGGGTGACGTGGGCGTAGCCGGCCAGCGCCATCTGCGCGCGCAGCTGGTCCACGTCGAGCTTCTCGCCCTGCTTGAGGAAGAAGGTGTAGGCGGCCAGGAAGGCCGGCGGGGCCATGCGGTAGAGCGCAGTGGTAGCCGGCACCAGCACCACGTCGGCCTCGCCGCGGCCGATGGCGTAGAGCGTCGAGAGGCGCTCGGAGATCAGGTCCTGGTGCGGCGAGAAACTGTCGTAGGGCAGGGTCTCCCAGTCGGGCAGCAGGTGCAGGCGCAGCTGCGGGGCCAGCCAGGCGATCTCGTCCTGCAGGCGCTGGGCATCGATCGGGTCGGCGGTGACCACCAGCAGCATGTCTTCGCGTCCGCCCAGCTGGGCGATGGCCAGCGCGTCGGCCGAGCCGGCGAGCGCGGGCAGTTCCACGCGTTGGCCGGCGCGCGCCGGCGGAACTGCAGGCAGCAGCGTGATCGGGGCGGCAGGCGGACGGGGCGTGGAGTCGTTGGCAGGCATGGCAGGTGAACGGCAGAACCGCGCCGGGGGCGCGTGAAGGGGCTGAATTATAGGGGATGGGCAGTCGCCGGTCAGGCGAACAGGTCGATGAGTCGCCCGGTTTCCGCGGGGCTGAGCGCATCCGGCGCGAAGCGCGCGGCCGTGGCGGCGCTGCGTTCGGCCTCGGTCGCAGGCGTGGCGCCGGGTGCGTCCGCCGTCTCGCCATTCTGGCGCTCGGTGGCGATCTCCAGCCTGGCCTCCAGCGCCATGCGCGCCGCAGCGGCGGCGACCGCGAGATCCTGCGGCGACGGGTCGGCGGGCGCGAGCGCGGCTGAGCGCACCTGTTCGGCCCGCTGCAGTGTCTCTTCCGGCGTGCGCCCCGGGGAGGTGTCGATGCCGACTTCGCCGGCCACTGCGTAGCGCTGGCCGTCGGGTCCGGTTTCGTAGGTGAAGCTGGCGCCACGGGTGACCAGGCCGGCACCGGCGGCGACGTGAGCGAGTTCATGGGCGCGGACCTCGCGGTCGCGCTTCTGCAGTTCGGCGACCTCGCGCCGCTCTTCCGGGGGCAGTGTGTTCGATGCCGGCCCGGTGGCCGGGCTGGCGTCGTCGGCGCGAGCGCTATGCGAATCGGCCGTGGTAGCCCTGCCGGGCGGGAGGTAGGCGTAGCTGGCAGGGTTGGCCGGGGCGATCATGGCAGTGTGGCGTCAACGCTCGGCAGTGGCCGCCTCGCCGACCGCCGTCGGGGCCGGCGCGTAGGGATAAAGCAGCAGCCAGTCCTTCGCCAGGCGGGCAAAGCTCGCGGTGGCGCCGGGAGCGTCGAAGCGGTCGTCGGCTTCGGGCACGAGCTGCCAGCTTCGTTGCGTGACGAGATGGTCGTAAGCCTGGCGCAGCATGGGCAGGCCGGGGTCCTGGCCGCCGACCGCGAAGAGGGTCGGCGTGGTGAGCGAGGCCAGCGGCTTTGCGCCCGCTAGGTCGGGGCGCCCGCCGCGGCATATCAGTGCGTTGTAGTGTTCGGGGGCGCGCGCCGCGGCCCGAATGGCCGCGCCGCACGCGGTGCCCGAGGCCAGCAGGCCGACCTGCAAGGCGCCGAGGTTGGGTTGATGCGCGATCCAGTCGCGCACGCCCTCGATGCGCAGCGCCAGTTGCGGCACGTTGAAGCGGGTGTCCGGGTCGCGGGTTTCCTCGTAGTCGGTGAGCAGGTCCACGGTCAGCGTGGCGAAGCCGGCCGCCTGCAGCATACGGGCGACATCGTCCTCGCGCTCCGCACCCGGCGGGGTGGCCAGCGGCTGGACGATCAGCGCAAGGCCGCGCACGTCCGGGGCGTGGCAGAGCAGGGCCTCGAGCCAGACCTGGGCGCTTGGAATGCTGATCAGCGAGTGGCGCAGTTTCACGTTGGCGATCCTTGGGGAGGACGAACGAGGATTGCACGGGTGGCGTCGGGCAACAAGTCGCGCATGTCACGCCAAGCCTCAGCTGCGGTGGATCGCCACCGGTATCCGCCGCGAGCCGAAAGGCTTGCCGTAGGCGCCGAACCGCCCGGCGAGCGCAGTGCCACATGCCGGGCAGGCACCGTCGGGCGTGAGGCGGTAGTCGATGATCTCGTACCAGTCGCGCACGATCAGCGGCTCGCCGCAGCCGGTGCAGCGGGTGGTGCCGCCGTCGCGGTCATGGACGTTGCCGGTATACACGTGTCGCAGGCCCGCATCCAGGGCGATCCGGCGGGCACGTTGCAGGGTGGCGGCCGGGGTGGCCGCGATGTCGGTGAGCTTGAAGTCGGGGTGGAAGGCGGTGAAGTGCAGCGGAACGGTGGGGCCCAGTTCGCGGGCGATCCATTGCGACATGGCGCTCAGTTCGGCGTCCGTATCGTTCTTGCCGGGGATCAGCAGGGTGGTGATCTCGACCCATACCGTGCTTTCGTGCACCAGCCACACCAGGGTGTCGAGCACCGGCTGCAGCCGGGCGCCGCAGAGCTGCACGTAGAAGTCGTCGGTGAAGGCCTTCAGGTCGACATTGGCCGCATCCATCGGTGCGAAGAACTCGGCACGCGCCGCTTCGCTGATGTAGCCGGCGGTGACCGCGATGTTCTGCACACCCTCAGCGTGGCAGGCCTCGGCGGTGTCGACCGCGTACTCGAGGAAGATCACCGGGTCGTTGTAGGTGTAGGCCACGCTGCGGCAACCCCAGTGCGCGGCGGTGCGGGCGATCTCGGCGGGCGAGGCGGCGTCCATCAGCCGGTCCATGTCGCGCGACTTGGAGATGTCCCAGTTCTGGCAGAACTTGCAGGCGAGGTTGCAGCCGGCGGTGCCAAAAGAGAACACGGAGGTGCCGGGGTAGAAGTGGTTGAGCGGCTTCTTCTCCACCGGGTCGATGCAGAAGCCGGAACTGCGTCCATAGGTGGTGAGCACGATGGCGTCGTGTTCGCGCATGCGCACGAAACAGGCACCGCGCTGGTCGTCGTGCAGCTTGCAGTAGCGCGGACAGAGATCGCACTGGATGCGACCGTCGTCGAGCATGTGCCAGTAACGTCCCGGATGGTTCATGAGAGTACTCCCGCAGGGGCGGCAGCAATCGTCCTGCCTGCTTTCAGCGTAGCACTCGCCGGGTCGGAAAGCCGGGGCGACGAGGCAGGTTCGCGGGAGTGGTCCCGGGGACGTGCCGCCCGGCCATTTTTCGCCGGGCGGATCGCGGCCAAGGCCGCTCCTGCAGGAGCCGATACCGCCGGCCGAAAGGGCGGGGGAGGGCTGAGCCGCCGGCAAAGGGCATGGCGCAGAGCAAACGGGACGTCTGGCATTTGGGCTGGCATCATCGCCGCGTGACGCCGGAATGAAGCTCAGCGCGCGTGTAGGAGCGGCCTTGGCCGCGATGCGGCTTTCGTCGATCCGCACGCTGCCATCGCGGCCAAGGCGCTCCTAGGGATCAGGTGTCGTGTTCCGGGGACGAGGTTCGGGCCTGCTTCTCGCGCCACTTGCGGACCTGGTAGCGGGCGGCCATCAGGTTGGCGGCGGGCCGCTCCGGCGGGAGCCCGGCCTTCTGCTTCAGGGCGGCGAGGAAACCTCGCGGGTCGGGCAGTTGTTCCCAGACCTGGGGCAGGAAGGTCGCGCTGCGGCAGCCGGAGAAGAGGATCAGTCCGTCGGTGCCGGGGCGCAGCTGGCCGAGCAGGTGGTGCTCGTCGTCGAAGTCGAGGAATTCCGGCTCCGAGAGCAGGGAGACCTCGATGTCCACCCCGGCCAGCTCGTCGGCGCCCAAGGGCGGAAAGCGCGGGTCGCGGGTGGCTGCAGCCACCGCGTTGCTGGCGACGTCCTCGGCCAGCGGGCGCTGGGCGCGCAGGCTGCCGATGCAACCGCGCAGTTCGCCATTCTTCTTCAGCGTGACGAAGCTCGCGCCGCGGCGGGCGAGGGCGGGATGGTCCGATTCCTCGGCGCCCGCGTCCTCGCGGCCCAGCGCCTGTGCGATGGCCGCCCGGGCGCGGATCAGGAGTATCTTGCCGAGGGCGTCGTCCTCAGTGGCGGGCGGCTGCGGCATGGTCGGGCGATTCGCAGAAGGCGATGCTGGCATAGCCCACCACCCGTCCGCGGTCGCCGGCGGTATCGCCGGAGTTGCGCAGGTCGAGCAGATGAGGTTCGAGACCGTGACGCGCAGCGGCGCGCAACAGTCCGTTGATCGGCGTGGCACCGCAGGCCTGCTCGTGCTTGAGGCCGTCCTGCAGGCGGATGAGCTGTGCCACCGTGGCGCGGTCGCAATGGCGCGCCTGTTCGTAGCTCAGGTAATGCGAGAGATCCGAACTGATCACGATCAGGGTTTCGGGGCCGCCCCACAGGCTCTCGATCAGATCGGCCACCGCTTCGGTGCCGGCCATGCCGACCAGTATCGGCACCAGCTCGAAGGCACCCAGCACGGTCTGCAGGAAGGGAAGTTGCACCTCCAGGCAGTGTTCTTGGGCATGCGGGCGGTCATCGACCACCACATCCGTGCGGCGCTGCAGGGCCTCCCAGTCGCTGCGGCACAGCGGCACCTCGCCGAAGGGTGTCGAGAAGGCCTGCGTGGCGGGCAGGGCGAAGCCGTTGACTGCCATGCGGTGGGTCGGGCCGAGCATCACCACCTTGCGCACCACGTCGCGCAGCGGGGCCAGCGCGTTATAGGCGGTTGCCGCCACCGGTCCGGAGTAGATGTAGCCCGCGTGCGGCACGATCACCGCCTTGGGCGGACGAACGGCTTCGAGGGCGACCGCGGTGGACAGCATCTCGCTCAGCTGGGCGCTGAGCACCAGCGGGTCGCCGGGGTAGAACTGGCCGGCGACCGCAGGGGGTCTGACTGAAGCATTGGCCATGAGAGAGGTCCGTTTGGGGAAGTCGGGGACGACTATCCTTCGACCGGTGAATTATAGGCTTTGTGCCCCGACGGCGCTCCAGGCGATGCCGCCGATCAGTCCCAGTGCCACCGCACCCATGCCGCCCATCACCTTTGAGCCCAGCGCATGGCCGCCGATGGCCACGGCGAGACCGGTCTTGAAGACCAGGTTCGCCAGCATGCCCAGGCCGATGACGATCACCGTGGGCGACAGCGCCAGCTTCTCGAGTCCGAACAACCGCAGGCTGGTCAGCGCGATGGCGTCGATGTCGGTCAGGCCGGTGACCACGGCGAGCACGTAGAGCCCGCGGTTGCCCGCGATCTCGGTGAGCCACGCGGCGATGAACAGCACCACCGCGTAGAGCGCACCGAAGCCGAGCGCGGTGCGCAGTTCGGTGGGGTTGGAGGTCGCCGGCAGCAGGACCTCGCCGCGCTCGGTGAGCCGTCGCCAGTTCCAGACCAGGGCGATCAGGCCGAGCAACAGGGCCGGGACGATGACTGCCAGCAACTGCACGATCACACCCGGCGCGACCACCAGCGCAATGATGCCCACGCGCACCACCATCACCAGGTTGGCCAGCACGATCACTAGTGCCGCCATCGGCGCCATCGCGGGCGCAGAGCGGGCATTGCGTGCATACACCATGGTGGTGGCGGTGCTGGAGGCCAGGCCGCCGAAAATGCCGACGAAGGCCGCGCCGTAACGGGCGCCCACCAGCTGCAGCGCGGCGTAGCCGGCCAGGCTGACGCCGGAGATCAGCACCACCATCCACCAGACCTGATAAGGGTTGAGCGCCTCGTAGGGGCCGAACTCCTCGTTGGGCAGGATGGGCAGGATGACCAGCGAGAGCACGCCGAACTGCAGGATGGAGATCCAGTCCTTGGGCCCCAGGCGGGTCGCGATGCCGCGCAGCTGCGCCTTGAAGTACAGCAGCACGGTGGTGCCCACCGCCAGCATCACCGCGATCTGCGCGTAGCCGTACCACACCGCGGCCCCCAGGCAGAAGCACACCAGCAAGGCGGCCACCGAGGTGGTGCCGGGGTCCGTGGGGTCCGGGTGGCGCAGGTAGGCGGCGATGATCATGATGCCCACCAGTGCCAGACCCACGACCAACGGCGCGATGCTCTCCAGATGCTGGCCCAGCAGCCCGGCCAGGGCGCCGAACATCCCGACCAGCCCGAAGGTGCGCAGTCCGGCGCGCGCCGAGGCGACCCGCTCGCGCTCCAGGCCGATCAGCAGGCCGATGCCGATGGCGATCAGAAAAGCCTGGCCTTGCGCGGAGTCGAACGGAACGGAGAAAGGCATGCTTGTTGGGCGAGCGAAGATGGCCGGGTGCTGGGCTAATGTCGCCAACTCTAATGCATGATGCGTGGGCCGTCGACGCCGCGCCGTGCTGCGGCGCGGCGATTCCGGGCTAGAATCGCGCGCCATGCAGACCTTTCATCCACGCCATTTCGCCATCGTTCCCGCCGCCGGCAGCGGCAGCCGTATGGGGGCCGAGAAGCCCAAGCAGTATCTTCCCCTGCTCGGCCGTCCGCTCATCCACCACTCGTTGGCGGTGCTGTGCGCCGCACCGGAGATCGACAAGGTCTTCGTCGTGCTCTCGGTGGGCGATGCGGAGTGGGCGCGCCACGACTGGTCCGCGCTCGGCCCCAAACTGGTGCCGCTGTTCTGCGGCGGCGCGACCCGCGCGGACAGCGTGCTGGGCGGGCTGCGCGCGATCGCCGGCGAAGCAGCACAGTCGGACTGGGTGCTGGTCCATGATGCCGCACGTCCCTGCCTGGCGCCCTGGCACATCGACAAGCTGGTGCGCGAACTGGCGCACGACGAGGTCGGCGGGCTGCTCGCGGTGCCGGTGGCCGACACGCTCAAGCAGGCCGACGGCCAGCGCCGGGTGCAGCGCACCGTGCCGCGCGACAGCCTGTGGCAGGCGCAGACGCCGCAGATGTTCCGCTACGTGATGCTGCGCCGCGCGCTGGAGTCGGCCCACGGCGTCACCGACGAGGCCAGCGCGATCGAGGCCGCGGGCCTGCATCCGCGCCTGATCGAAGGCGACGCTACCAACCTCAAGGTGACCTATCCGCTCGACCTGCATCTGGCCGAGTGGATCCTGCAGAACCGCGACAAGTAGGAGGACCCGCGCTCGTGAGCTTTCCATTCCGCATTGGCCAGGGTTTCGACGTGCATGCCCTGGTACCCGGGCGGCCGCTGATCATCGGCGGCGTCACCATTCCCTTCGAGCGCGGGCTGTTCGGTCATTCCGACGCCGACGTGCTGCTGCATGCGCTGACCGACGCACTGCTCGGTGCCGCCGGCCTGGGCGACATCGGCAGGCTGTTCCCCGACACCGACCCCGCGCATGCCGGGGCCGACAGCCGTGTGCTGCTGCGCGAAGCCTGGGCGCGGGTGCGGGCGGCGGGCTGGCTGGTGGTGAACGTGGACGCCACAGTGATCTGCCGCGCGCCGAAGATCCTGCCGCACGTGCCGGCGATGGCCGCCAACATCGCCGCCGACCTGGGCTGTGCGCCCGAGGCCGTCAACATCAAGGGCAAGACCACCGAGAAGCTCGGCTTCACCGGCCGCGGCGAGGGCATCGCCGCACAGGTGGTGGCCATGCTGGCGCGCAGCGATGGGTGAGGCGGCGGCAACCGGTTTGGCACACGGGCGGAAAACCGCCAGAATGGCCGCCCGTCGAACTGCAAACCATGGATTTTCAATGAGCCTTCGCAGAAATCTGCTGCCGGTCTCCATCGCCGCGCTCGTCCTGGCAGGCTGCGGACAGGAAGCGGCAGCCCCCGTTCAGGTGGCCGCGCCCGCCCCGGCGCCGGCCGAGCCGGTGGCGGCGGAACCGTCCGAGCGCGAGCGTGCGGCCATCGCACGCTTCGAACCGCAGGGCGACGGCGCCTTGGTGCTCGATCGTGCGACCGGTCTCACCTGGATGCGCTGCAGCATCGGCCAGGAATGGACCGGCGAGACCTGCGCGGGCGAGGCCGAGCGTCATGACTGGGACGCCGCGGTCGCCCTCGCCGACGCGTTCGAGTACGCCGGACACGCCGACTGGCGCCTGCCGACGCGCGACGAGCTGCTGACCATCACCTGGTGCTCCTCCGGCCACCGCTTTGCGACCGATGCCGACGGGGCGGGCGGGGCCTGCGCGGGCAGCTTCCGCCAGCCGGCCATCCTGTCGGCCGTCTTCCCGGCCACGCCGGCGCTCAAGTTCTGGAGCGCGACGCCGGGCACCATGAGCTTTACCGCCTGGGGGGTGGCCTTCAGCACGGCGGTCACCGGCGCGGGCAACCGGCGCGACAGCGAACACCTGCGCCTGGTGCGCGGCGCCCAGTACCAGCCGGCCGCCAAATGAAAAGCGGGGCGCCAAGCGCCCCGCGGCTCTTCGGGGCCGCCACTACGGCGGTCCCATCGTCTCCTGAAGGGAGACGCTCGAAGAAACGGTCCTACAGATAGATGCAACCGGCCAGGCGTTCGGCCAGCAGCGGTTCGGGAGTCTTGGTGTAGTCCTTTTCGAAGCGGTCGGAGACCAGTTGCGCGGTCGGTCCGTCCATGACCGAGTTGAGCATGCCCATGAAGGCGGGCGGCGCGACCAGGATGGCGCGCCGGAAAGCGTTGGTGGAGCGTCCCTTGTACAGTTCCTGTGCAATCTCCTGAGCGAATACCTTTGCCTCGTGCTGCTTGGGAAGGGTTTGCGGCTGCTTGGAACCGCTGCCCGAACCGTTGACCGCCATGCTGCCGGGGCGGTCGGTAACGAGTTCGGAGTTCTTCTGCCTGCTCTCCGGATGGATCAGTTCCTTGACCAGCTTGAGGCCCTTGTTGGGGCCCAGGTTCTCGTACAGTCTGCACAAGCTGGCGTTGGCAACCAGAATCCAGGTAATAGCCATGGGACATCCTCCGAGTATTGGCTGATCCGCGTTCCTGCCGTCAGCCCGCAGTTCTCGCAGCCTTCGAGAGCGCTGTGGGCCAGCGGTGTTTCAAGCTTAGACAGGCGGTTTCGCGGCTGCAAAGGGCGGGATGTTTCATTCGGCGAAATGTAATCGCAGAATCCGCGACGCCCTGCGGCAAACCCGCGCCGGCCCTTGTCGAGCGGGAGGGGGTGGTCCGGCGCTTATGCGCTGGGTATTCGCAGCGGTACCCCGGTAGGAGCGGCTTTGGCCGCGATTGCGGCGTTGGGTTCCCGTAGATCGCATCGCGGCCAAGGCCGCTCCTACCGTCCTGTTTGCTCGCCAGCGTGCGCCGGGTCCAGGCGATAGTAGGCGGCCAGTTGGCGATAGACCTCGGGGAAGGTCTCGAGAAGGCCGTGCGGATCGAGGAAGAAGCTTTCCGAGGCCACGGCGAAGAACTCGCCCGGGTGTTCCGCGGCGTAAGGGTCGAGCACGGTGTCCTCGTCCTCGTCCACCTGCTCGCAGAAGCGCTCGTAGGCGTTGCCGAAGGCCTCGCTCCAGGCCTTGCGCGACATGTGCGCCGGCAGCGGCGGGAAGCCGTCCACGCCGCCGTTCTCCATGTCCAGCTTGTGGGCGAACTCGTGGATCACCACGTTCACGCCTTCCGGCGCCTCGTCCTCGTCGAACCACGACACCAGCACCGGGCCGCCCTCCCAGGCCTCGCCGAGCACCTCGTCGTCGTACTCGTGCATCACCCCGTCTTCGTCCATCACCTGGCGGGGAATGACGAAATCACCCGGATAAACCACGATGCCCACCCAGCCGCGGTAGGCCTGCAGGCCGATGTTGAGCACCGGCAGGCAGGCCTGCAGCGCAATCCCCAGCATGATCTCGTCGGTAACGGCGAAGCCGTGCGCGCCGTGGAACTGCTTGTCGCGCAGGAACTCGATCGCCATGTCCCGCAGGCGCTGGCGATCGGCGGCCGGCAGGAAGTCGAGGAAGGGCAGGCGGCGCTCGACGCGCTGCCACAGCCGCTCCGGCACCGTGGCCTGCGGCTGCGGGCGTGCGAGCAGGCGGCGGAGCCAACCGAACATCAGGCCGCCCGTTTGCGCATGGTCAGGAAGATGCCGGCGAACACCAGGCCGATGCCGGCAAAGTGGTACCACTGAGGCCGCTCGCCGAGGAAGACGGCCGCCAGGATGGTGCCGAACACCGGCATCAGGTGGATGAACAGCGAGCCGCGCGCCGGCCCCACCGCGGCCACGCCGGCGTTGTAGAACACATAGCCGAGAAAGCCCGGGAAGATGCCGGTGTACAGGATGCCGATGAAGGAGCCGGTGTGCAGGTCGATGCTGCGTCCGCTGCCCAGTTCCCAGGCGTAGAACGGCGTCAGCGCCGCCAGCCCGACCACGGTGAAGGCGAACAGCATCACCATCGGGTCCAGGCCCTGAGGGCGCCACTGCAGGCCCACGGTGTACAGGCCCCAGACCAGCACCGCGCCCAGCATCCACAGGTCGCCGGTGTTCAGGCTCAAGGCGAGCAGGGTGCCGAGGTCGCCACGGCCGACGATGGTGATCACCCCGGCGAGCGAGACCAGCACGCCGAACGCCTCCATCCGGTTCAACCGCTTGCCCAGCAGCACGAAGGCCAGCGCGATGGTGGCGATCGGGATGAAGGAGTTGAGCAGCGTGGCATTGGTGGCCGTGGTGTATTGCAGCGCGATGTAGGCGAAGGTGTTGTAGCTGCCGACGCCGAGCACGCCCAGCACCAGCATCGGCCGCCAGTGGCGGACCAGGGTCGGCCACTGCTCGCGCAGCTTGGGCAGGGCGAAGGGCAGCACCAGCGCCAGCGCGATCGTCCAGCGCCAGAAGGCCAGCGAGATCGGCGGCACCGCCTCGCGCAGGCCGCGGCCGATGACCATGTTGCCGGACCAGAACAGCGCGGTGAGGGTGAGCAGCAGGTAGGGGTTGGCGAAGGGTCGCTTCATTGCGCGGGATGCCGTTTATTTTTTGAGCCGCCGATGATGGCACAGCGCATTGCCTTTGGGGCGCGAGGCGTTCCTGTGGGAGCGGGCTTGCCCGCGATTGCGCCGTACGCTTCACCGCAGGCCGCATCGCGGCCAAGGCCGCTCCTAGCTGCGGGAGGCGCATCATGACGGGCGGCCGTTATGGGATAATCCGCGCCATGGTTTCCGTGACCCATGCCCTCCCCAAGGACGACGCACCGCCGCCGATCGACACGTTGGCCGAAGGCCTGAGCGCCGGCGAGCGCGCGCTGATCGAAAAGGCGGTCACCCTAGCGCTCGACCTCTACGAGGACCGCCTGCTGGGCAGTGGCGAGCCGGTCTGGCCGCACGCCCTGGGCATGTCGCTGATCTGCGCGTCCTTGCGGCTCGATGCCGAAACCCGCATCGCCGCGCTGCTGTTCGCCGCCTGCGACTACCTGGACGACGGCGTCGACACCCTGGTGCGCGACTTCGGCGGCCCGGTGGCGCAACTGGTCGACGGCCTGCGCAAGCTCAACGGCCTGCGCGTCATCACCCGCATGACCGCCACCGCCAGTGCGCCGGAGATCCGCACCCAGGCCGAGGTGCTGCGCAAGATGCTGCTCGCCATGGTGCAGGACATCCGCGTGGTGCTGCTGCGACTCGCCTCGCGTACCCAGACCCTGCGCTACTACACCGACGAGCCGGACGACGCCCGCCTGGACGTGGCACGCGAAAGCCTGGACATCTACGCGCCGCTCGCCAACCGGCTGGGCGTGTGGCAGCTCAAGTGGGAGCTGGAGGATCTGTCCTTCCGCTTCCTCGAGCCCGACACCTACAAGCGCATCGCCAAGATGCTCGACGAGCGCCGGGTGGAACGCGAGGGCTTCATCGACAAGGCGATCGAGCGCCTGCGCAACGAGATCGCCGCGGTGGGCATCCAGGCCGAGGTCTATGGCCGGCCCAAGCACATCTACAGCATCTACAACAAGATGCGCAAGAAGCACCTCGACTTCTCCGAGGTCTATGACATCCGCGCGCTGCGCGTGCTGGTGGACGAGGTGCGCGACTGCTACACCGTGCTGGGCATCGTGCACCAGATCTGGCAGCCGATCAGCAAGGAATACGACGACTACATCTCCAAGCCCAAGGGCAACAACTACCAGTCGCTGCACACCGCGGTGCTGGCCGGCGACGGTCGCGCGGTGGAGGTGCAGATCCGCACCCACGAGATGCACCGCCACGCGGAACTCGGTGTGGCCGCGCACTGGCGCTACAAGGAAGGCGCCAAGCACGGCGGCGACTACGACGAGAAGATCGCCCTGCTGAGGAGCCTGCTGTCCTGGCGCGACGAGGTGGCCGACTCGGCCGACTGGGTGGAGCGCTTCAAGCGCGCCTCGCTGGACGACACCCTCTATGTGCTGACCCCGCAGGGCAGGGTGGTGGACCTGCCGCGCGGCGCCACGCCGGTGGATTTCGCCTACCGGGTGCATACCGACCTGGGCCACCGCTGCCGCGGCGCCAAGGTCGACGGCCACCTGGTGCCGCTCAACACCGCGCTGGACAACGGCCAGACGGTGGAGATCACCGCGGCCAAGGAGGGCGGCCCCTCGCGCGACTGGCTGGACCCGCGCCAGGGCTACGTGGCCACCAGCCGCGCGCGCAACAAGATCAAGCAGTACTTCAGCCAGCAGGAAGAAGAAGACCTGCTCGCCCGCGGGCGCAGCTTCGTCACCCGCGAGATGCAGCGCGACGGCCACGCCCAGGCCAATATCGAGGGACTGGCCGGCAAGCTGGGCTTCAAGAACGCCGATGCGATGTTCGTTGCCGCCGGGCGCGGCGAGGTCGGCCCGCGTGCGGTGCAGGTAGCCCTGCGCGAGGCCGAAGCCGCCCCGGAAGCGCCGGCCGAGCCGGAAATCGTCGTCGGCCGCAGCCGCTCGGGCGACACCAGCGACAAGGTGCTGATCGTCGGGGTGGGCAAGCTGCTCACCTCGCTGTCACGCTGCTGCAAACCGGCACCGCCGGATGCCATCGAAGGTTTCGTCACGCGCGGGCGCGGCATCTCCATCCACCGGGTGGATTGCCATGATTTCCAGCAACTGGCCAAGCAGCACCCGGAAAGGGTGATCGAGGCCGAGTGGGGCGACCAGGCCTACAACAACCGCCAGGCGCTGTTCCCGGTGGACATCGCGGTACAGGCCATCGACCGCCAGGGCCTGCTGCGCGACATCTCGGAAGTGCTGTCGCGGGAGAAGCTCAACGTCACCGCGGTGAATACGCTCACCAAGAAAGGCACCGCCCACATGCGCTTTACCATGGAGGTGGGCGGCGTCACCCAGATGCAGCGTGCGATCACGCTGATCCGCGAGGTGTCCGGGGTGATCGACGCGCAGCGCCGCTAGGCGCGGGCTTGGTTGCGATCGCGGCCGTCGGTTCGGCGCAGGCCGCATCGCGGGCAAGCACGCTCCCACAACGGCGACAAGGGTCGTGCGGGTCGTTGGTTTTCCGAACGATGGTGAATCGCGGCCAAGGCCGCTCCTACGCACGTTCCGGGACGGGTAGGAGCGGCCTTGGCCGCGATCCTGCGTTGCAGCGGGCTCAGGTTGCCCCGACCAGTTCTCCCAGCAGGATCATCTGCGCCGTGCGCCGCACGCCGCGCGGGTGCTTGCGGCGGTAGCTGCCGTCCGGCTGCATCTCCCAGGCCTGGCAGTTGTCCAGCAGGTAGGCGCGCAGGCCTTCCTTCATGACCCGGCGCTTGAGACGCGGGTCGAGCACCGGGAAGGCGATCTCGATGCGGCGGAAGAAGTTGCGGTCCATCCAGTCGGCGCTGGACAGGTACATCTTGTCCTTGCCGTCGGCGTGGAAGTAGAAGATGCGGTGGTGCTCGAGGAAGCGGCCGATCACCGAGCGCACCCGGATGTTGTCCGACAGGCCCGGCACACGCGGCTTGAGCGCGCAGGGGCCGCGCACGATGAGGTCGATCTCCACGCCGGCCTGCGAGGCCTCGTAGAGCGCCTCGATGACCTCCGGTTCCAGCAGCGCGTTCATCTTGGCGATGATGCGGCCCTTGCGACCGGCGCGCGCGATCTCGGCTTCGGCGTTGATCGCCGCCACAACGTTGGGTTGCAGCGCGAACGGCGCCTGCCACAGGTGCTTGAGGGAGCTGGCCTTGCCCAGGCCGGTGAGCTGCTTGAAGACCTCGGCGACGTCCTCGCCAATCGCCTCGTTGCAGGTCAGCAGGCCGAAGTCGGTGTAGAAGCGGGTGGTGCGCGGGTGGTAGTTGCCGGTGCCAAGGTGCACGTATCGGCGCAGGCCCTGGTCCTCGCGGCGCACCAGCATCAGCAGTTTGGCGTGGGTCTTGTAGCCGAACACGCCGTACACCACATGCACGCCGACTTCCTCCAGACGGTTCGCCCAGCTGATGTTGGCTTCCTCGTCGAAGCGCGCCATCAGTTCCAGCACCACGGTGACTTCCTTGCCCTTCTGCGCGGCGCGGGCGAGGTGCTCCATCAGCACCGAATCGGTGCCGGTGCGGTACACCGTCATCTTGATCGCCACTACCTGAGGGTCGTCGGCGGCCGCGCGCAGCAGGTCGATCACCGGGTTGAAGCTCTGGAAGGGGTGGTGCAGCAGGATGTCGCTGTTGCGGATGGCGACGAAGATGTCGCGCCGCTTGTCCAGCGCCTTGGGAACACCCGGCAGGAAGGGGGTGTATTTCAGCTCGGGACGGTCCACCCAGTCGGGCACCTGCATCAGGCGTACCAGGTTGACGATGCCGGGGGTGCGATAGAGGTCGTTGCGGCCGAGGCGGAAGTGCTGCAGCAGGAAGTCGGACATCTCGTCCGAGCAGTTGTCGGCCACCTCCAGGCGCACCGCGTCGCCGAAGTGGCGTTGCTGCAGCTCGCCCTTGAGCGAGGCGCGCAGGTCCTTGACCTCTTCCTCGTCCACGAACAGGTCGGAGTTGCGGGTGACGCGGAACTGGTAGCAGCCCAGCACCTCCATACCGGAGAACAACTCCTCCACATGGGCATGGAGGACCGAGGAGAGGAAGACGAAGGTGTATTCCTGCTCGCAGATCTCGCGCGGCAGGCGAATGACGCGGGGCAGGGCGCGCGGGGCCTGCACGATGGCGGCTCCCGAGTCGCGCCCGAAGGCGTCGCGGCCCTTGAGTTCGATGGCGAAGTTCAGGCTCTTGTTGAGCACGCGCGGGAAGGGATGGGCCGGGTCCAGCCCGATCGGGGTGAGCACCGGCATGACCTCGCGCTGGAAGTAGTCGCGGATCCAGTCGCGCTGGGCGTCGGACCACAGGCTGCGACGCAGGAAGATGACCCCTTCGGCTTCCAGCGCCGGCAGGATGTCGTCGTTGAGCAGTTCGTACTGCTCGGAGATGATGTCATGCACTTCCTTGCTGACGCGCTCGAGCAGCTCGGTGGGCGGCAGGCCGTCGTTGCCGGCCGCACGGCTGCCCAGGCGGATCTGCTCCTTGATGCCGGAGACGCGGATCTCGAAGAACTCGTCCAGGTTGCTCGACACGATGCACAGGAAGCGCAGGCGCTCGAGCAGCGGCACTTCGCGGTCCGCGGCCTGGGCGAGCACGCGACGCTGGAACTGCAGCAGGGACAGTTCGCGGTTGAAGAAGTGTTCGGTGGGATAGCGTTTCTTGTTCGACGGGGCGTACATGTCTCGTCCGGGAGCGCAGTGGAACTGCCATTATGTGACAAACGTGTTGCAAAAGGATGACGGGGGCAAGCGCGTCGTGCACGAACGGCGCGCAAGGCGGGTAGGGTAGAATGCGCCGGACTTCGATTGCCGCGGGCAATGCCGGACCTGGAAAATGATGCAAGAACTGATCGCCGCGATCGACCTCGGCTCCAACAGCTTCCGACTGCAGGTCGGACGCATCGTGAACGACCAGATCTACCCGCTGGACGGCCTCAAGGAGTCGGTCCGGCTGGCGGCCGGCCTGGGGGCCGACAAGCTGCTCGACGAGGCCGCCCAGCTGCGCGGCATCAACGCCCTGCGCCGCTTCAACGAACGCCTGAGCGGCTTCTCCGGCGATTCGGTGCGCGCGGTGGCCACCAACACCTTGCGGGTGGCGAAGAACGCGCCGTCCTTCCTGCGCCACGCCGAGGAGGCCCTGGGTTTTCCGATCGAGGTCATCGCCGGCCGCGAGGAAGCCCGCCTGATCTACGTCGGCGTTGCCCACAGCCTGCCGGACCCGCACAAGCGCCAGCTGGTGGTGGACATCGGCGGCGGCTCCACCGAATTCATCATCGGCAAGAGCTTCGAGCCGGTGCTGCTCGAGTCGCTGTACATGGGCTGCGTGAGCTACAGCCTCAACTTCTTTCCCGACGGGCGCATCGACAAGCGCAGCCTCAAGGAAGCCGAGATGGCCGCGCGCCGCGAGCTCCAGGCCATCGCCCACCCCTACCGCGAGGCGGGCTGGGAGGAGGCGGTCGGCTCCAGCGGCTCGGCCAAGGCCCTGGTCGAGATCCTGGTGCAGAACGGTTTTTCCGACGGCGGCATCACCCGCGAAGGGCTCGACCGCCTGCGCACCGCGCTGCTACGCGCGGGCAGCGTGGACAAGCTGGACCTGGCGGGCCTGCGCGCCGACCGCCTGCCGGTGCTGCTGGGCGGCTTCTCCATCATGAGCGCGGTATTCAAGGAGTTCGGCCTGGAGCAGATGGTGTTCTCCGAAGGCGCGCTGCGCCAGGGCGTGCTCTACGACCTGCTCGGCCGCTACCACCACCACGACCTGCGCGACGCCACCGTGGAGGCCTTCGTGGCCCGTTACGGGGTGGACCGCCGCCACGCCGGCGAGGTGGCCGACACCGCGCTGCATCTGCTCGCGCAGCTCGACGCGGAGCGCGCCCAGCCCGACCACCCCGACGGACGTTTCCTGCGCTGGGCGGCCATGCTGCACGAGATCGGCATCTCGGTGGCGCATTCCAGCTACCACAAGCACAGCGCCTACATCCTGGGCAACGCGGACATGCCGGGTTTCTCGCGCATGGACCAAGGCCGTCTGGCGCGCATCGTGCTGGCCCACCGCGGCAAGCTGGAGCGCGTCGCCGCCCTCGACGCGGCCAGCCCGGACTGGCTGCTGATCGCCTGCCTGCGCCTCGCCGTGGTGGTGCACCGTGCACGCGACGGGCGCGGCATTCCGCCGCTGCGCGTCAGCCGGGAAGGGCGCAGCTTCGTCGTGGTCGCGGCCCAGGGCTGGCTCAAGCAGTTGCCGCTGACCGCGGCCGCGCTGGAAGAGGAGCAGCGCCAGTGGCTGTCGGTGGGCCGGGGGCTGGCGGTGCGTTCGGCGCCGGGGTCGGTTGCCGCCTGAGATGGGGGCGCCGCCGCTCCTGCATGTCGATGGCTCCGCCGGCGTGGCGGAAGTCCGCGGCGAGTGGACCCTGCGTGCGCTGACCCCCGGACTCGCCGACCTCCGCCGGCGTCTGGCCGCCGTGCCGCCTTCGGCGCGCTGGCAGCTGGGCGGCCTCGAACGGCTGGACAGCTTCGGCGCCACGCTGCTCTGGCAGGCCTGGGGGCGCCGCCTTCCCGAACGGCTGGAGCTTGCCGCCGGGCACCGCAACCTGATCGAGGACGTCGCCCGGGCCGCATCCCGGCCGCTGCCGGTGCCGCCGCGCTTCGGCGTGGTGGATGCGCTGGTCAAGCTTGGCGTCGCGGTGCTCGCCCTGGCAGCGCATCTTGCCGACTTCGTGCGCCTGCTCGGGCAGTTGCTGCTGGACCTGACGACCCTGTTCCGCCGGCCGCGCGAATGGCCCCTGCTGGAAATCTCCGCCAACCTGCACAAGGTCGGCGTCAAGGCCATGCCGGTGACCGCGCTGGTCGGTTTCCTGATCGGCGTGGTGCTGTCCTATCTGTCCGCGCTGCAGTTGAAGGCTTTCGGCGCGGACATCTTCATCGTCAACATCCTCGGCCTCGGGGTCATCCGGGAACTCGGTCCGGTGCTGGTCTCGGTGCTGGTGGCGGGGCGTTCCGGCTCGGCGATGACCGCCCAGCTGGGCGTGATGCGGGTCACCGAGGAGATCGACGCGCTCGCGGCCATGGGCATCTCGCGCACCATCCGCCTGGTGCTGCCCAAGGTGGTGGCGCTCACCCTGGCGATGCCGCTGCTGGTGCTGTGGACCTCCGGCGTGGCCTTGTTCGGCGGCATGGTGTCGGCCTGGATACAGCTGGACCTGTCCTTCGGCTTCTTCCTCGAGACCCTGCCGCGGGTGGTGCCGATCGCCAACCTGTACATCGGCCTCGCCAAGGGGGCGGTGTTCGGTCTGCTGATTGCGCTGGTGGCCTGCCACTTCGGCCTGCGCGTGGCGCCCAATACCGAAAGCCTGTCGGCCAACACCACCGCGTCGGTGGTCTCGGCGATTACCCTGGTGATCCTGGTGGACGCGGTGTTCGCCATTGCCACCCGCTCGGTGGGGGTGCCGATATGAGTGCGGCGCCGCTGATCGAGCTGCGCGGCGTGGTTACCCGCTTCGGTGACAACCTGGTGCACGACGGCGTGGATCTGGCGATCGGGCAGGGCGAGATTGTCGCCCTGGTCGGTGGATCGGGCAGCGGCAAGACCACGCTGCTGCGCCACATCATCGGCCTCACCCGGCCTCAGGCCGGCGAGGTCAGGTTGTTCGGCGAACGGCTCGGGGCCGGCACGGCGGAGCAGGTGCGCGCCCTGCAGCGTCGCTTCGGCGTGCTGTTCCAGCAGGGGGCGCTGTTCTCCGCCTTCAACGTTGCCGAGAACATCGCCTTTCCGCTGCGCGAGTCCAGGGTGGCGAGCGAGGCGGAGATCCGCGACCTGGTCGCGCTCAAGCTGGCGATGGTGGAACTTGAGCCGGCCCATGCGCTGCTGATGCCGTCGGAGCTGTCCGGCGGCATGGTCAAGCGGGTGGCGCTGGCGCGCGCACTGGCGCTGGAGCCTGAACTGCTGCTGCTCGACGAGCCGACCGCCGGCCTGGATCCCGACCGCAGCGCGGCCTTCGTCGCGCTCATCCGCTCGCTGCAGCAACGCCTTGGCCTGACCGTGGTGCTGGTCACCCATGACGTGGACACGCTCGCCGCGCTGGCGTCCCGGGTGGCCGTGCTCGGCGAGCGGCGCATCCTCAGCTACGCCACGCTGGCTGAGACGCTGAAGGTGGAACATCCCTTCGTCCGGCGATTCTTCCTGGGCGAACACGGGCGTCGGGCACTGGCCCGCGCCAACGGAGGAGACTGACATGGAAAACCGTGCTCACGCGCTCGCGGCGGGCATCTTCGCGCTGGTGCTGGGCACCGCGCTGGTCGCCGCGCTGTGGTGGTTCTCCGACGGACGCGAGGCCACCCGCGACTACCTGCTGGTGTCCAACGGCAACGTCACCGGGCTCAACGTGCAGGCCCAGGTGCGCTACCGCGGCATCTCGGCCGGCAAGGTCGTCGACATCCGCGTCGATCCGGCCGATCCGCGGCACATCCTGGTGACCATCCGCATCCGCGAGGAACTGCCGGTGACCCGCGGCACGCGCGCCAGCCTGGGTTACCAGGGCGTGACCGGCCTGGCCTACGTCCAGCTCGAAGACACCGGGGAGGACCCGCAGCCGCTGCGTGCCGAGGATGGCAAGCTGCCGCGCATCGCTCTGCAGGCGGGCTTGCTCGACCAGGTCACCGACGCCGCGCTGCTGGCGGTGAAGCGATTCAGCGAGGTGGCCGAGCGTACCGCAGCCTTCTTCGACGAAGAAAACATCGAGCGCTTCAGCCAGACCCTGAGCCGCCTGGAGTCGGCGGCGGTGGGCGTGGATCGCACCTTCAAGGTCGCGCCCGACGCCTTTGCCGCGGTGCGCGACACCTTCAACCCGCAGAACATGCGCCGCCTCGCGGCCACGCTGGAGAACCTCGAACGCGCCAGCGCGGAAAGCGGACCGGCGATGACCGAGCTGCGCGGCCTGATGGCGCGTGTCTCCGGCATGGCCGAGCGGCTCGACCGGGCGGCGGTCGCGGCCAGCGACGGCGTATTGGACGACACCCTGCCGCAACTCAACGAACTGCTCGCCGAGCTGGTCAGCACCTCGCGGCGCATGGGGCGGCTGATCGACGAACTCGAGGCCGCCCCGCAGATGCTGGTGGTGGGCCGCGGCGCGCGCCAGCCCGGCCCGGGCGAGAACGGATTCGAGGCGCCGGTCGCCTCCCAACATCAATGAGGATGGCCATGTTCCGAAGTCTGACGCGTCTCTCGGCGCTCGCTGCGTTCTCCCTGCTGTTGGCCGGCTGCGGTGCCCTGGGCACGCCGCCGGTGGCCCAGGCGCTGTTCGATCTCGGTGCGGTCGACGCGGTCGCGATGGATGCCGGACAGCGTCCGGTTTCGGTCGAGGTGCGGGCGCCGTCCTGGCTGACCACCAGCGCCATGCAGTACCGCCTGGGCTACGCGGACCCGCAGCGTCGCCTGGCATACGGCGAGAGCCGCTGGGTGGCGCCGCCGGCCGAGATGCTCGCACTGGCGCTCGACCGTGCGCTGCTGGCGCCGGGCAACGGCGGCAGCGGTTGCCGGCTGCGTGTACAGATCGACGAGCTGGTGCAGGTGTTCGATACCGAGGCCCGGAGCCGCGTGCTGATCTCCGCCCGCGCCAGCCTGTTGCCCCAGCGCGGCGAGACGCCGGTGGCCGGGCGGGATGTCGCCGTGCAGGTGGCAGCCCCGTCGGCCGACGCACCGGGCGGTGTGGCGGCCACGCGCGAGGCGGTGCATCGGCTGGCCGGAGAGCTGGCTGCCTGGATCACGACGCTTGACCCGTCGGACGGGCAGCGTTTGAATGGCGGAGCAGGGTGCCGGCCGGAACGGTGAAGCCGCGGCCGCCAGCGCGCTGCCCGTTCAACCAGACCGTGGAGACACCATGACCGAGCGCAAGAACTCGCCGTACGAGCAGGGCCTGGAACGCAACGCCGCCAACTACGTGCCGCTGACGCCGCTCACCTTCCTGGAGCGCAGCGCCTACATCTACCCCGAGCGGGTGGCGGTGGTCCACGGCGCGCGGCGCTACAACTGGCGGGAGGTCTACACGCGCAGCCGGCGGCTGGCCTCGGCCCTGAAACAGCTCGGCGTGGGGCGCAACGACACGGTCGCGGTGATCCTGAACAACACCCCCGAGATGTACGAATGCCACTTCGGCATCCCGGCCTGCGGTGCGGTGGCCAACACCATCAATACCCGCCTGGACGCGGAGACCATCGCCTTCATCCTCAATCACGGCGAAGCGAAGGTGCTGATCACCGACCGCGAGTACGCCCGCAGCGTGGCGCGCGCCCTGGAACTGGCCCAGCGTCCGGGGATGATCGTGATCGACGTGGACGACCCGGAATACACCGGCCCGGGCGAGCGCCTCGGACAGATGGACTACGAAGCCTTGCTGGAGAGCGGCAGCGCGGATTTCGCCTTCGAGTACCCGGCCGACGAGTGGGACGCCATCTCGCTGAACTACACCTCGGGCACCACCGGCAACCCCAAGGGCGTGGTGTACCACCACCGCGGGGCCTACCTGAACGCAATGAGCAACATCGTCTCCTGGGGCATGCCGCCGCATTCGGTGTACCTGTGGACGCTGCCGATGTTCCACTGCAACGGCTGGTGCTTCGCATGGACGATGGCGGCCAACGCCGGGGTGAACATCTGCCTGCGCCGGGTCGACCCCAGGCTGATCTTCGACGCCATCCGCGAGCACGGCGTCACCCACTACTGCGGTGCGCCCATCGTGCACTCCCTGCTCGCCAACGCGCCGGCCGAATGGCGCAAGGGCATCACCCACAAGGTGTCCGGCCTGGTCGCCGCCGCACCGCCGCCGGCCGCGGTCATCGAAGGCATGGCGAAGATCGGCATCGACATCACCCACGTCTACGGGCTCACCGAGACCTATGGTCCTGCCTCGGTATGTGCCAAGCACGATGAATGGGCCGCACTGCCGCTGGCCGAGCAGGTGAGCAAGAACGGCCGCCAGGGGGTGCGCTACCACGCCCAGGAAGCGATCACCGTGCTCGATCCGAACACCATGCAGCCGGTGCCCTGGGACGGCGAGACCATGGGCGAGATCATGTTCCGCGGCAACCTGGTGATGAAGGGCTACCTGAAGAACGAAAAAGCCAGCGCCGAGGCCTTTGCCGGCGGCTGGTACCACACCGGCGATCTGGCGGTGATGCAGCCCGACGGCTATGTGAAGATCAAGGACCGCTCCAAGGACATCATCATTTCCGGTGGGGAGAACATTTCCTCGATCGAGGTCGAGGATGCGCTCTACAAGCACCCGGCGGTGATGGCCGCCGCGGTGGTCGCCGCACCGGACGACAAGTGGGGCGAGGTGCCTTGCGCCTTCGTCGAACTGCGCGACGGCGCCAGCGCCACGGCCGAAGAGATCGTCACCCATTGCCGCGAACACCTTGCCGGTTTCAAGATTCCCAAGAAGGTGGTGTTCACCGAACTGCCCAAGACCTCGACCGGCAAGATCCAGAAGTTCGTGCTGCGCGAGCAGGCACGATCGACAGCGGCGATCGAGTGAGCGGCGTGCCCCGGGGGCTGGTGGGCAGCCCCGGCAGCGCGTTATGATGAATTGCCGTTGACGTGAACGTAAACAACATCCAGGAGGAGACACGATGAGCGCCCTACCCACTGCCGCCGACGAACCCATGCTGCTGCGCCGCGACCAGGACGGCGTGGCCTGGCTGACGTTGAACCGCCCCGGCCAGTTCAATTCCCTGTCGCGCGCCATGCTGGAGAGCCTGATCGCCGCGGTCGACGAGATCGCCGCCGACCGCAGCGTGCGCGTCGTGGTGCTGGCCGGCGAGGGCAAGGCCTTCTGCGCCGGGCACGACCTGAAGGAGATGCGCGGCAACCACAACCTGGCCTTCCAGCAGGATCTCTTCCGCCTGTGCGGCAAGTTCATGATGAAGCTCACCGAGCTGCCGCAGCCGGTGATCGCGCGGGTGCACGGCATCGCCACCGCGGCGGGCTGCCAGCTGGTGTCGATGTGCGACCTCGCGGTGGCCGCCGACGTGGCGCGCTTCGCCGTATCGGGCATCAACGTGGGCCTGTTCTGCGCCACGCCCAGCGTGGGCCTGTCGCGCAATATGGGGCGCAAGGAGGCCTTCGAGATGCTGGTCACCGGCGACTTCATCGACGCGCCGGAAGCGCAGCGCCGTGGACTGGTGAATCGCGTGGTGCCCCTGGAAGAACTCGATGCGGAAGTCGGCAAGCTGGCTGCGGCCATCGTCGCCAAGTCGCCGATGGCCATCCAGATGGGCAAGCAGATGTTCTACAAGCAGCTGGAGATGGGCCTGGACGCTGCCTACCAGATGGCGGCGGAGACCATGGCCTGCAACATGATGACCGAGGACGCCGCCGAGGGCATCGATGCCTTCATCGCCAAGCGCAAGCCGGAGTGGCGCGGCCGCTGAGCAGCGTGCGGGGCGTTTCGGCGAGGCGCCCCCGGCCATGCTGATCGACACCCACTGCCACCTGGATGCCGCCGAGTTCGACCCGGATCGCGACGCCGTGCTGGCCGCGGCGCGTGCCGCCGGGGTAGGGGGGCTGGTCGTCCCTGCGGTCGACGCGGACAGCTTCGCGCGAGTCGAGGCGCTGGCGGCGGCCCACCCGGAGGTCCACTGCGCCTTCGGCATCCATCCGCTGTACGTGGACCGTGCGCTCGAGTCCGATCTCGAACTGCTCACCGGGCGCCTCGCCGCGGGCGGCGCCGTGGCGGTGGGCGAGATCGGCCTGGACAATTTCGTGGCCGACGCCGACCCGGTGCGCCAGGGTTATTTCTACGTCGAGCAGCTCAAGCTCGCCCGGCGCTTCGGGCTCCCGGTCATCCTGCACATCCGCCGTGCGCAGGACGCCATCCTCAAGCAGCTGCGCCGCATCGAGGTGCCCGGCGGCATTGCCCACGCCTTCAATGGCAGCCGCCAGCAGGCAGAGATGTTCATCGCGCTGGGCTTCAAGCTCGGCTTCGGCGGGGCGATGAGTTACGAGGGTTCGCGGCGTATCCGCGAATTGGCCGCCACGCTGCCGCTGGAGGCCATCGTGCTGGAAACCGACGCGCCCGACATGCCGCCCGCGTGGGCGGCGGGGCAGCGCAACGAGCCGGCCAACGTCGCGCGCTACGCGACGCTGCTCGCCGAGCTGCGCGGCATGGCGGTCGACGAACTGATCGCCGTCACCACCGCCAATGCACGGGCGGCCTTGCCGCGCCTCCCGCTTCGCTGATTCAGACGCGGAAGCGCCCCACGGCCTGCAACATCTGCCCGGCAACCGCGTCCAGTTCGCCGGCGGCCGAGGCGGTGTGCTCGGATGCGGCGTTGGTTTCCTCGGCCTGCTGGGCGATCTCCTCGATACGGCGCGCCACCTCGGAGGAGGCGGACGACTGTTCGCGCACCGCGTTGTCCAGTTCTTCGACGATCTCCGCCACCTGCTGCGATATTTCCTGCAGATGACCGATGATGGCGCCAGCCTCGCGCGCTTCGCCGCTACTGTGCTCGACGACCTGCACGCCCTGTTCGATGCCGGCTACCGCTTCCTGCGTCGAGCTCTGTACCTGCTGCACCACCGTGGCGATCTCGCCGGTGGCGGTCGCGGTGCGTTCGGAGAGCTTGCGCACCTCGTCGGCCACCACGGCGAAGCCGCGTCCGGTGTCGCCGGCGCGGGCCGCTTCGATTGCGGCGTTGAGGGCGAGCAGGTTGGTCTGCTCGGCGATGTCGCGGATCACCCCGACGATCTGCGCAATGTCGCGTGACTGCGTTTCCAGGGCAGCGACCTTCTGGGCCGCGGCGCCGACCACCTCGCCGGCGCGGCCCATCTCGCCGACCAGCTTGTCCACCGTCTGACGCCCGTTACGCGCCTGCCGGCCGGACTCTCCGGCAAGACGGCTGGCGTCGGCGGTGCGGTCGGAGACGTGGGCAATCGAGACGGTCAGTTCCTCAACGCTGGCCGCGATGGCCGAGGCGGCGCCGCTCTGCACCTGCGTGCTGGTGCCGACCTGTACGGCCCCGTCCTTCAGCTCCCGGGCCGCCCCGGCGACCTGGGTCGCGCACTCGCTGGTACGCGAGATGGTCTCACGCAGCGCCCGTTGCATCTCGCCCATCGCGCGGACGAGGGCGCCGATCTCATCCTTGCTCGCCGGCGGCAGGGAAACCTGGAGGTTGCCATCGGCAATTGCCCGCAGCCCGCCGACCGCCGACTCCAGTCGCCGGCTGACGCTGGCGGCGAAAGCCAGTGTCAGCACGATGGTGAGCACGGCTGCCAGCGCCGCGGCGACGAGGCCCCAGCGCATGGTCACTTCCGCGTACTGATCTGCACGTTCGGCCGCTGCGCGGGCCTCTTCGGCGTTGAGATCCACCAGCGCGTCGATGGCATCGCGCAGGGCGTTGGCCTGTTCGACCCAGACCGTGCGCCGCAGCGCCTGGGCGCCATCCGGATCGCCCGCCCGCACCCGCTCGCGCGCCTGGCTTACCGCCTCGTGGTAGCCCTTGGCGCGGGCGACCACCGCGTCGAGCATGGCGATCTCCTGCTGCGTCCTGGCGAGGCTGCGGTAATGGGCAATGGCCTGGCCGAGTTCCTCGTTGAGCTTGTCGAGCGACTTTTCTATGCGCGCTGCGTTCTCGGGCGGGTCGGGCAGCAGGTATTCCAGGCTGCGCACGCGGTAGCGCAGGCGCAGCTGACTCATCGCCGCCGCCGCTTCCACGCCGGGCAGCGATTCTTCGGCCATGAATCGGGTCTCGGCGTCGATGGCGCGCACCTGCCAGAGGGTGAAGGCGATGGCCAGCAGCAGGATGCCGCCACTCAGCGTGGAGAAGCAGAAGAGCTTGGCCCGCATGCCAAGGTTGTCGAAGAGTGTCATGCCCGTTTCCCCCATGGCTCCACTACTGCGCGAGCGTGCGTCCCGTCCGGACCTCGCGGTTCTTATGTCCGGGCGTCCGCTGAAGCTACGCCCGCGCCGGTTTGCCTGGCATCGTCCCGCACCGCCGCGATGGGTGCCGGCGTGCGATGCCGATCGGTGAACTATGGATAACGGAGATCCGCGAAACAACTTGATGCCGATGTGATGACGACCCTGCGCGGGACGCACCGGAGAAAAAAGAAAGGCACCCGAAGGTGCCTTTCTTCATTACTGGCTTGCTCTTGGCTCAGGCGAAGTTCTGCGCCGCGAAGTCCCAGTTGGCCAGCTTGTCGAGGAAGGTGGCGACGAAGTCGGGACGGCGGTTGCGGTAGTCGATGTAGTAGGCGTGTTCCCACACGTCGATACAGAGCAGGGCCTTGTCACCGGTGGTCAGCGGGGTGCCGGCGGCGCCCATGTTCACGATGTCGACCGAGCCGTCGGCCTTCTTCACCAGCCAGGTCCAGCCGGAACCGAAGTTGCCGACCGCGGAGGCCTGGAAAGCCTTCTTGAAGTCGTCGAAGGAGCCCCACTTGGCCTTGATCGCGTCGCCCAGCGCGCCGCTGGGTTCGCCGCCGCCGTTGGGCTTCATGCTGTTCCAGAAGAAGGTGTGGTTCCACACCTGGGCGGAGTTGTTGTAGATGCCGCCGGCCGGCGCCTTCTTGACGATGGCTTCGAGGTCGAGGTTCTCGTACTCGGTGCCCTTGATCAGGTTGTTGAGGTTGGTGACGTAGGCCTGGTGGTGCTTGCCGTAGTGGAACTCCAGCGTCTCAGCGGAGATGTGCGGGGCCAGGGCATCCTTGGCGTAGGGCAAGGGGGGCAGTACGTGTTCCATGAGTCTCTCCTGTATCGGATCGGAAGCGGGTGTTGGGTTGATATTGCTCTTCTAAGACCGAGTATTCTAGTCGGGTTTATGCGCCGGGCGCAAATCGCAGCCGCCAATGTTAAGCATATTCGGCGGGCCTGGAAACCGCGTGGCGGCGGGCTCAGGGATGGCTGTCGAGCACTTCCGCATCGAAGCCGCCTTCGCTCAGTTCCACCGAGACGAGCTCTCCCGGCCTGAGCTCGCCGCCGCTGCGCAGGATGTGGCCTTCCGCATTGCGGGCGATGCTGTAGCCGCGTGCCAGCACCGCCTGCGGCGCGAGGTGCTGCAGATGGCTTTCCAGGTTCGCGAGCCGGCTGCGGTGGGCGGTGACGAAGGCGTCCAGCCCGCGTGCGAGATCCCGTGCAAGCTGATCCACCTGGCGCTGCGGCGCCGACAGTTGCGGTCGGCAGGCCTGCAGCCGCAAGGCGAGCCGCGACACCTGCTGCTGCCGGCGTTCGACGCCCAGGCGGGCATGGCGGGTGAGCCGCTCGCGCAATGACTCGAGCCCGCTGTGGGTGCGCAGCAGCCGCTCGCGCGGGTGCACCAGGCGAAAGGCCGCGCGGTCCAGGCGCTGGCTGCAGGTCTCGATCTTGCGCTGCAGGCTGCGCTGCAGGTGGCGCGCAAGCGAGGACAGCTCGGCCGCGGCGGCATGGTAGCCGGCGCTGGCCAGTTCGGCAGCCACGGTGGGCGTGGCCGCCCGCAGATCGGCGGCGAAATCGGCGATTGTGAAGTCGGTCTCGTGGCCGACGCCGCTGACCACCGGTACCGGGCAGGCGCGGATCGCCCGCGCCAGCGCCTCGTCGTTGAAGGCCCACAGGTCTTCCATGCTGCCGCCGCCGCGCACCAGCAGGATCAGGTCGACCCCGTCGGCCGCCGCGCGCCCGCCGGCCTTGGCCAGCGCGCCGGTCAGCGCCGCGCCCGCGTCCGCGCCCTGGACCGGCGCGGGATAGATCACCACCGGCAGGTTGGGCGCGCGGCGCGCCAGGGTGGCGAGCACGTCGCGCAGCGCGGCGGCGGCGGGAGAGGTGACGACGCCGACCGCGCGTGGAAAGCGCGGCAGGGGCCGCCTGGCGGCCGGGTCGAACAGGCCTTCGGCGGCGAGCCGTTCCTTCAACCGGGTGAAGGCTTCGAACAGGTTGCCGACCCCGGCACGCCTAAGGTTCTCGACCGAAAGCTGGAAGTCGCCGCGCAGCTCATACAGGGTGACCAGCGCGCGCGCTTCCACGCGCATGCCGTTCTCCGGGCGGAAGGGCAGAAGCTGCGCGCGATTGCGCCACATGGTGCAGCGGACCTGCGCCTGCGCATCCTTGAGGGTGAAGTACAGGTGACCGGAGGATGCGCGGGTGAGATTCGATATCTCGCCGCCGACCCACATCAGCGGGAAGCTGCGTTCTAGCGTCTCGCGCACGAGACGGTTCAGGGTGGACACCGGCAGAATGCCGCCGGGGCCGCTGGAAGGCGGGAAATCGGGCTCTGACATGGCGCGGATTGTAGCGGATTTCCACAGGCGCAAAATCTTGTCAAGTGTTTTTGGGCGAAACCATCAGTACATAAGTGATTTATTCAAGTGATTGAAAAGTAAGAAGAAAAATGTTGCCTAATTTTTGATCAGAGGAGCCCGGCGCCTTTAACGACGCCGATTCCGGTCGCTTTGGACGAGTAGTCCACAAAGTTATCCACAGATTCTGTGGACGACTCGGAGAAGCCCTTGTTACAGCAGGATTTTGCGCTTGCAGCATGACTTCGGCTTGCCCTGCGGGGTGGCGGGAGGCTAGAGTTTCGCCTTTCCAAACCGGGAGTCTCAGGGCGTGTTCGCGATCATCCAGGCCGTGGGCTGGCCGATCTGGCCGTTGTTGCTGGCATCCGTCATCGCCGTGGCGCTGATCATCGAACGCTCGGTGAGCCTGCGGCGCTCCCGTGTGGTGCCTGGCGACCTGCTGGACAAGGTGCTGGCCGACCTGCAGCAGCATGGCGCCTCCGGCGACATGATCGCCCGGGTGGCCAGCCATTCGCCGCTGGGCAGGGTGCTGGCCGCCGGCCTGCGCAACGTGAACAGCTCGCGCGAGGTGATGAAGGAGTCCATCGAGGACTGCGGGCGCGCAGTGCTGCACGAGCTCGAGCGCTTCCTCACCACGCTGGGCACCATCGCGGCAATCAGCCCGCTGCTCGGCCTGTTCGGCACCATCGTCGGCATGATCGACATCTTCGCCTCCCAGGGCGTGGGTGGCGCGAATCCGCAGCAGCTCGCGCAGGGCATCTCGATTGCCCTGTACACCACCGGCCTGGGCCTGATCATCGCCATTCCCGCCACCATCTTCTGGCGTCACTTCCGCGCGCTGATCGACAGCTTCGTGATCGACATGGAGCAGCAGGCGATCAAGCTGGTGGAAGTGGTGCACGGCGAGCGGCGCGGCTGAGAGCGATTCGATGGACTTCCGCCGCAGCGCCCGTCACGAGGAGCCCGAGGTCAGCCTGATCCCGCTGATCGACGTGGTCCTGGTGATCATCATCTTCCTGATGCTCACCACCACCTTCTCCAAGGTGTCCGGCCTGGAGATCAACCTGCCGACCGCCGACGCGCCGGCCTCCGAAACCCAGCCCAACGAGATCGTGGTGGCGATCACCGCGGCCGGCGAGGTGCTGGTCAATCGCGTGCCGGTCGGCGCGCGCGGGCTGGAACCGCTGGTTGCCGCACTGTCCAATGCCGCGCCGCAGGGCGGAGAGCAGCCGGTGGTGATCATCAACGCCGATGCCAAGGCCGCGCACCAGCGCGTGGTCGACGTCATGCAGGCGGCGCAGCGCGCCGGGCTCGCGCACATCACCTTCGCCATCCAGTCGCCGGACAACTGATGTCAGGCGCCGGCATCCGCCTCGCGGTGCGCTGAGTTGGCGGGCCAGGCACCGGCATTCTGGGCCGTTCGCGGCCTCAGGGCGGCGCTCCTGCTGCCGCTTTCGTTCCTGTTCCAGGGGCTCGCCGGCCTGCGTCGCCGCCTGTACCGCAGCGGGCTGCTAAAGGTGGAGCGTCTCCCGGTGCCGGTGGTCGTGGTCGGCAACATCGCGGTGGGCGGCAGCGGCAAGACGCCGGTCGCCGACTGGCTGGTGCGCCGGCTGCGCGCGGCGGGCTGGCGGCCGGGCATCGTCAGCCGCGGCTACGGCGGCCAGGTTTCCGGCGTGGCGCTGCTGCCTGGCGATGCCGACCCGGCCCTGTATGGCGACGAGCCGGTGCTGCTCGCGCGGCTCACCGGTGTGCCGGTCGCGGTCGGTGCCGACCGCCCGGCCGCGGCGCGCGCACTGCTGGCGGCCCATCCCGAATGCGACGTGATCGTCTGCGACGACGGTCTGCAGCACTACCGCCTGGCGCGCGACGTGGAACTCGTGGTGCTCGACGAGGCGACCCTGGGCAACCGCTGGCGCCTGCCGGCCGGGCCACTGCGCGAAGGCCTGGGCAGGCTGCGCGATGCGGATCTGGTGCTCGCGCACGGCCAGCTGTCACCGGTGTTGCGGCAAGCGCTTGAGGGCCTGGCGGTGTTCCCGATGCGCCTGGCGGGCGAGTCCTTCCGTTCGCTGCGCAAGCCCGCGCAGGTGGTGGACGCGGCGCATTTCGCGGGGCGCACCGTGCACGCCTTCGCCGGCATCGGCCGGCCCGCGCGCTTCTTCGATCATCTGCGCGCCCTCGGGCTGGAGGTGGTGGGGCACGCCTTCCCCGATCACCACGCCTACAGTGCGGCGGACCTGCAAGCGGGCGAGGGCATGCCGAAGGTCCTGACCAGCAAGGATGCGGTAAAATGCGCGCCTTTCGCGCCCGAGGACTGCTGGGAACTGCCGGTGGTCGCCGAAATCCCCGCGGGCGCGGCCGAACGTATCCTGGAGAAACTGTCGCATGGACGCCAGACTGCTTGACATCCTCGTGTGCCCGATCTGCAAGGGGCCGCTCGATTACCGCAAGGACAAGCAGGACCTGGTCTGCAAGGCGGACCGCCTGGCCTTCCCGATCCGCGACGGCATCCCGGTGATGCTGGAGGACGAGGCGCTGCAGTTGTCCGCCGAGGAAGTGGACGCGCTGCGCTGAGGCGCGGCCGTTCGCCAGATCCGCGCGCCGCAAGGAGCGTCCTGCCATGACTGCCTTCCGCGTCATCATTCCGGCCCGCTTCGCCTCGACCCGGCTGCCGGGCAAACCGCTCGCCGACATCGCCGGCAAGCCGATGGTGATGCGGGTGGTGGAGCGTGCGCAGATCTCCGGCGCGAGCGAGGTCTGGGTCGCCACCGACCACCAGGGCGTGTTCGACGCGGTCCACTCCGCCGGCGGCCAGGTGCTGATGACCCATGCCGACCATCCGAGCGGCACCGACCGTCTGGCCGAGGTGGTCGAGCAGCTGGGCTGGGCGGATGACGAAATCGTGGTGAACGTGCAGGGTGACGAACCGCTGATCGATCCGGCGCTGATCGGTGCGGTGGCCCGTGCGCTGGCCTCCGACCTGGACGCTTCGATCGCCACCGCCGCGCATCCGCTCACCGATCCGGCCGAGGTCTTCAACCCCAACGTGGTCAAGGTGGTGTGCAATGCCGCCGGCCAGGCCATGTATTTTTCCCGCGCGTCCATTCCCTGGGCGCGCGATGCCTTTGCGGCCGACCGCAGCCGCCTGCCGCAAGGCCTGCCGGTGCTGCGCCACGTCGGCATCTACGCCTACCGTGTCGCCTTCCTGCGCCGCTACGCCGGGCTCGCGGCCTCGCCGCTGGAGCAGTGGGAAGCGCTGGAGCAGCTGCGCGCGATGTGGCACGGTTACCGCATCCAGGTGCTCCATGTGGACGAGGCGCCGCCGGCCGGGGTGGATACCCCGGAGGACCTGGAACGGGTGCGCCGCGCGTTTGACCGGGTGGGGCCAGTCGAGTAAGTTTCCGTCTCTTCAATAAACCGGCCGGCAACACGGCCGACATCACCGGGAGGGTGTATGCGACTCATTCTGTTGGGACCGCCGGGCGCGGGCAAGGGAACCCAGGCCAACTTCATCAAGGAAAAGTTCGGCATTCCGCAGATTTCCACCGGCGACATGCTGCGCGCCGCGGTCAAGGCCGGCACCCCGCTCGGTATCGAGGCCAAGAAGGTGATGGACGCCGGCGGCCTGGTCTCCGACGACATCATCATCGGCCTGGTGAAGGACCGCCTGCAGCAGGACGACTGCAAGAGCGGCTACATGTTCGACGGCTTCCCGCGCACCATCCCGCAGGCCGACGCGATGAAGGACGCCGGCGTGCCGATCGACTTCGTGCTGGAGATCGACGTGCCCGACAGCGAGATCGTCGAGCGCATGAGCGGGCGCCGGGTGCACGTGGCTTCGGGCCGCACCTACCACGTCAAGTACAACCCGCCCAAGGTCGAGGGCAAGGACGACGTCACCGGCGAGGACCTGATCCAGCGTGACGACGACCGTGAAGAGACCGTGAAGAAGCGCCTGGAGGTCTACCACGCGCAGACCAAGCCGCTGGTCAAGTACTACAGCGACTGGGCCGCTTCCGGCGACGCCAAGGCGCCCAAGGTGCGCAAGATTGCCGGTCTGGGCGCGGTGGACGAGATCACCGCCCGCGCTTTCGACGCGCTGAAGTAATCCGCCCGATGCGGCATCTCACGGCCGGTGGCGGGCAAGTGCCCGTGCCGGCCGTGCGCTTTTGAACATTCCCTTGCTCGAACCGGAATCCCCCGCATGACCCGGCGCAACCTGCTCTACGCACAATCCGGCGGTGTGACCGCAGTGATCAACGCCACCGCTGCAGCGGTGATCGAAGCCGCCCGCCGCCATCCGCAGGCCATCGGCTCGGTTTATGGCGCGCGTCACGGCATCCTCGGCGCCCTGGCGGAGGATCTGGTCGATACCGCCGTGCTGGACGATGCGGCACTCGCCGCGCTCGCGCTCACCCCGGGTGGCGCCTTCGGCTCCTGCCGCTTCGATCTCGACTCGCCCGAGGACAACCCCGCACAGTACGACCGCCTGTTCGCGGTGCTGGCGGCGCACGACATCGGCTTTCTTCTGTACAACGGCGGCAACGGTTCCATGGATACGGTGGCCAAGATCTCGGCGGCCGCACAGCAGCGGGGCTACCCGCTGGTCGCCATCGGCGTGCCCAAGACCGTGGACAACGACCTGGAGGGCAGCGACTGCTCGCCCGGCTTCGGGTCGGCCGCCAAGTACGTGGCCACTGCGATGCTGGAGGCGGGGATGGACCTGGCCTCGATGTCGGGCCGCAAGGGGCGGGTGTTCGTCATGGAGGTGATGGGGCGCAATGCCGGCTGGCTGGCCGCGGCCACCGCGCTCGCCGCGCGCGGGCGCGAGGACGCCCCGCCACATATCATCCTGCTGCCCGAAGTGCCGTTCGAGGACGAGGTCTTCCTCGCCCGCGTGCGCGAAACCGTCGAACGGCTCGGCTATTGCACCATCACCGTATCCGAGGGCATCCGGCGCGCCGACGGCAGCCTGGTCATGGAGCAGGATCACGATACCAAGGGGCATGTGCAACTGGGCGGTGCCGGGCAGTGCATCGCGCGGCTGATCCACGCCCGCCTGGGTTACAAGCACCACTGGGCGATCCCGGACTATCTGCAGCGTGCCGCGGGGCATCTGGTGTCCGCCACCGATCTTGCCCAGGCGCGTGCAGTCGGCAGCGCAGCGGTGGAATACGCGGTGCACGGACGCGACGCGGTGATGCCGGCGATCGTGCGCGAGTCGGACGAACCCTATCGCTGGAGGGTCGAAGCGGTGGACGTGCGCGCAATCGCCAACCTGGAGCGCTGCGTGCCGGCGCACTACATCCGTGCCGATGGCCTGCATGTCACCGAGGCGGCCCTGCGCTACCTGCAGCCACTGATCGAAGGGGAGGTGCCGCGACCCTGGCGCGGCGGCCTGCCTGACTATCCTCAGCCCGAACTGCCCCCGGTGGCGCGCAAGCTTCCGCCGCAGCGCTGACGCCCATTCCGCCCGGGGGCGGCATGGGTTCCGCTTCGCCTCATCACGGCTACATAATGACGGCTCCACCGCCCGCCGGGAGGCCATCATGCCCGCTTTCTCCTTCCTGCGCCTCGGCGCTCTGCTGACCGCCCTGTGGCTGCTGCCGGCGGCCGCACAGACACCGGATCAGCCGGAGGCGTCCTCCGGCTTCGTCCCCCGCGCGGCGGTCCACGCGCGCGAAGCCATGGCGGTGACCGCCAACCCGCACGCCACCGCGGTCGCGCTCGAGGTGCTTCGTGCCGGCGGCAGCGCGGTGGATGCCGCCATTGCCGCGGCGCTGGTGCTCAACGTGGTGGAGCCGCAGTCTTCCGGGATCGGTGGCGGCGCCTTTCTGCTGCATTACCGCGCGCAGGATCGCAGCGTTCAGGCCTGGGACGGGCGGGAAGCCGCCCCGGCCGCGGTCGACGAGGGCCTCTTTCTCCGGCCCGACGGCGGGCGCATGGGTTTCCACGATGCTGCGGTCGGTGGGCGCGCGGTCGGCGTGCCCGGCCTGCTGCGCATGCTTGCCGCGGTTCACGCCGAGCACGGCCGCCTGCCGTGGTCGCGCCTGGTGATGCCGGCGGTGCGACTGGCGGAGGACGGCTTCGCGGTTTCCCCGCGCCTGCACGCGCTGATCGCGCGCGACCGCTTTCTGGTTGCCGATCCGCAGGCGCGTGCATTGTTCTTCGATGCGCAGCGGCGGGCGCTGGCGGTCGGCAGCGTGCTGAGGAATCCCGCACTTGCCGCGGTATTGCGGCAAGTGGCGGAGGAGGGTGCGGAAACCTTCTACCGCGGCGCGATCGCCCGTGACGTGGTTGCCGCGGCCGCGGCCGCGCCCAACCCGGGCAGCCTGTCGCTGCAGGATCTGGCGGCTTGGCGGCCGATCAGGCGCGAGGCGCTGTGCGGAGGCTACCGGAGCTGGACCGTGTGCGGCATGCCGCCGCCCAGTTCCGGCGGGGGCACGGTGCTGGCGATGCTCGGCATCCTGGAGCGCTTCCCTCTGCCGGCACTGGCCGCCGACTCGGCCTTCTCCACCCACCTGTTCGTCGAAGCCGGCCGCCTGGCCTTTGCGGACCGCGATGCCTGGTACGCCGACCCGCGCGCGATGCCGGTCGCACCCGCCAGCCTGCTCGCCGGTGACTACCTCGCCGGACGGGCGGCGCGCATCGATCCGCGCGCGAGCATGGGGCGGGCGGAGGCCGGCACGCCGCCGGGCGCCGGTCGTGCCGCCCGGGCCGTGCACCTGGAACGGCCGTCGACCACGCATGTGTCCATTGTCGACCGGGACGGCAACGCGGTCGCACTGACCGCGTCGATCGAGGATGCCTTCGGCAGCCGCCGGATGGTGCGGGGCTTCCTGCTCAACAACCAGCTCACCGATTTCTCCTTCCAGCCCGAAGACGCCCGCGGCGCTCACCCCAACCGCGTCGGCCCCGGCAAGCGCCCGCGCAGCTCCATGGCGCCGACCCTGGTGTTCGCGCAGGACGGCAGCCTGCACGCGGTGCTCGGCTCGCCCGGCGGCAGCGCCATCATCAACTACGTGGCGGCCACGCTGGTGGGGGTGCTCGACTGGGGCATGCCGCCCGACCGGGCTCTTTCCCGCCCGCACGCGGGCAGCCGCAACGGGCCGACCGAGGTCGAGGACAGCCCGGCCGGACGCGCGCTGGCCGACCGGCTCGCGCTCTTCGGGCACGAGGCCGTCCTGCGCGACATGACCAGCGGGCTGTCGGTGATCGTGCGCTCGGACGACGGTGGATGGACCGGCGCGGCCGACCCACGCCGGGAAGGCGTCGCTGCGGGTTACTAGGACGTGTAGGAGCGGCCTTGGCCGCGATCAGGTCGTTGGTTCTGCCACCGCCGCATCGCGCGGCCAAGGCCGCTCCTACGGAAGCTGCGAAGTGCCTTCCTGGCGCCTCAGCCGGCCACGGCCGGGTTCAAGGAGTAGGTGCCGGTGATCGAGGCCGATGCGAGCACATGGCCTTCGATCGCCTTGCGCACGTCGGCGCCGCCGAACCGGCCGTCGACCGCGCAACGCTCGACATCGAGCGCGTAGAGGGTGAACACGTAGTGGTGCAACAACTCGTCGTTCCACGGCGGGCAGGGGCCGTCGTAGCCGTGGTAGTCGCCGCGCATGGCTTCGTCGCCGGCGAACCAGGCGGTGTAGTCGTTGATGCCGTGGCGGGCGCCGTGCAGGGTGTCCGGGCCGGACTTGCCGCCCGGGGTGACCTCCTGCGAGAAGCTGCCGGCCTCGATCTCACTCAGCGTGGCGGGCAGGTCCACCATGACCCAATGGAAGAAGTCGACCCGCGGCAGGCCGGCGGGCACGCTGCGGCCTTCCTGGTTGACGTCGTCGCCCTTGCTGGGGACGTCGGGATCGTGGCAGATCAGCGCGAAGGACTTGGTGCCGGCGGGAACCTCGGACCACGCAAGCTGCGGGTTGCGGTTGCCGCCCAGGCAGACGTGCCCTTCGGCAGCGGGGATGCAGAAGGCAAACTCGCCCGGAATGCGGGCGCCGTCGGCAAAACTCCGGGAGCTGAGTTTCATGGGCGGGTCTCCTCTCGTGGGTGTGGAACACGGATTCTAGCCCGCTGCGCGGCGGCGGAAGTCCTTGAGGCGGAAGCCGAGTGCGAACAGCGTGGCAAAGTAGGCGATGGCTCCGGCCGCCACCACGCCTGCCAGGTGCAGGATGCGCGCAAAGCCGCCTTGCTCCACCCACAGTTGGTCGGCGCCCGCGGCAAACCACAGCACGATGCCCATTACCGCGAGCGCCACCAGCAGGCGGACGAGGAAGCGCGTCCACCCCGCCTGCGGCTGGTACACCCCGCGGCGGCGCAGGCCGCGGTAGAGCAGGGCGGCGTTGAGGCAGGACGCCAGCCCGATCGACAGCGCCAGGCCGGCGTGCTTGAGCGGCACGATGAAGGCGAGGTTCATCGCCTGGGTGGCTGCCAGGGTGATCAGCGCGATCTTCACCGGTGTCTTGATGTCCTGGCGGGCGTAGAAGGCCGGCGCGAGGACCTTGACCAGGATGAGGCCGGAAAGCCCCACGCTGTAGGCCACCAGCGCCTGCCGGGTGGCCAGCACGTCGGTGGCAGAGAAGGCGCCGTAGTTGAACAGGGTGGCGACCAGCGGCACGGCCAGCAGCATCAGTGCGAGCGCGGCCGGCAGGGTGAGCAGCAGGGTGAGGCGCAGGCCCCAGTCGAGCAGGGAGGAGAACTCTTCCTGGCGTTGGTCGGCGTGCAGCCTGGCGAGACTGGGCAGCAGGATGGTGCCCAGCGCCACGCCCAGCAGGCCCGCGGGAAACTCCATCAGGCGGTCGGCGTAGTAGAGCCAGGACACGCTGCCGCTTTGCAGGAAGGAGGCGAAGATGGTGTTGATGAGCAGCGAAATCTGGCTGACCGACACACCCAGCAGCGCGGGTGCCATGAGCTTGAGGATGCGGCGCACGCCAGGGTCGTGCAGGTTCAGGTCGAAGCGCGGCAGCATGCCGATGCGGTGGAGCGGGCGCAGCTGCAGGGCGAGCTGCAGCACGCCGCCAAGAAAGACCGCCCAGGCCAGCGCGAGCACCGGCGGATCGAACCAGGGCGCGGCGAACAGCGCCATGCCGATGAAGCTCAGGTTGAGCAGCACCGGGGTGAAGGCCGGAATGGCGAAGCGGCTCCAGGTGTTGAGGATGCCGCCTGCGAGCGCCACCAGCGCCATGAACAGGATGTAGGGGAAGGTGATGCGGGTCAGCTCGACGGTGAGGGCGAACTTGTCCGCATCGGCGGAGAAACCCGGCGCGGACACGTAGATGATCAGCGGCGCGGCGACGATGCCGAGCAGTGCCACGACGGCCACTACCAGCGCCAGCAAGGTCGCGGTACGGTCGATGAGGGTGCGGGCCGCTGCTTCGCCCTGGCGGTTCTTGTATTCGGCCAGGATGGGCACGAAGGCCTGCGAGAAAGCGCCTTCGGCAAACATGCGGCGCAGCAGGTTGGGCAGGCGGAAGGCGACGAAGAAGGCGTCGGTCATCATCCCGGCACCGAAGGCGCGGGCGATGACGAAGTCGCGCACGAAACCGAGAATGCGCGACAGCAGGGTCATGCCGCTGACGGTGGCGAGTGCCCGGAGCAGGTTCATCGTGGGTGGTTCGAGTCCGGCCGCGGTGCGGCGAAGGCGTGATGATACCGAGGTTCGTTGTGGGCAGCACTTCTCGGCGTCCGGCCGGGGGCCGGTATTCTCCGCCGCATGCATTTCCGCCTTGCTGGCATGTGCCAACGGCATTCCTATACACTCCCCTTCATGCAACGGCCTGACCTTGGTTCGATCATTGAGAAACTGCAGACGGCGCAGTCCGGCAACGAGGTATTGGAGCGCCTGATCGAAGGTTTCGCCGATCTTGGCGTCGCCGGGGTGGTCCACTGCGCGGCGGGCTCCCAGACCCCACTGATACAGGGGTCGTCCTTGATGTGTACATGGGCGCAGCACTACGAAGGAGCGGGCTATCTGCCTCACGATCCGGTTGTTCTCGAATTGTTGCGTACCGGAACGTTCAAGCTGTGGCATGCGGACCATCCTGCGGAGACCTTCTCGACGCTGCAGCGGCGGATTTTTGGTGAAGTGGCTGAGCACGGACTGCGGAGTGGTATGTCGGTGCCCATTTACCTTGGTTCGCAGATGCATGTGCTGGGTCTGTTTGCCGCCGAAGAACTGCCACACGATCACGAGGTGCTGGCGCGTTTGAATTATGTTGCGCTACTTGCTCATGAGCGTGTCAATGCGTTAAGCCAGACAGGCAGAAAGGACGCCCTTTTCAGCGCCCTCAGCCCGCGTGAACGCGATTGCCTGAACTGGACCAAGGAAGGCCTTACGGCTGCGGAGATCGCCTGCAAGCTCAATCTGAGCGAACGCACGGTCATTCACCATCTGCAGGGCGCCAAGGCCCGCCTGGGGGCGAGAAACCTCCCCCACGCGGTGGCGCGGGCCATCGCCGAAGGAGAGCTTCTGCTTTGATGCACCAACTGGCAATGTGAGCATTCCGGGCACGCGGGCGAGTGCTTGACCGGAAAACTGTAAGTTCTTACGAAGCGCGGCATATGATGATTTGGTAGGGTCTGGCGTTCTGTACCCTTGCCTTGATCAGCCATGACTCAGACTGCCGCATCCCCCGTGCTTCTTCGCCCGGCCGACGCCACCCTGCGCGATGGACGCATGGAAGTCGTCTTTATCGACGCCGCACTTCCCGACCTCCAGACCCTGATCGACGGCATCCCCGCAGGAATCGAAGTCAGGCTAATCGATGCCTCGCAGGACGGCTTCGTCCAGATGGCAATGTGGGCGGACGCTCATCGTGGTTACGATGCAATCCATGTGCTTTCGCACGGAGCAGACGCGCGCAAGCACCTGGGCAGTGTCGTGCTGACGGGCGACAACCTGAGCGACTACACACCCTTGCTGGAGCGCATCGGGCAAAGTGTGGGCGAGGGTGGCGACATCCTGCTCTATGGCTGCAATGTGGCTCAGGGGGAACTAGGACGGGCGTTTGTCGAGGATATTGCGCGGCTTACCCGGGCGGATGTGGCGGCGTCGGATGACGCGACGGGCGCGGTGTCCCATGGCGGCGACTGGTCTCTTGAAGTGGCTGTCGGGGACATCGACGCCGAGGAGATGGCCCTCCCGGGCTTTGACAGCCTTCTTTCCGCGCTGAGCGCAGGCGACATCGCCGTCATCGGCATCAACGGCGACGATGCCTTTCCAGCCCAACGCTGGGCCTTCGTCGCCATGGCCGACATCAGCGCGGGTACCGTGATCCACTTCACCGACGCTAGCTTCGACGCCACCCTCAGCGGCAACCGGTTCTATGACAATTCGTCCAACGAAGGCCATATGACCTGGACCGTGGAGAGCGACATCACGGCGGGGCAGGCTTTCGTCGTTACCAACAACGGCAGCGGCGACGCCAGCATCGCGGAAATGGGTGGGGCGGCCCGCAGCGGCGTCAGCGGGTCGCTGGGCGGCAGCTCTGTCGGCTTCCACAGCACCGGCGACCAGATCTTCGTCTACCAGGGCACCGCTGGCACGACCGTGGGGGCGACCTTCATCTACGGGCTGAACAACGGGCAGTCACCTACAAACTACACCGACGGCAGCTGGATGATCACCAGCATCGCCATTTCCGGGCAGAACCTTTCGTACAAGCCTGGTGGCCTCGTCGACGGAACGTCGGCGGCCGTGCTGACCTCGTCAAGCACGACCGGCTCGACGAGCGGGGGCGGCTCCTATGGCTTCGACAATATGCGCTATATCGGGATCACCACCGGCACGCGCGAGCAGCTCCTGGCCGCCATCGGCAATGCCGCCAACTGGTCGGGCGACAACACCACGCCTTATGAGCTGTCCAGCATCGGCAACTTCACCCTTACTGCGCCGAACGCCACCCCCACCATCACCGGCGCGACCGCCGGCCAGACGGTCGACGATACCGCCACCGTCAGCCCGTTCTCCAGCGTGACCATCACCGATACCGACGCGGACGACGTCACCGTCACGGTGGCCCTGGACGCCCTGGCCAAGGGCGCGTTCACCGCTGCCTCGCTGAGCGCCTCGGGCTTTACCGCTAATGGCAACGGCACCTACAGCCTGGCCAGCGGCAGCGCGGCGGCGGCGACCACGGCCATCCGGCAGCTCGTGTTCGACCCGGCGGACAACCGCGTGGCGCCGGGGGGGACGGAAACGACCACCTTCACCATCACCGTCAACGACGGCACCGAGAACGGGACCGACACGACCACGACGGTGGTGTCGACCTCGGTCAACGATGCGCCTACCGACATCGGCCTGTCGGCTACCTCGATAAACCAGTCGAGCGGCACCAATGCAACCATCGGCACCCTGTCCACGACCGATGTCGATACCGGTCAGACCCACAGTTATTCGCTGGTTTCCGGCACAGGGGACACTGACAACGCCCTCTTCAACATCAGCGGCGCGACCCTGCGTGCCAACGATACCTCGACGATGGCACCGGGCACCTACAGCGTGCGCGTACAGACCGACGATGGTGCGGGTGGCACCTATCAGGAAACCTTCAGCATCACCGTCGTCGACAATGTGGCACCGGGCTTCGATGAAAGCACGCCGGCAACCGCCAACCTCACGGCCACCACGCTCGACCTGACCGCTTCGCTGAACGAAGCGGGCACGCTCTACTACGTGGTGGTGGCCGATGGAGCCGCCGCGCCGAATGCCGCCCAGGTCAGGGCAGGTCAGGATGCCGGCGGCTCGGCAGCGATGAAGTCAGGTAGTGCTGCCGTTGCCAGCGGCGCCTTCACCCATACCTTCAATTTCACCGGACTGACGGCAGAAACGGCCTACGACATCTATGTTGTGGGCGAGGATGACGAGGGCAGCCCCAACCTCATGGGCGCCCCCGTCAAAGTGGACGTGACCACCCCCCAAGCAGGCCCGGTCGTCACCGATGCGCACATCAGCATCACCTCAAGCCCGAGCGGCACCGCGAGCACCTACAAGATCGGCGACACCATCACCGCTCAGTGGGACAACAGCGCCAGCGGCCAGAATCAGTCCGGTGTCACCGCCGTCATCATGGATTTCTCCGCCTTCGGAGGCGGCGGCGCCGTGGTGGCTACGAACAGCGGTAGCGGCATCTGGACCGCCAGCTACACCCTGACGGCAGGCAACATCGATGCCGGCAACCTGAATGTCTCGGTCAGCGCCACCGACAGCAACGGAACGACCACGGCCGTCGATACCGCCAACCTGACGGCGGACAACCAGGCTCCCGCCGTCAGCGACCCGCAGATTTCGATTTCTGGCGCCAGCGGTATCGGCGGGGCATACAAGACGGGCGACACCGTCACGGTGAGCTGGAACAACACCGCTGCTGGCGACAACAATGCCGATATTGCCAGTGTCACCGCCGATTTCTCTGCTTTTGGCGGCGGTTCGGCGGTGGCTGCGAGCAACAGCGGCGGAACCTGGACTGCAACCTACACCATTGCGGCAGGCAACATCGACGCCACTGGTCGCAATGTCAGCCTCACTGTCACCGACGATGCGGGCAATGTCACCACCACTGCGGCCAGCAGCAATGCCACCGTGGACAGCCAGGCCCCGACGGTTTCCGACGGTCACCTCAGCATCTCCGGCGCGACCGGGGTGGGCGGTGTGTACAAGATCGGCGATACGGTCACCGTAAGCTGGGATGACACTGCCGGGGGTGACAGCAACTCCGACACCATCAGCGGCGTAACCGTGGATTTCAGCCAGTTCGGCGGAGCTGCAGCGGTTGCCGCGACCAACAGCGGCGGTACATGGACGGCGACCTACACCATCGTGCCAGGCGCCATCGACGGTGTCACCAACCGCAACGTATCGGTCACGGTGACCGACAACGCCGGCAACACCGCCACTGTGAGCGATACCGCCAACGCCACGGTGGACAGCGTTGCCCCAGGCGCCCCGAGCGGCCTTGATCTGGCAGCGGCCAGCGACAGCGGCAACAGCGACACGGACAATGTAACCAACGTCATCACCCCGACGATCACGGGTGTCGGCGCGGTGGTCAACGGCACGGTGACTCTCAGCAGTTCACTCGGTGGCGTGCTGGGCACGACCACTGCCGACGCAGGCGGAAACTGGAGCTTCACTCCCGGTACGGCCTTGACATCTGGAACGCACAACGTCACCGCCACTACCTCCGATGCGGCCGGCAATGTTTCCGCCAACTCTGCGGGGCTGAGCTTCACCATCGACACCGCAGCACCAACTACCACGGTAACAATCGACAGCATCAGCACCGATAGTGCCGCTCCTGGCGACTTCATCACCAATGACGCCGATGGCCTCACCGTTGTTGCGACATTGAGTGCGCCATTGGCCGTTGGCGAATCGCTCGAATACAGCGCCGACGGCACCAACTGGACCGACATCAGCAGCAGCGTGATCGGCACCGGTGTCAATCATACTGACAGCAGTCTGACCAGCACGGCCACCGTGACGATGCGGGTACGCGACAGCGCTGGCAACAGTGGCACAGCGGCCAGTCAGCTAATCATCATCGACAGCAGCGCACCAGTGCTGGATGCGATCAACAGCAGCCCGGCCGACGATGCCAGTGGCGTTGCAGTGAGCGGGCCGCTGACCTTGAAGTTCGACGAAGCACTCGATAGCGGGTCGGATCTGACGAAGGTCCATCTCAAGGACGTGAGCACAGATACCCTGGTCCCGGCCACGGTAAGCTTGAACGCAAGCGGCGAACTGGTGATCACGCCGAGTACCAACCTGTCGTACTCGACCGCCTACTACGTGACCTGGGATGCCGACGCGCTGAAGGATGCGGCTGGCAACGCCGCGACGGCAGTCGGCGACGAGACGACATTCAACTTCTCGACGACCGCAGCGCCGCCTGCGCCGCCGCCCCCGCCCGGCCCCGTCACTGTCATCCCACCCCAGAGCGAATGGGAGCAACTTCCCGACAATGATGGAGATGGCGTACCGGAAGCGGTAGAAGCTTTCGTACCCGGGCTCATTCCGCAAGGCGGCACGCTCCCCGTTGTGGGCGACGGCAACGGTGACGGCGTTGCCGACGCGCAGCAGCCCGATGTGGCCTCGGTGCCTTTCCGCGAAACGGATGTGGTCAGCCTGAATCCGGACGCACAGCCGGCCTGGGTGACGCTGGCCGCCGCCAATCCGGAAGGGGGTAACGCCGTGCCGGCGCCCAGCATAGTTAACCTCACGCAACTGGACGCTCCGGCGGATAGACCGGCGGTGATGGACATGCCGTTGGGCCTGATTGCCTTCGAAGCGCAACTTGAGCGGCCGGGGGAAGCTGCACGCTTCAGTCTGTATGTGGATGCCGATCTGGGTGTCAACGGCTACTGGCAGCAGGATGCGTCGGGCATGTGGGTGAACCTTGCCAGTGCGCCGTACGGAGGGGGAATGGTCGAGGAGGGCGGCCGTCTGCGTCTGGACTTCACGCTGGAAGACGGAGGTCGCTTCGATGCGGATGGACTGGCCGACGGTGTGATTACCGCACCTGGGGCTGTGGCCTATCTGCCGGGTTCGATCATCGACCAGGCGCCGGACCTGCCTTCCGATGGTTTCTGGCTCTAAGCAGCACGGCGATGATGTGCGTCGACTGTCGCTTCGAGAAAGCGCCGTGACCGAGGGCGGAGAACTGCGGTTGAGGCTGCATCCCTTGGACTTTCGACTGATCGCCCGGGCGGCTTCGCTTGAGCACTGCACGGTGGCCGAGTTCATCGGACTCGCAGCCTATGTACGGGCTCAGGAGACGCTGATCAGCCGGCGCGCCGAGTTGTTCGCGGCGCTTCCGACGCGAGGCGAAGCGTCTGCAATCAGCGAAGGGGCCGAGACTCCGTTCGTCACAGTCGGCGCGCAACCCCCTGAATATCCTTCTGAATGACTTCCCTTGAGCGATAACACATCATGCACATGAGCAACTGTAGGGAGCTCCCCGGTAAGACTTCTCTACGCCCCTTGAAGGTGGGTGCCACGGTCGCGCTGGCAGCGTGGCTGACGGCTTGTGGCGGTGGCGGTGGAGGCGGAGGCAGCAGTGACACGCCGGATGACACCGTGGCGGTTTTCCAGGGGCGTTGGGCCACCACCGACGTGCAGCCAGGGTATAGCGCGATCGTGGTGCCGGAGGAAACCGGGGAAAGCGCTTTAGTCTGGGCCTTGGCTCACGATCTTAGTCAGTTGGTCAAAGCGCGCATTACCGGTGACGCACAAGCTCCGACCGAGGCCGAGGGCCTGCGCTTCGATCTGACCAGCCCTCAATCGGCGCCCGATACCCTGGTGAGCGCCCGTGCGTCCATCGATTCGGCTGTGTCGCCAACGTCCCTGACGCTCACCAGTATGGTCGGCGAGGAGCAAGTCACGCTAGAGCGGATCGACAGGCTGGAGGGGCGTCTCGAACCTGCGGCGGCCAACGGCGAATGGCGCGCGGACTTCGAGGCGCTGCAAGTCAACTGGACGGTCTCGGATGGTCTTATCACGGGAAGCAGTACGGCCGGTTGTCTTTATAGCGGCAGCACGACATCTCCGGCCGGCACGGCGGTCTATCGTCTCGCCTTTGACGAAGTCTGCGGTACTACCACGCGTCGTTTCGAAGGGATCGCAACGGTCGACGCGGAACGAGCCCGCATGACAGTGCTGACAACCACGCCCGAGGAGCAGGCCGCGTCGGCGCTGATGTTCGTCAGGCTGCCATGATCTCTACCGTCAGACCGATTCCATGATTCTCGACCGTCTGCCGCGAGGCGAGTTGAGTGCGTCGCTGAGCGCATACAGGCGCGTCTTTGCGGCCGTGGCCGGGTTCAGCCTCACGATCAATCTGCTGTTGCTGGCGCCCGCCTTGTACATGCTGCAGACCTACGACAGGGTGCTGACCAGTCGCAACGAAGGCACGCTTATCGTTCTGACGGCGCTGCTATTCGGGCTTCTGGCGCTTGAGGCCGCACTGGAATGGACCCGAAGCCAGGTCATGTCGAGAACCGCTGCAGCGCTGGAACTCGGACTCGACCGGCGTGTGTTCGATGCGGGCTTCGATATCGTTGCGAAGGGCGGCCACTCGCTCGGCCAGGCGCTTTCGGATCTCGTGCAATTGCGCCAGTTCCTGATCGGCAAAGGCTTGATCGCGTTCTTCGATGCGCCATGGCTCCCGGTCTTTCTGATCGTGATCGCCTTGCTGAACCCCTGGCTGGGTCTGTTCGGGGTGCTGGCTACGCTGCTGTTGGTCTCGATGGCCTGGATCAACGAGCGGGCAACGGCGTCGCTAACGGTGACAGCCCAGCAGATGAGTGCGTCTGCCAACCGATGGGCCGATGCAAGTGCCCGCAACGCGGAAGTTGTCAGTGCGTTGGGAATGTTGCCCAATCTGCGCGACAACTGGCTGCAGCAGCATCGCGCAGCGCTTGCGCTGGCAGCCTCCGCTGGCGAGCGCAACGCCAGTCTCGGGGGCGGCGTTCGCTTCGCACGGCTTTTCCTGCAGTCGGCGATCCTCGGGCTTGGTGCCTATCTGGTATTGCGTGACCAACTGACGCCCGGCGGCATGATCGCAGCGTCCATCCTGCTGGGGCGGGCACTGGCTCCGCTGGATCTGGCCATCGCGAACTGGCGTTCGTTCGTCGGGGCCCGGCAGGCTTATCTGAGAGTGCACGAGCTGCTTGGGACGCAGCCCTTGCCGCAGCCCTCGGTGACCCTGCCACGCCCCAACGGTTTGGTTCAAGTCGAGCAATTGTTCGTTGCCGCGCCCGGCCAGAACGTACCCATTCTCAAAGGCGTGGGCTTCGAAGTGCAGCCCGGACAGATCATGGCCATCGTCGGCCCGAGTGCTTCGGGAAAATCAACGCTTGCCCGTGCGCTGGTCGGCGTGTGGCCGCCTGCCGGTGGTGCGGTCAGACTGGACGGGGCCGAGCTCGGAGGCTGGCGGCGGGAAGACCTCGGTCCGCATATCGGATACCTGCCCCAGGATGTCGAGCTGTTCGAGGGCACGGTAGCCGAGAACATCGCGCGGTTCGGTGAGCTGGATTCCGCGCGGGTCATACAGGCTGCGCAGCGTGCGGGCGTTCATGAACTCATCCTGCGGCTCTCCGATGGCTACGAAACGAAGCTCGGTTGGGACGGGCAGGGCAGTGCGGTGTTGTCGGCCGGGCAACGGCAGCGCATCGCCTTGGCCAGGGCCTTGTACGGCGATCCTGTGTTGATCGTGCTCGATGAACCGAATGCGAATCTGGATGAAGCGGGCGATGCTGCACTCGTAAGGGCCTTGAAGGACTTGCGCAGCCAGGGGCGTACGGTGTTCGTGGTCACCCATCGAACCCATCTGCTCGGGGAGACCGACGGCGTGATCTTCATGCACGAGGGCCGGGTCCTGCGAATCGCAGCTACTGCCGAGCTGCAAGCTGGGGGCGTCTCAGCGCCGGCCTTTCCTCATTTGCAGGCGAGCGCAGCGGGCGCGCAGCGAGGCGTCGCATGAATGTCCGTTTGGATGACGACGAACAGGACGCCGCGGTGGATCGAATGCCCACAACCAATGAGAACAAACGGGAGCCGTCCGCCATCGATCGATGGCTGCATCCTTATTCGGGCGCTCAGCCCGTCGTACCTAACAGCGATTACAGTGCCGTCGTTCGCCGCGGCCTTTGCTTACTGCTCTTTGGTTTCGGAGGTTTCCTGCTTTGGGCCGCACTGGCGCCGCTTGACGAAGGGGTCCCGGCGGCGGCCGTTCTCACGGTCGAGAGCCAGCGCAAGCGTGTGGAGCATCTGACCGGAGGGATCGTCGAGAATATTCTGGTCACTGAAGGACAGCGGGTCCGGGCGGGCGATGAACTCGTGCGGCTTAACGGTGTACAGAGCCAGGCCTCGTTCAACAGCGTCTCGACGCAGACGCGGGTCGCCGGTGCGACCTTGGCCCGGCTGGTAGCAGAACGAGATGGCATGGACGCTCCGGTGTTTCCGCCTGAGTTGCTTGATGACCCATCGTCCGAGGTCAGGGCTGCGGTACGCGCGCAACGTGATCTCTTTGCGTCGCGTCGCGGTGCTTTGCAGGGGGAGCTACGCATCCTGCGTGAGTCGGTGCAAGGCCTTCAACAGCAGCTGACGAGTCTCGCGGGCCTGCAGGAGGGTCGTGAGAGTCAGATCAGGCTGATCAGCGAGCAGTTACGTAACTTCGAAGAATTGAGCCGCAAAGGTTTCGTTTCGCAGAATCAGCTTCTCGAGTTGCGCCGACAGTTTGCCGAGGCGCAAAGTCACCAGGGGGAGGATCTGGCTGCGATTGGAGCGACGCGCGCGCGAATGAACGAGCTGCGGCTGCAGGAGCAGCAACGCCTGATGGACTACCGACGGGAGGTGGAAACACAACTGGCCGAGGCGCTACGCGAGCAAAGCCTGCAGGCGGAAAGGCTCGCGGCGGTGCGCGATACGCACGAGCGCATGGTAATCCGGGCTCCCGTCAGCGGCATCGTCGTCGATGTGGCGGTCAATACAGAAGGCGGGGTGGTCAAGCCCGGGGACCGCTTGATGGACATCGTTCCGGATGAAGAGGATCTTGTCGTTCAGGCTCGGCTGGCGCCTCAGTATATCGATCGGGTACGTCCCGGGCTGGAAGCGGATATTCACTTCGATGCATACGTAAGCATGATGAACCGCCCTCGTCTGCCTGGAAGGATCGACGTCGTGTCGGCCGACGTGATCACCGACCCACGCAGTGGAGTGCCGTACTATCGGGTGCTGGTCAGGATCGATCCGGCGCAGGCAGAACGGATCAAGGAGCTGAAGCTATTTGCCGGGATGACTGCCACCGTCATGATCAAGACTGGTGAGCGTTCATTGTTAACCTATCTGCTCAGACCCCTGTTGCAGCGCTTCTCGACGGCGATGATCGAAGCTTGACGTTCTGCCCGAAGCGTCCGCTGCACTCTGACGCGTAGTCGCACATATCGTGTCAGGATGAGACGGGCGGCTATTCCGTCGTTTCGCGCGCGGGCGCCATTGCGTTCGAACGGGCGATCAGGTCGGCGATGTCGCGCTTCAGCCGGGTGGTGTCGCTGTCGAACTTGTCGTAGATCATCAGCGACAGGCCGAACACGTAGGCGTAGAGCAGCATGCAGCGGCTGGAAGCCTCTTCCATCGGTACGCCGCAGGCCAGGAACAGGTCGCGCGCGCAGCGCAGGCGGGTATCGTCCACCTCGGCGACGATGGCCGCGGCTTCCGCGTCGCGCCGGGCCCAGTCGCGCACCGCGAGCTCGATCATCATCCCGCGCCGGCTGCGCGTGGTGCTGTAGATGTCGATCACGTGGTAGATCTGTTCCAGTTCCCGCCCGGTTTGGGCGCGGGTCTGCTTGACGATGTCGCGGATCCGGCCATCCTTCCAGTAGTGGAGCACTGCGAGCAGCAGGTCCCGGCGGTCCTGGAAATGCCAGTAGAAGCTGCCTTTGGTGACCTTGAGGCGTTTGGCCAGCACTTCGACGCGCAGCCCGGCCACGCCTTCTTCGGCGAGCACCTCGATGGCGGCCTGCACCCAGGCATCGCGATCGAGTTGTACACGTTGTTTCACGGGAGTGTTTTCCATACGGGGTAGTATTGACGAATCCGGGACCATACGCTACCGTACGCCACCATACCGGGGCGTATGGAATACGATCGATTCTCCCGGCGGGCGACGCAGGTGTCAAACGCTTTTGCGCAATGACATAATGACCGCTCGAACAATAGCAACCTGAATACACGGAAGAGGAGCACGGCTTTGAAGATACTGGTTCCGGTCAAGCGTGTGGTCGATTACAACGTCAAGGTGCGGGTCAAGGCTGACGGCACCGGCGTGGATATCGCCAACGTCAAGATGTCGATGAATCCCTTCGACGAGATCGCGGTGGAAGAAGCGGTGCGGCTCAAGGAAGCCGGCGTGGCCACCGAGGTGGTGGCGGTGAGCTGCGGCGTGGGCGCCTGCCAGGAAACCCTGCGCGCGGCGATGGCCATCGGTGCCGACCGCGGCATCCTGGTCGAGACCGACGTCGAGCTGCAGCCGCTGGCGGTCGCCAAGCTGCTCAAGGCGCTGTGCGACAAGGAAGCGCCCCAGGTGGTGATCTGCGGCAAGCAGGCGATCGACGACGATGCCAACCAGACCGGCCAGATGCTGGCTGCGCTGATGGGCTGGCCGCAAGCCACCTTCGCCTCCAAGGTGACGCTGGCCGACGGCAAGGCGACGGTGACCCGCGAGATCGACGGTGGTCTGGAAACCCTGGAGCTCACGCTGCCGGCGGTGATCACCACCGACCTGCGCCTGAACGAGCCGCGTTACGCCACGCTGCCCAACATCATGAAGGCCAAGAAGAAGCCGCTCGACACCACCAAGCCCGAAGACCTCGGGGTGGACGTGGCGCCGCGCCTGGCGACCGTCAAGGTGGCCGAGCCGCCCAAGCGCAGTGCCGGTGTGCGCGTTGCGGATGTCGCGCAACTTGTCGACAAGCTCAAGAACGAAGCGAAGGTGATCTGAGATGGCGATCCTGGTTATTGCTGAACACGACAATCAATCCATCAAGGCCGCCACGCTCAATACCGTGACGGCTGCCGCCGCGATCGGCGGCGAGGTCCACGTGCTGGTGGCGGGCCAGGGTTGCGAGGGCGCCTGCAGCGCGGCAGCCAAGCTGGCCGGCGTGAGCAAGGTGCTGTGCGCCGCCGCGCCGCACTACGAGGCGCAGCTGGCCGAGAACGTGGCGGCGCTGGTGGTGGCCAATGCCGCCGGCTACAGCCACATCCTCGCGCCCGCCAGCTCCTTCGGCAAGAACGTCGCCCCGCGTGTGGCTGCGCTGCTGGACGTCGCGCAGATTTCCGACATCGTCGCGGTCGAGGGTGCCGACACCTTCGTGCGCCCGATCTATGCCGGCAACGCCATGGCCACCGTGAAGAGCGCCGATGCGGTCAAGGTGATCACCGTGCGCACCACCGCCTTCGAGGCGGCTGCCGAAGGCGGATCGGCCGCGGTGGAAAATCTCTCCGCTGGCGCCGATCTGGGCGTTTCCAGGCTGGTTGGCCGGGAACTCACCAAGAGCGAGCGCCCCGAGCTGGGCGCGGCCAAGACCATCGTCTCCGGCGGTCGCGGGCTGGGCAGCGGTGAGAACTACCACGCCCTGCTCGAGCCGCTGGCCGACAAGCTGGGCGCCGCGCTCGGCGCGAGCCGCGCCGCGGTCGATGCGGGCTACGTGCCCAACGACTACCAGGTGGGCCAGACCGGCAAGATCGTCGCGCCGCAACTCTACCTCGCGGTGGGTATTTCCGGCGCGATCCAGCACCTGGCAGGCATGAAGGATTCCAAGGTGATCGTGGCGATCAACAAGGATCCGGAAGCACCGATCTTCCAGGTGGCGGACTACGGCCTGGTGGGCGACCTGTTCGAGGTGGTGCCGGAGCTGACCAAGGCGCTGTGAGGCCTGCCGGACCCCGGCGGGGCGTGCGATGAATCTGTCGGCCGGACTTTTCTCCGCAACCTGGCACTGGTCCGCGCTGGTGCTTTCGGTCGCGGTCGGCTGGCTGGTGTGGCGCACCGCCCCCTGGGGGCGGCTGAAGTCCGGCACGCAGCTCAACCTGCTGCTGGGCTTCGCCGTAGGCCTGATGCTGATGTGGAGCCTGAAGGCCGGGGTCAAGCCCGGCCTCAACCTGCACCTGATGGGCGCGATGGCCGCCACCTTGGCCCTGGGGCCGCAACTGGCCATCGTGACGCTGGCGCTGGCACTCACCGGCATCACGCTCAACGGCGCCATCGAATGGCAGGCCTGGCCGATCAACTTCCTGCTGATGGTGGTGGTGCCGGTGGTACTGGCCCACCGTCTGCACAAGCTGATCGAACGCTTCCTGCCGGCACATTTCTTCGTCTTCGTCTTCGTCGCCGGCTTCTTCGGCGCCGCGCTCACCGTGATGCTGCAGGGGCTGGTGGCCTCGGGCGTCATGGTGGCGGCGGGCGCCTACGAGGCCGCTTTTCTGGCAAGTGACTACCTGCCGTACTTCCTGCTGCTCGGTTTCTCCGAGGGCTGGATCAGCGGCGGGGTGATCACGCTGATGGTTGTGTACCGGCCCGAGTGGGTGGCGGCCTTCGACGACCGCCGATATCTCGTCCGGAAGTAGTACCTGCCTCGGCAGGCGCAGTAGGTGCGGTTGCAGGGGCCGCGCATCGACAACAAAACCATGTGGAGCGAACAGTCAAATGAGTCAATACACCGCACCGATCCGTGACATGCAGTTCGTGATGCGCGAACTGGCCAACCTCGAAGGCGTGGCCGGCCTGCCCGGATGCGAGGAAGTCTCCCCGGATCTGGTGGATGCGATCCTCGACGAGGCCGGCAAGTTTGCCGGCGGCGTGCTGGCCCCCCTGAACAAGATCGGCGACCAGGAAGGCGCCAAGTGGAAGGACGGCCAGGTGTCGACCGCGCCGGGCTGGAAGGACGCCTACACCCAGTTCGCCGAGTCCGGCTGGACCGCGCTGGCCTGCGACCCGCAGTACGGCGGCCAGGGCCTGCCCAAGCTGATCTCCACCGCGGTGATGGAGATGTGGAAATCGGCCAACATGGCCTTTTCGCTGTGTCCGATGCTGACCACCGGTGCCATCGAGGCGCTGATGCTGCGCGGCACCGACGAGCAGAAGGACATGTACCTGCCGAAGATGGTGAGCGGCGAGTGGACCGGCACCATGAACCTGACCGAACCGCAGGCCGGCTCCGACCTGGCCGCGGTGCGCACCCGTGCCGAACCGCAGGGCGACGGCACCTACAAGATTTTCGGCCAGAAGATCTTCATCACCTACGGCGAGCACGACCTCACCGACAACATCATCCACCTGGTGCTGGCCCGCCTGCCGGACGCACCGGAAGGCGTGAAGGGCATCTCGCTGTTCGTGGTGCCGAAGTTCATGGTGAACGCCGACGGCACGCCGGGCGCGCGCAACGACGTGCATTGCGTGTCCATCGAGCACAAGCTCGGCATCCACGCCAGCCCCACCTGCGTGCTGGCCTTCGGCGACAACGGCGGGGCGGTCGGCACCTTGATCGGTGAGCCGAACCGCGGCCTGGAGTACATGTTCATCATGATGAACGAGGCGCGCTTCGCCGTCGGCATGGAAGGCCTGGCGCTGTCCGAGCGTGCCTACCAGCACGCGCTGCAGTACGCCAAGGACCGCGTGCAGGGCACCGAAGTCGGTGTGCGTGGCGGCCCCAAGGTGAACATCCTGCATCACCCGGATGTGCGCCGCATGCTGATGTCCATGAAGAGCCAGACCGAAGCGATGCGGGCGCTCGCCTATGTCGTCGGCGCGGCCACCGACATGGCCCACATGCACCCGGATGACGCGGTGCGTGCGCAGAATCAGGCTTTCGTCGACCTGATGATCCCGGTGGTCAAGGGCTGGTGCACCGAAAACTCGGTGGATATCGCCTCGACCGGCGTGCAGGTGCATGGCGGCATGGGCTTCATCGAGGAAACCGGCGCGGCGCAGCATCTGCGCGACGCCCGCATCACGCCGATCTACGAAGGCACCACCGCAATCCAGGCCAACGACCTGATCGGCCGCAAGATCGCCCGCGAAGGCGGGGAGACGATCAAGGGCGTGATCGCCGAGATGCGCAAGGTGGAAGCCGAACTGGGCGAGGCGCAGGGTGAGGCCATGGCGGCGATCCGCCGCTCGCTGGGCGAAGGCGTCAAGGCGCTGGAAGAGGCGGCGTCCTACATCGTCGCGACCTACGGCCAGGACATCAAGGCCGCCCACGTGGGTTCGGTACCCTTCCTGAAGCTGTTCGGCATCGTTGCCGGCGGCTGGCAGATGGCGCGTGCGGCGCTGGTTTCCGCTCGCCGTCTGGAGGAGGGCAGCGGCGACGCCGGCTTCTACCGCAGCAAGATCGTCACTGCGCGTTTCTACGCGGATCACGTGCTGTCGCAGGCCGCCGGCCTGTCCTACGCCGTGGTCAATGGCGCGGCCGGCGCGCTGGAACTGAGCGAAGAAGATTTCTGATTGCAGGGCGGCCTGGCGGCGACAGCATGCCAGGCCGCCTTGCATGAAGGACGAAACAAAAAAGCCGACCCGTGGGTCGGCTTTTTCCTTGTCCGGCTACAAAAGGCTTACTTCACCTCGGCCTTGCCGCGCAGGTCGACAATGTGCTGCTCCACCTTCTGCTGCTGCATGCGCTGCTGCAGCTGCGGCTTGACCTCGTCGAAGGCCGGCGCCTTGGTCGGGCGGATGTCCTGCATCTGGATGACGTGGAAGCCGAAGTCGCTCTTCACCGGCATCGCGGTGTACTCGCCCTTTTCCAGCTTCACCATGGCCTCGGAGAACGGCTTGACGAACATGCCGGGGTTGGCCCAGCCCAGGTCGCCGCCGCGCTCCTTGGAGCCCGGATCGATCGACTGCGCGGCGAGGTCCTCGAACTTGGCGCCCGAGCGCAGCTTGGCGATGATGTCCTTGGCTGCTTCCTCGGTTTCCACCAGGATGTGGCGCGGGTTGTATTCCTTGCTGCCCATGCGCGCGACGATCTGGTCGTATTCCTTGCGGATGTCGGCGTCGGTGACCGGGTTGGTCTTCACCCAGTCCTGCAGGTAGGCGCGGATCAGGATGGCCTGGCGGGCGAGATCCATCTGCGCCTGCACGTCGGTCTTCTTGTCCAGGCCGAGCTTGGCGGCTTCCTGGGAGAGGATCTCCCGGCGGATCAGTTCCTCGCGCACCGCCTCGCGCAGTTGCGGGCTGTCCGGAGCGCCCTGGGCACGCTGTTCGGTGAGCATGACTTCGAGCCGCGAGGACGGGACGGCCTTGCCGTTGACGGTTGCCGTCGGCTCCGCAGCCTGGGCGGCCAGGGCGGTCAGGCCGGCCATGAGGGTCAGGGCAAGACGGCTGGGCAGTGCTTTCATCGAGTTTCCTTGTCGGTGGGTTGATTGGCGGCCTCTTCGGCCGTCCGGGCACGAATCGCGAGCGCATGGATTTCATGCTGCATCATCGTGCCCAATGCTTCGTAAATCATGCGCTGCCGGGCCACCCGGTTCTTGCCCGCAAAGGCGTCCGAGACGACGTCGACGCGGTAGTGACCGCCGCCGGATCGGGCACCGGCATGTCCGGCATGCAGCGCGCTGTCGTCGCCGATGTCGAGCGACACCGGCTGGAGCGCCTGCAGCAGGCGCTCGCGGATCTGCTCGGGCACGTTCAAGGCAGCACCTTCTTGAACGGGCGCACCGAGGTGCGCGCGAACACGCCTTGCTTGACGTAGGGGTCCTCGGCGAGCCAGCGCTCGGCGTCGGCCTGCGAGGCGAACTCCGCGACCACCAGGCTGCCGGCGAAGCCTGCCGGGCCGGGGTCGGGCGAGTCGATCGCCGGCATGGGGCCGGCAATCAGCAGGCGGCCTTCGTCGCGCAGGGCCTCGAGGCGGGCGAGGTGGGCCGGACGGGCCGCCATGCGGGCATCCAGCGTGCCCGGGGCGTCCTCGCCGATCATGGCGTAGAACATCATTGTTGGGGATCCTCTTCTAGGTATTTGGACAGGAAGAAGCCCTGGGCAAGCACGAAGGCCAGCATCAGCCCCATGCCGCCGAAGAGCTTGAAGTTGACCCAGGCCTCCTCGGAGAAGCTGTAGGCCACGTAAAGATTGATGCCGCCCATGGCAAAGAAGAAGGCCGCCCAGGCGAGGTTCAGACGCTCCCACACGGCGTCGGGCAGCTGGATCTGCGCTTCCAGCATGCGGCGGATCAGGTTGCGGCGGAAGAGCAGGGCGGACCCGGCAAGCACCGCGCCGAACAGCCAGTACAGCGCCGTCGGCTTCCACTTGATGAAGGTCGGGTTGTGGAAGAACAGCGTGGCGCCGCCGAACACGACGATGATGCCCAGGCTCACCCACAGCATGGTGTCCACCTTGCGGTGGCGCGCCCACACCCAGGCTATCTGGCCGAAGGTGGCGAGGATGGCCACCACGGTGGCCAGCAGGATGGGGACCTGCTTGGCGGTGACGCCGTCGCCCAGCCAGGCGCCGGCCATCTGGAAGGCGGCGTCCTCGTTGGCGCCGGCGAGCTTGTAGACGCCGAAGAACAGGATGACGGGCAGGAGGTCGAACAGGAATTTCATGCGGGTGGATTATAGCTGCTGGTGATTGTGCGCCGCCGGCGGCGCCTCGGCGCGGTTGCGCATATGGTCGGCGAGTGCGGTGAAGGACTGCAGCAGGCTGCCGCGCAGTTCGCTGTCGCCGACGAGCTCTTCGAGCGCCTGCTGCATGCACAGCATCCACTGGTCGCGCTCTGCCGCACCGATGGAGAAGGGCAGGTGGCGGGCGCGCAGGAAGGGCGGTCCGAAGCGCTCTACGTAGAGGTTCGGTCCGCCGAACCAGCCGGAGAGGAAGAGGAACAGCTTTTCCTCAGAACCGGAGAGATCCTCGGCGTGCATCCTGCGCACGTCCCAGGCCTCGGGCAAGGCGTCCATCAGTTCATAGAAGCGCTTGACCAGCGCGCGCACGGCGGGTTCGCCGCCGATCTGCTCGTAGGGGGTCAGAACCGGCAAGGTACGGGTATCAGTCTGCATGTGGGTAAAACGGGGTCCGGTTGTTGCGGCGCGTGAAGGCTCATTCTAGCGTGACCTGCCGCCGGGGAGCCGCAGAATCGCGCTCAGGCCGCCGCCTTCGCGCGGCAGCAGATCAAGCGAGCCTCCGTGGGCCCGCATCACGCGTTCGACGATTGCCAGGCCGAGACCGGCGCCCTTGGTGTTGCTGCGGGCGGTCTCCAGGCGGGTGAAGGGGCGGCGCAGGCGCTCGACCTCGTCGGGGGGGATGCCGGGGCCGCGGTCGGCGATCTCGATGGCCACCTCACCGGACTGGGTGCTCAGGCCGACCGTGATCGGCGATTCGCTGCCTGCGTAGCGGATGGCATTGTCGATCAGATTGGTGATGGCGCGACGCAGCGGCAGGGCACGGACCGGGAGGGACAGCCGGTCCGGCAGGTCGAGTTCGATGTCGACGCCCCGCAAGCGGTAGGGTTCGGCCAGGTCGCGGATAAGCTCGACCAGGTCGACGGGCTGCATCGCTTCCTGCGGGTCGCCGCGGCCGAAGTCGAGGAACTGGCCGATGATGCGGTCCATTTCCTCGATGTCGGCCACCATGGCGGTGACTTCGTCTTCCGGGGCGCCCGACATCTCGACGCCGAGCCGCAGACGGGCCAGCGGGGTGCGCAGATCGTGCGAGACGCCCGCCAGGATCAGCGCGCGGTCGGCGTCCGCGCGGGCCAGATCGCCGGTCATCTGATTGAAGGCATGCGAGACGACCGCCAGTTCGACCGGGCCGCTTTCCTCCTGCAAGGGCGGGTTCTGCCCGCTGCCCACCATGCGCGCCGCGCGCGCCAGACTGCGCAGCGGTGCACTGATGCGCGAGACGATGAGAAAGGCGCCGAGCAGGGAGGCGACCAGCGCGGCGCTGCCCCACACCAGCCATTCGAGCGCGTGATGCTTCTGCAGGCGTTCGCGCGGCAGCATCACCCAGTACTCGTCGGGGTCCTCGGGATGAAGGCGGAAGCTGACCCAGAATCCATCCAGCGTCTTCCAGCGCATGGCGAAGCGGGTATGGTCTCCCAGCTGTCGGCGGATCTCCGCGGTGAGCAGGCGCATCGGCCGCGTGTCCGGGACGGGCTGCAGTTCGTCGGTGGCTTCGGAAGGATAGATGCGGATGCCCTCGAGGGCGGCGAGGTCGATCAGCAGGTCGGTGCGCAGGCGCGGTTCGGCATTGATCAGCGCGGTGCGGGTGAGGTTCACCACGCTGACCACCATCTGCGCGAGGTCGCGTGCCCGCGAGGGTTCCTCGAAGTAGCGGAAAATCTGCGACCAGATCGCCAGCGTCAATCCGAGCAGCAGGGCGATCGACAGGAAGGTCTGCCAGAGCAGCGTGTGCGGCAGCCAGCGCAGGATGCGCCGGCCCCGTGCACGTGCCCTCAGCAAGGACGGGAGACGCACGCTGGGGTTATTCGCTGTCGGCCGGCTTGGGTTCGTCGGGCACGAAGACATAGCCGAATCCCCACACCGTCTGGATGTAGCGGGGCTTGGCGGGGTCGTCCTCGACCAGCTTGCGCAGGCGGGAGACCTGAACGTCGATTGCGCGGTCGAAGACGCCGTACTCCCGTCCGCGAGCCAGCTCCATCAACTTGTCGCGCGACAGCGGCTGTCGCGGATGCTGCAGCAGCACCTTGAGGAGCGAAAACTCGCCGGTGGTCAGCGAAATCTCTTCTTCGTCGCGCACCAGCGTGCGGGTGCCGAGATTGACCCGTATGCGGCCGAAGTTCACCACCTCGTCCTCGGGCGTGGGCGCGCCCGGCAGGGAGGGCGGCTGGCGGCGCATCACCGCGTGGATGCGTGCCACCAGCTCGCGGGGGTTGAAGGGCTTGGGCAGGTAGTCGTCGGCGCCCATCTCCAGGCCCACGATACGGTCGACATCGTCGCCCTTGGCGGTGAGCATGATGATAGGCATCGTGTTCTCCGCCGCACGGAGGCGGCGGCAGATCGACAGTCCGTCTTCGCCTGGCAGCATCAGGTCGAGCACCAGCAGGTCGAAGTGCTCGCGATGCAGCGCTCGGTCCATGGAGGGCGCGTCGATGACCGCCTTGACGGTGAAGCCCTGTTCCTGAAGGTAACGGGAGAGCAGGTCGCGCAGGCGGGCGTCGTCGTCAACCAGCAGTACGCGATATCGGATCTTGGTATTCATGGGGCGAATCCTATCCTGAGCTTCGAGCCGGAGCCAGCCTCGCCGGAAGCGGCAAAGCAGCGGGCGCGTAACCCTTCGTAAGGTAGTCCCTTTGGAGCAATATCCCCTTACAAAGTCGATGCCGGAGGCGTGACGCATTCGACGCAAGGTACGCAATTCGGACTATCTTCCACACCAGACATTCTCTCGAATGCCTTTGCGCGAAATATAATTGATCCCATGATGAACCCAGTCCTATCGACGCTGCGTCGTGGTCAAGCGCCTGCCGGCAGGCGGGTGTTGTCGCGCCTGCTGCCGGTTGCGCTGGTGTTCGGGGCAGTGTCGGCGATCCATGCGCAGGAAGTGCAGCACGACATGGCACAGACGGCACCGTCCGAAGCTTCGGTCGAAGCGCCGGCCGAGATGCTCATCGTCATTCCTGCGCATGACGCGTCGGAGATGGTCGGCGACGAAGCGGCGGTCTTTCCCGAGCCGCTGGAGGACGCCAGGCATGTCGAGGTCAGGCGCGCCCTGCTCAACGACGACGAGCTGAACAGCGGCGTCCTCGAACGCCGCCGGCTGACTGCCGAGGAGCGCAGCGCGTTCCGGCTCGAGTTGCTGCGTGCGGTCCGCAGCGCCTATCCCGACGATACGCTTCGCTGATCCGCCCCTGAGCCTGCCGGGACGTGGCGCGTCATCTTCCGGCCCGAGGCCTGCGCATCCGACTTCGGAATTCCGGCCCGGCGGCGTGAGCGGCTAGAATGGCGCGGCCATGAAAATTCTTGCCATCGAAACCTCCTGCGAGCACGGCAGTATCGCGCTGCTTGCCGGCGATGCCATGTTCGAGAGGGAACTTGTCGGACAGGCCAATCATTCCGCCCATCTGCTGCCGGAAATCCGCTCCTTGCTTGCCGATGCCGGCATGGGCCTGCAGGATCTCGACGCTGTCGCCTTCGGCAGCGGGCCGGGCGCCTTCACCGGCCTGCGCCTGGCCTGCGCCGCGGCGCAGGGACTGGCACTTGGGGCGGGGCTCGGCGTCGTGCCGGTCTGCAGTCTTGCGGCGCTCGCCTTGCAGGGCGAAGGCGACCGGCTGTTCGTGGCCACCGATGCCCGCATGAACGAGATCTACTTTGCCGCGTACGAGCGCCGCGAGGGCGTGCTGGCGACAGTCCAGGCGCCGCGCTGCGCACCGCCCGAAGCCGTCGCGCTGCCCGAGGGGAAATGGTTTGCGCTGGGTTCCGGCTTTGCCGCCTACCCCGCACTTGCGGAGCGTTTCGGAGCACAGCTGTGCGGCGTGCAGCCCGCTGCCGCGCCCCGTGCCGGCGATGTCGCCCGTCTTGCCCTGCCCGAGCTTCGCCGCGGTGCATTGCTCGCCCCCGAGCTGGCCGCACCCTTGTACGTCAGGGACAAGGTTGCGCTGACCACCGCCGAACGCCTGGCCCGCGGAGGACGGGCGTGAACGGTCCGCAAGCGGGGGAGGCGTCCGGTCGCCAGATGGCGGCACCGACCTACGTGCCGATGTCGGACACCGATCTGGACTGGGTCGTCGCGAACGAGGCCGAGCTGCATCCCTATCCTTGGTCGCGGGGCAACTTCAGCGATTCGCTTGGCGCCGGCTACAGCGCATGGGTCCAGCATGTGGACGGCCAGCGTTGCGGCTATGCGGTAATGCTCTCGGTGCTGGATGAGGCTCACCTGCTCAATATCAGCGTTGCCCGCGCCGCACAGGGACGCGGGCTGGGGGCCGCCTTGCTGGCGTTCCTGTGCGGGCGGGCGCGGGAAGGCGGGGCGTCGCAGTTCTTTCTGGAAGTGCGTCCGTCCAACCTGGCTGCGCGCGCGCTCTACGGGCGCGCCGGCTTCGAGGCGATCGGCCGGCGCAAGGGTTATTACCCGGCGCCGGGCGGGCGGGAGGATGCGATCGTGATGAGGTTGTCGCTGTGATTCCTTATCGTCGCGACGCCCTGCTGCGCGAACTCGGACTCGGCCCGCTCTGGCGCCTGCGTTCGGCCGCTGACGTCGAAGCGGTGGACGATGGCGCGGAACCGGAAGCGCCGGTCGAGGAGGCGCCACGGCCCGTCGAGGTCGCAGCCCTGCGGCAGGCGCCTGCGGAGCGACTCCCGACTGCCCGGCCGCCATTGGGCGTCAATCGCGCCGAGTCGCAGCCCGCAGACAGGGCGCCGGCAAGACCGGTGCCCCCGCCGTCGCCATCCGCAGGCGCCGACCCCGAGCGGATCGCGCGCATCGGCGCCATGGACTGGGATGCACTGGAGGCCGAGATCCGCGCCTGCCGCGCCTGCCGCTTGTGCGAGAAACGCCACCAGGCGGTTCCCGGCGTCGGCGACCGCAAGGCGCGCTGGTTGTTCGTCGGCGAGGGGCCGGGTTCGGAAGAGGACAAGCGCGGCGAACCCTTCGTCGGTGCCGCGGGGCGCCTGCTCGACAACATGCTGGCGTCGGTCGGATTGCAGCGCGGGGAAGATGTTTACATCGCCAACGCGGTCAAGTGCCGCCCGCCGCACAATCGCACGCCGGAAGCGGACGAGATCGCCGCATGCCTGCCTTTTCTCGCCCGCCAGATCGAACTGCTGCAGCCGCAGCTCATCGTCGCATTGGGGCGACCGGCGGCGCAGGCCTTGCTGGATACGGAAGTGCGCATCGGTGCCGCACGGGGCAAGCGCTTCGACTACCGCGGCACCCCGGTGGTGGTCACCTACCATCCGGCCTATCTGCTGCGCAACCAGTGGGACAAGGCCAAGGCCTGGGAGGATCTGTGTTTCGCGCGCCGTGAGATGGTGACCCTGGGAAGCAAGGCGGAGACGGGCTGAAGCCCGCGCGCGGCGGTTTGCCGCGGCCTTGCCGCGGCCTCGTCAGTGCGCGCGGTCTTCCAGCAGCGCGACCGCGTCGAACTCGCGCTGGTTCTTGCCGTGCTGGACGCGCACCAGCCACATGGTGCCGGCGACGAACAGGCCGAACAGCACGATCACCACGTTGATCGACACCCCGCTCATGATCAGCAGCGCGTACAGGCCGGTCATGATCAGGATGGACAGGTTCTCGTTGAAGTTCTGCACCGCGATCGAGTGCCCGGCGCCCATCAGGATGTGCCCGCGGTGCTGCAGCAAGGCATTCATCGGCACGACGAAGAAGCCGGCGAGGGCGCCGACCACCACCATCAGCACCATTGCCAGCGCCGAGTGGGTGACGCCGGTCATCAGGATGACCACCAGGCCCATGGCGATGCCCAGCGGAATCACCTGTACGGACCGGCGCAGGGTGATCATGCGCGCGGCCATCACCGAGCCGACAGCGATGCCGATGGCGACCACGCCCTGCAGCATCGAGGCCTGCGACAGGTCGAAGCCCAGGTTGTGTTCGGCCCACTTGATGACGATGAACTGCAGCGTGGCGCCGGCGCCCCAGAACAGGGTGGTGACCGCCAGCGAGATCTGCCCGAGCTTGTCGCGCCACAGCAGCTTCAGGCAGTGGTTGAAATCATGCAGCAGGTACAGCGGGTTGTTCTTGAGCGGCTTGTGATCGACGCCGGTGTCGGGAATGTAGATGTTGAACAGCGCGGCGAGCAGGTAGAACAGGCCGACCAGCAACACCACGGCCTGCAGCGCGGTGTCGATGCCGGGGATGCCGAGTCCGGCCACCCAGTCCGAAACGTCGGGGCGGATCAGCACGCCGCCGATCACCGTGCCCAGGATGATCGCCCCCACCGTGAGGCCCTCGATCCAGCCGTTGGCCACCACCAGCAGGCGGTGCGGGAGGTACTCGGTGAGGATGCCGTACTTGGCGGGGGAGTAGGCTGCGGCGCCCAGGCCGATGACCGCGTAGGCGAACAATGGATGCGCGCCGAGGAAGAGCATCAGGCAGCCGCCGATCTTGATGGTGTTGCTGATCAGCATCACCCGCCACTTGGGCATGGAGTCGGCAAAGGCGCCGACGAAGGCCGCGAGCGCCACGTAGGAAATGGTGAAGGCCAGCTTGAGCAGCGGCTCGTACTCGGGGGGAGCCGCCATGTCCCGCAGCAGTGCGATGGCAATGATGAGCAGGGCGTTGTCGGCCAGCGCAGAGAAGAACTGCGCCGCCATGATGATGTAGAAGCCGAGCGGCATCGAGTGCTATCGCCATGGTGATAGGGCAGGGAAGGCGGTTTATATCATGAAGCCGTCACCGCCGTTACAACATGGAACAAGTTTGGCCCAAACATGGATCAGCAGGTGGTCGATTCATGTTGTAATGACGCCCATAAGTCAAACTTATCGACATCATGGCTGATCGAAGACTCCAGGTGTTCCACGCGGTGGCCAAGCATGGTTCCTTCACCCGTGCGGCCGAGCATCTGTTCATGACCCAGCCCGCGGTCACCTTCCAGATCAAGCAGCTCGAGGAGCATTTCGACACCCGCCTGCTCGACCGAGGTCACGGCAAGGTCACCCTGACGCCGGCAGGCGAGATCGTCTTCGCCTACGCCGAGCGCATCCTCGGCCTGTCGGACGAGCTCGAGGCGCGGGTATCGGAGCTGACCGACGAACTGTCCGGCCACCTAAACATTGGCACCAGCACGACGATCGCCGCCTACTGGTTGCCACGCCTGCTGGAAGGCTTCAAGCGTCGTTATCCGCGCGTGCTGCCGCGCGTCGTGGTGGGCAACTCGCAGCTCACCGAGGACCGCGTCGCCGCCCGCGATCTCGATGTGGGACTGGTCGAGATCGTCTCCGATCAGCCGGGGGTGGAACGGCGCAGCGCGGCGCGCGACGAACTGCTGGTGATCTGTCATCCCGCGCACCCGCTGGCGCGCGCCGGAAAGCTCGCCGCGCGCGACCTGGTCGGCCACGCCTTCATCACCCGCGACCCGGGCAATGCGATTCACGTGCTGGCCGAGGAGTTCTTCCGCGTCGGCGGGGTGGCCGATGACGAAATCACGGTTTGTGCGGAGCTTGGCAGCCTGGCCACGGTCAAGCATCTGGCCGCCGAGGGGCTCGGTTTCGCCATTGCTTCCAGCGCCGCGATCCAGCGCGACATCCGCGAGGGCCGGCTGGTGGCGGTACCGCTCGACCCGCCGCTGTACACCCCGCTGGAAGTCATCCTGCCGCGCGACAAGTTCCGCTCGCGGCTGATCACCGCCTTTGCCGACTACGCCACCGAGCAGCTCGCCCGCATGGCCACTGCACCGATGAAGAATCTCTGATGGCCAAGACCAAGACCGCCTACATCTGCACCGAATGCGGTGCGCAGAGCCTGCGCTGGCAGGGCCAGTGCCCGCAGTGCAGTGCGTGGAACACCCTGGTGGAATCGGTGGCGGAGCAGGGCGGGGCGGGCGCCAGCCGCTTCGCCGCGCTGGCCGGCACCACCAGCCGCCTGCAGTCGCTTGCCGAACTGGAGCCGCGCGAGGCCCCGCGGGTGCCCACCGGCATCGAGGAGTTCGACCGCGTGCTGGGCGGGGGCCTGGTACCGGGCGGGGTGGTGCTGATCGGTGGCGATCCGGGCATCGGCAAGTCCACCCTGCTGCTGCAGGCCCTGTCGCGCCTCGCGGCGACGCTGCCCGCGGTGTACGTGAGCGGCGAGGAGTCCGGCGAGCAGGTGGCGCTGCGCGCCCAGCGCCTGCAGCTTGAATCCTCCCCGCTGCAACTGCTCGCCGAGATCAACCTGGAGCGCATCCTCGGAACGCTCAAGGAGGCCAAGCCCAGGATCGCCGTCATCGACTCGATCCAGACCGTCTATTCCGAGGCGCTGCAGCCCGCCCCCGGCTCGGTGGCCCAGGTGCGCGAATGCGCCGCGCAGCTTACCCGCTATGCCAAACAGAGCGGCACCACGCTGATCGTGGTCGGCCACGTCACCAAGGACGGCACGCTGGCCGGTCCGCGTGTGCTCGAGCACATCGTCGACACCGTGCTGTACTTCGAGGGCGACACCCACTCCAGCTTCCGCCTGGTGCGCGCGTTCAAGAACCGCTTTGGCGCGGTCAACGAGCTGGGCGTGTTCGCCATGACGGACCGCGGCCTCAAGGGGGTGAGCAACCCGTCGGCCATCTTCCTGTCGCAGCACGCCCAGCAGGTTTCCGGCAGCTGCGTGCTGATCACCCAGGAGGGCACCCGCCCGCTGCTGGTGGAAGTGCAGGCGCTGGTGGATACCGCCCACAGCCCCAACCCGCGGCGTCTGTCGGTGGGCCTCGAGCAGAACCGCCTGGCGATGCTGCTGGCGGTGGCGCACCGCCATGCCGGGATCGCCTGCTTCGACCAGGACGTGTTCGTCAATGCGGTGGGCGGCGTGAAAATTTCCGAACCGGCCGCGGACCTCGCGGTATTGCTCGCCATCGTCTCCTCGCTGCGCAGCCGGGCGCTGCCGCGCGAGCTGGCGGTGTTCGGCGAGGTCGGCCTGGCCGGCGAGATCCGCCCGGCGCCGCGCGGTCAGGAACGCTTGAAGGAAGCGGCCAAGCTCGGCTTCACCGTGGCCATCGTGCCCAAGGCCAATGCGCCCAAGCAGGCGATCGGCGGCATGCGGGTGATTGCGGTCGACCGTATCGAAGAAGCCATCGACCGCGTCCGCGAGCTGGACGCCTAGAACGCCACCGCCGGGGTATCGAGAGCGCCCTGTCAATGACAATGGCAAGCTGCTATCGTTTGTGCCTCGACGCTGGAGGCAAGAATGAGGCGCGCACTGTTGTTTCTGTTTGGGGTCTTGCCCGCCGTGGCGCAGGCCGAGGTCTACAAGTGCCGGATCGGCGAGCGCACGGTGTATCAGGAGGCGCCCTGCGAACGTCCCGAGCAGGCGCGGCCGATTGCCGAGCGCATGACCGTAGTCGAGCCATACCCTTACCGCCTGGCGCCACAAAAGGGCACGACGACGGACAAACCGAAGCCAGCTACAAAGGCAACCGCCCGTAGCGATGCGGGCGAACATCCGTCCTGCCAGTCGCTGCGCGACCGTATCCGCAAGATCGATATTGCCGCCCGCCACCGCTCAACGCCCAGGCTTACCGAGCAGCGGCGTAAGGCCAAGCAGCAGCTGTCTGCCTTGAAGTGTTCCGAAATGGACCCGCGTTAGCGCGCGGTTTCACCTGAGCCGGGCGAGGCCTCAATCAGCTTCACCAGCGCGTGCAGCGCACGGTTTACCGGCGTTGGTACGCCGAGCGCCGCGCCGCGCCGCATTACGTAGCCGTTGAGATGGTCGATCTCGCTGGGCTTGCCGCGGGCCAGATCCTGCGCGGTCGACGAGTACTGCCCCGGCATGGTCTGGGCAATGCGCTGAACGGCCGCCCAGGCATCGTCGGGCACGCTCACTCCGTCGGCACAAGCCACCGCCAGACATTCGGCCACGATGTCGCGCATCGTGTCCTCCACGCCTTCGCCCCGGATCAGACGCCCATAGGGCAAGCGCGTGATGGCCGATACGGCGTTGTAGGCGCAGTTGACGATCAGCTTCGCCCACAGCGCGCCGACGACGTTGTCGGAGACTTGAACCGGCACTCCGGCTTGGCCGAACACCTGCACCAGCGTTTCAGCACCGGCAAACGGGCCGATTACCAGCTCGCCGCGGCCGTGGTGGCGCACATGGCCCGGCGCCGCCATCTCAACAGCCACATAGACCACTGCAGGGATCACGTCCTGGCCGAGCAGGGCGGTCAGGCGCGCGGCGTTATCGACACCGTTCTGCAGGCTCAGCACCCGCGCATCCGGGGTCAGATTGGGCGCAAGGTCGGCAGCGGCCGCCTCGGTGTCGGTCGATTTCACGCAACACAGCACCAGCGCCGCGCCGCGCATCGCGGCCGGGTCCGTGTTCGCCTGCACGGCGACATGCTCGCGAAACTGCTGGGTGTCGAGCAGCAGACCATCGCGGCGCATGGCCTCGACGTGTGCGGGGCGCCCGATCAGCACCACCTCATGGCCTGCGCGCGCGAGCATTCCGCCGTAGTAACAGCCGACCGCGCCGGCGCCGAGTACCGCAATCTTCATGGTTCTTGTCCTTGTCTGGCGGGCAGGTTCTGCGGATGGCCCGCGAGGCGGCCATCTTGCCGGATGAGGCCTGCCTTGTCAGCGACCTCCGGACTTGCCCCGGGAGTCGGAAGCGGCTCAATGCTGGCCGGTGAAGCGTGTTGCCTCGTTCGCCCGTCTCGGTGCGGGCTCACCCCCGACCGAAACTCCGCCTTGTCGCCCCTGTCCTCATAGTAGAAGCCTTCGTTGCGGGCGCCGAGCCGTCTGCAAGAGGGGAAACCGGAAACCGAGAATGGAGGACCGCCGCCATGCCTGATGTACATCCCGACAGGATTTCGGCCGACCCCGAAGTCAACTGCGCCGAGTGCATGAAGAAGATGCCGCTCTCGGCGGCCTACGACCCGGATGACATGGACTACGAGGAAAACTTCTGCGCCCGCGAGTGCTACGAAGCGTGGACTCGCAAGATGGCCAGGGAGCGCGCCGGTGGTGCCGGCGGGGAGGAGGTGAAGGAATGAGCTGCGCCGGCGGCATCCCCGGAATGCGCAGCGTGCACGCCAGACACCATCATTATGGTTGGGACAACAGCCTTGAGCCCGTTCTGCGGGTCGCCCCGGGCGAGATGGTCGAGCTGGCCGCGCTAGACGCTTCGGGTGGGCGGATCACCGCCGATTCCACACACGCGGACATCCTCACCCTCGATGCGGAACATGCCAATCCCGTTACCGGTCCGGTGTGGGTCGAGGGGGCGGCGCCGGGTGACGCACTGGTGGTCGATGTGCTTGAATTCGCGCTCAGCGGCTGGGGCTGGACCGCGATCATCCCCGGCTTCGGCCTGCTTGCCGAGGACTTCACCGCACCCTACCTGCACCTCTCGGTCTACGACGACCGGCGGGTCGAGTTCACCCCTGAGATGCACCTGCCCACGCGCCCCTTCGCCGGCACCATCGGCGTCGCTCCGGCCGAGCCGGGTCGACACAGCGCGATTCCGCCGCGCACCGTAGGCGGCAATCTCGACTGTCGCGACATCGTCGCCGGCAGCCGCCTGTGGTTGCCGGTGGCGGTGCCCGGTGCGCTGTTCTCGCTCGGTGACACCCACGCCGCGCAGGGCGACGGCGAAGTCTGCGGCACCGCAATCGAAACCCCGCTGACGGTGCGACTGCGCATCGGCCTGGAGAAGGGGGCCAATCTGCGCGCACCGCGCCTGGAACTGCCGGCTGCGGCCGCCGCTGCAGCGCCGCCCTCGGACCAGGCGGTCACCTTCGGCATCGGCCCCGAACTGCACGCCGCAGCGCGCGACGCGGTGCGCGCGATGGTCGATCTGCTTGACAGGGACTACAGGCTCGCGCCAGAACTGGCTTACTGCGTCTGTAGTGTGGGCGCCCATCTGCGGATCAGCGAAGTGGTCAATGCGCCCAATTGGGTCGTATCTGCTTATCTGCCGCGAGCAGTGTTCCGTTAGTCAACCGGTGCTCGGCTCGCCGATGCAGGAGCGAAAGGCAGGTATGTGCTGAGTGTCGATGGCACCGGTGGCGCTCTTGCGCAGAGGTGAGTCGCAGTCATATTGACGATGTGTGTCGTGCCGAGGAGATGGCCGCCGACGGTTACAGCACAAGGCGTTCGTCAGTTCATTGCTACAAGTTTACATAATACAAATTATGCCGTTTACAGCATCAGGACCAAGCCAGTCCGCCGTGGCGGGCTGGCCGATCCTTCTTCGATCCGGAATTGACTACGATGAGGCCTTCAAGCCTTGCTGACGTGCTCCAGCACGCGGCGGACGCGGATCATCGCCTCCTGCAACACCAACTCGATGCTGTCGAACTGGATGCCGTGCTCGCTCGCCGAACGGCCCGCGGCGTAGTTGGCCACGACATTGAGGGCCGCATACGGCAAGTCGAGCTCGCGTGCGAGCGCGGCCTCGGGCATGCCGGTCATGCCGACCAGGTCGGCGCCGTCGCGCTCCAGGCGGTTGATCTCAGCCGCGGTTTCCAGTCGCGGGCCCTGCGTGGCGGCATAGACGCCGCCATCGAAGACGTGCTCGCCTGCCGCAGCCGCAGCGGCCAGCACGCGCTGGCGCAGCTTCGCGTCGTAGGGTTCGGTGAAGTCGATGTGGTGCACCGGCTTGTCCGCGTCTTCGAAGTACGTGGACTTGCGGCCCCAGGTGTAGTCGATGATCTGGTCGGGAACGACCAGGGTGCCGGGTGCGAAATCCGCACGAATGCCGCCTACCGAGGCTACCGACACGATCGCGCTGACCTTGGCCTGCTTGAGCGCCCACAGGTTGGCGCAGTAGTTAACCTGATGCGGCGGAATCGTGTGCCCGTAGCCGTGGCGCGCCAGGAAGACCACCGGTGCGCCGTTGAGCACGCCAAAAGTCAGCGCACCGGACGGTTCGCCGTACGGCGTGCGGACCACCTCGCGGCGGCTGATTTCCAGGGTGGACAACTGCGTGAGTCCGCTACCGCCGATAATTGCCAGCATTTTCCTAGGTTCTCCGTTGCAAAGCCGCGCCGATTCTAGCATGTGGCGGCGAGGCCCTCCGGCGGGCGGCAGGTGGCCGCGCCCCGCTCCACAGGTTTATATGCTGCGCTGCCGCAGCGCATGTTAGAATCCGCGCCTTTTCAAAGACTTCCCGGCCTCCCCATGTCCCGCGCCATCCGCAATATCGCCATCATCGCCCACGTCGACCACGGCAAGACCACCCTGGTTGACCAACTTCTCCGCCAGTCCGGCACCTTCCGCGAAAACCAGCAGGTTGCCGAGCGCATCATGGACTCGGGCGATATCGAGAAGGAACGCGGCATCACCATCCTGTCGAAGAACTGCGCGATCCAGTACGGCGACACCCACATCAACATCGTGGACACCCCGGGACACGCCGACTTCGGCGGCGAGGTCGAGCGCGTGCTGTCCATGGTCGACAGCGTGCTGCTGCTGGTCGACGCCCAGGAAGGCCCGATGCCGCAGACCCGCTTCGTCACCCGCAAGGCGCTGGCCCTAGGCCTGAAGCCCATCGTGGTGGTGAACAAGATCGACCGTCCGGGCGCGCGTCCGGACTGGGTGATCAACCACACCTTCGACCTGTTCGACAAGCTCGGCGCCACCGACGAGCAGCTCGACTTCCCGGTGATCTACGCCTCCGGCCTGAACGGCTTTGCGATGGAAAACCTGGAAGACGAGCGCAAGGACATGCGTCCGCTGTTCGAAGCCATCCTCAAGCACGTGCCGGCGCCCGAAGTGGATGCCGACGGCCCGCTGCAGATGCAGGTCTGCTCGCTCGACTACTCCACCTACATGGGCCAGATGGGCATCGGCCGCATCAAGCGCGGCCGCGTCAAGCCCAACCAGGAAGTGGTGGTGATGTACGGCGACGAGAACCGCGGCAAGGGCAAGGTCAGCCAGGTGCTGACCTTCAAGGGCCTGGAGCGCTCCCCCGCCGAGTTCGCGGAAGCGGGCGACATCGTGCTGATCGCCGGCATCCAGCAGGTCAACATCGGCGTGACCCTGTGCGACCCCGAGTGCCTCGAAGGCATGACGCCGATCGCCGTGGATGAACCCACGCTGACCATGAACTTCATGGTGAACACCTCCCCGCTGGCCGGCCGCGAAGGCAAGTTCGTCACCAGCCGCCAGATCCGCGAGCGCCTGGAGAAGGAACTGCTGAAGAACGTCGCCCTGCGGGTGAACTTCACCAGCGATTCCGACACCTTCGAAGTCTCCGGCCGTGGCGAACTGCACCTCACCATCCTGCTGGAAAACATGCGCCGCGAAGGCTACGAGCTGGCCGTGGGCCGCCCGCGCGTGGTGTTCAAGGAAATCGACGGCGTGAAGTGCGAGCCGTACGAAATGCTTACCGTCGACGTCGAGGAAGATCACCAGGGCGGCGTGATGGAAGAGCTCGGCCGCCGCCGCGGCGAACTGCAGGACATGCAGCCGGACGGCAAGGGCCGCGTGCGCCTGGAATACCGCATCCCGGCCCGTGGCCTGATCGGCTTCCAGGGCGAGTTCCTGACCATGACCCGCGGCACCGGCTTGGCTTCGCACGTGTTCGACGACTACGGCCCGATGGCCGGCGCGATGTCCGAGCGCCGCAACGGCGTGCTGATCTCGCAGAACGACGGCGAAGCGGTGGCCTACGCGCTGTGGAACCTGCAGGACCGCGGCCGCATGTTCGTGAGCCCGGGCGAAGCCCTGTACGAAGGCATGATCATCGGCATCCACACCCGCGACAACGACCTGGTGGTGAACCCGATCAAGGGCAAGCAGCTCACCAACGTGCGCGCTTCGGGTACGGACGAGGCGGTGCGCCTCACCCCGCCGATCCAGCTCACCCTGGAGTCCGCCATCGAGTTCATCGCCGACGATGAGCTGGTGGAGATCACCCCGAAGAACATCCGCCTGCGCAAGCGTCACCTGAAGGAAAACGACCGCAAGCGCGCGGCGAAGGCCGACGCGGCCTGATCGCCGCCCTGCCCTCGCAGGCAAGAGAAACGGCGCCCCGAGGGGCGCCGTTCTTGTTTTGTATCGCGGGCAAGCCCGCTCCTACGGTCGACGGGTAGGAGCGGGCTTGCCCGCGATCGGGGCGTTAGAGCTCAGCCCCGGCTGGCCAGCCAGGCGCTGAACTCGTCGGCCACTTCCGGGTGGCGCAGGGCGAGCTCCACCGTGGCCTTCAGGTAGCCCAGCTTGGAGCCGCAGTCGAAGCGCACGCCGTCGTACTGGTAGGACAACACCGCCTCTTCCTTGAGCAGCGAGGCAATGGCGTCGGTCAGTTGCAGTTCGCCGCCCGCCCCCGGCTTGAGTGCGCGGATGTGGTCGAAGATGCGCGGGGTGAGGATGTAGCGGCCGACCACCGCCTGGGTGGTGGGCGCTTCCTCGGGCTTGGGCTTCTCGACGATGCCGGTCATGCGCTGTACCTTGCCGGCCTCGCCTTCGGTGCTGACGATGCCGTAGCTGCGGGTTTCCTCGCGCGGCACGTTCATGGTGCCCAGCACCGAGCAGCGGTGATAGTTGTACACGTCCACCATCTGCTTCATCACCGGCGTGGCGCCCGGGTTGTCCAGCAGGTCGTCGGCGAGCATCACCGCGAAGGCCTCGTCACCGATCACCGGCGCGGCGCACAGCACCGCGTGGCCCAGGCCGAGCGCTTCGGACTGGCGGATGTAAATGCAGTTCACGCCCTTGGGCACCGTCTTGCGCACCAGCTCCAGCAGCTCCTTCTTGCCGCGCGCCTCAAGCTCGGTTTCCAGCTCGTAGGCCTTGTCGAAGTGGTCCTCGATCGAGCGCTTGGTGCGGCCGGTGATGAAGATCAGGTCGGTGACGCCGGCGGCTACCGCCTCCTCCACCGCGTACTGGATCAGCGGCTTGTCCACGATGGGCAGCATCTCCTTGGGGCTCGCCTTGGTGGCGGGCAGGAAGCGGGTGCCCATGCCGGCGACCGGAAAGACCGCCTTGGTGACTTTCATCATGCTTGTTCTTCTCCTGTGTTCGTTGCGGGGGAAGCCCCCTTCTCCAGCAGCCTGCGCAGACCGTCCTCGTCGACGATGTCCACGCCGAGCGCCTGGGCCTTGTCCAGTTTGGAACCGGCCTCGGCGCCAGCCACCACCCAATCCGTTTTCTTCGATACCGAGCCCGCCACCTTGCCCCCGGCCGCTTCGATCAGCGCCTTCGCTTCATCACGACTCAGGTTCGGCAGCGTGCCGGTGAGCACGAAGGTCTGGCCGGCGAGATGCCCGGCCGGCGCTGCGGCCGGCTCGGATTCCTCCCACTGCACACCCGCGGCGCGCAATTGCTCGATGACTTCGCGGTTTTGCGGCTCGGCGAAGAACTCCACGATGCACTGCGCCACCACCGGGCCCACGTCCGGCACCTGCTGCAGGGCCTCGGCGTCCGCCGCGATCAGCGCGTCGAGCTTGCCGAAGTGGCGCGCCAGGTCGCGCGCGGTGGCTTCGCCCACGTTGCGGATGCCGAGCGCGAAGATGAAGCGCGCCAGCGTGGTATGCCGGCTTTTCTCGATGGCCGCCAGCAGCTTCTGTGCCGACTTCTCGCCCATGCGCTCGAGGTTTGCGAGCGCCAGCACGCCGAGCCGGTAGAGGTCCACCGGGCTCTTGACGATGGCGGCATCGACCAGCTGGTCGACCAGTTTGTCGCCGAGACCTTCGATGTCCATCGCCCGGCGGCCGGCGAAATGCAGCAGGGCCTGCTTGCGTTGCGCCGGGCAGAACAGCCCTCCGGTACAGCGTGCCACCGCCTCGTCCTCGCCGCGTACCACATGCGAGCCGCACACCGGACAGGTGGGGTGAGCGTCCAGCAAGCGGTAGCGCGGCAGTTCACCCTCGCGGCGCTCGGGCACCGGGCCGACCACCTCGGGGATCACGTCCCCTGCCCTGCGCACGATCACCCAGTCGCCGATGCGCACGTCCTTGCGGTCGATCTCGTCCTGGTTGTGCAGGGTGGCGTTGGTGACCGTGACGCCGCCGACGAACACCGGCTCCAGGCGCGCCACCGGAGTGAGCGCGCCGGTGCGGCCGACCTGCACGTCGATGGCCAGCAGGCGGGTGATCTCTTCCTGCGCCGGGTATTTGTGCGCCACCGCCCAGCGCGGCTCGCGGGTGACGAAGCCCAGTTCGCGCTGCAGGGCGACCCGGTTGACCTTGTACACCACGCCGTCGATGTCGTAGGGCAAGTCGTTGCGCAAGGCGGCGATGTGCGCGTGGAAGGCGATCAGGCCCTCGGGGCCGGCCGACACGCAGCGATGCTCGCATACCGGTACGCCGAAGGTGGCGAGGCGCTCCAGCAGGCCGGCCTGGGTGTCGGGCAGGTCGAAACCGGCATGCTCGCCGATGCCGTAGGCGAAAAAGGACAGCGGGCGGCGGGCGGCGATGCGCGGGTCGAGCTGGCGCACCGCACCGGCTGCGGCGTTGCGCGGGTTGACGAAGACCTTCTCGCCAGCTTCGCGCTGGCGGGCGTTGAGCGCCTCGAACTCGTCACGGCGCATGTAGATCTCGCCACGCACCTCCAGCACCGCGGGCGCAGTGCCGTCGAGCTGCAGCGGAATCTGGCGGATGGTGCGCACGTTGTGGGTGACGTCCTCGCCGGTCTCGCCGTCACCGCGGGTCGCGGCGCGCACCAGCCGGCCGTGCTCGTAGCGCAGGCTGATCGCCAGGCCGTCGAATTTCAGCTCGCCGAGGTATTCGACCGGCGGGTCGGCCAGATCCAGGCCGAGCGCGTTGCGCACGCGTGCATCGAAGTTGCGCACGCCCTGCTCGGTGGTGTCGGTCTCGGTGCGGATGGACAGCATCGGCACCGCGTGGCGCACCGGCACCAGTTCCGGCAAAGGGGCGCCGCCCACGCGGCGGGTGGGCGAGTCGGCGCTGGCGAGCTCCGGGTGCTCGGCTTCCAGGGCCTGCAGTTCGCGGAACAGGCGGTCGTACTCGGCGTCCGGAACGCTCGGTGCGTCGAGGACGTAATATGCGTGGTCGTGGCGGCGGATCTCCGCCCTGAGCCAGGCGATGCGCCCGGCCGGGTCCTGCGCGGTGTGGGTCATGCGGCGAACAGGCGGCGGGCGAGCGGGCTGCCGGCGGGAATCGCGCTGCCGGCCATGCGTTCATGGAACTGGGCGATCTGCGAGCGGATCATGGCCGCGGCCTCGGCGCCGAGCGGGTGGCGGTTGTCGTCCACCACGCTGCCGTGCAGGGCTTCGGCGAGCTGGTTGGCCAGCTGCATCATGCGGTCGAAGGCCTGCACACCGTTGGCCACGCGCGGCACGTCGATCACCAGGGTGATGCCGTTGGTCTGCATGCTGCGCAGGTTCTCGGCGGTGAACAGCGAGGGTTCCAGGTTGCCGAGCATGTACAGGGTGTTGCCGTCGTCGTCGCGGGCGTGGAAGCTGCCGTCGTCGCTCAGCACCATGCCCTGCGCTTCGGCCAGGCCGCGCAGCTTGGTGCCGGCGAAGGGCTGGCCGCCGCTGATCACGTTGATGCCGATCTGCACGTCCACCTCGGCGCAGAAGCGGTCCAGCTCAGTGGCCGCGGACAGGGTGTCGGCGCGCGCCGGCAGGCCGGCGGGCACCGCGAGGAACTGCTCGGCGACCTGCTGCACGCCTTCGGAGAAGCGGGCGAACTCGGCCTCGCCGATCGGGCCGCGGCGGTCGACCATCTGCATGGCGACGCAGAACCAGTGGTAGGCGCCGGCGCTGTGCGCAGTGAGCGGTCGCCAGACGTTGTCGCCGTCATCGAACGCGAACCACTGCAGCGGTTTGCTCAGGCCTTCCAGTTGCTCGCGCTGGGCCGTCCACAGGCGCGGGACTTCCAGCGGTTCGATGGATTCGATGCGCACGATGCAGTCGGCGCGCGGGTCGAGCGTTTCGGGCGCATCCGGCGTGCCGCGCCGCTGGGTGGATTCGCTGACCGGGCGGCGCTCCTGCGGCGGGGCCTCGGTTGCGGGGACCTCGGTGTCGGGCGCGGGGTCGTCGAAGCTCGGCTCCAGGCGCTCGGCGGGCTCGCCGCCTTCCCGCGGTTCGAGCAGCACGTCGCGGTGCTCGGACTTGAAGGCCTGTTCCGCGTGTCGGCGGTGCTTGCGTTCCTGCCACTTGTTGTAGGCGACGATCAGCACCACCAGGGCGGCGCCGGCGCCAATCAGTCCGATCTGCAGTTCGCTATCCATGTTCCTTCCTGTGTTGGAGGCCGTCCGGGCGGGTCCTCCTTCTACATCATTCGTGACCGCGTTCTTGTTTCAGGCTGTGACCGATTCGGCCAGGCGCAGCGCTTCTTCGATGTCCACCTCGACCACCCGCGAGGCGCCCTGCTCCTGCATGGTCACGCCCACCAGTTGCTGGGCGATCTCCATGGTGATCTTGCTGTGGGTGATGAAGATGAACTGCGTCTGCGATGACATGCGTTTTACCATGCGCCCGTAGCGTTCGGTGTTGGTATCGTCCAATGGGGCGTCCACCTCGTCAAGCATGCAGAAGGGCGCGGGGTTGAGCTGGAACATCGAGAACACCAGCGCGATCGCGGTGAGCGCCTTCTCGCCGCCCGAGAGCAGGTGGATGGAGCTGTTCTTCTTGCCCGGCGGCTGGGCGACGATCTGGATGCCGGCGTCGAGGATCTCCTCGCCGGTCAGCTCCAGCCTCGCCTGGCCTCCGCCGAAAAGCTGCGGGAACAGCGTGCCGAAGTGGCCATTGACCGTGTTGTAGGTTTCTTGCAGCTGTTCGCGGGTTTCGCGGTCGATGCGGCGGATGGCGTCTTCCAGGGTGTCGATGGCCTGGTTGAGGTCCTCGGCCTGGGCGTCGAGGTAGCCCTTGCGCTCTTCCGCGCTCTTCAGTTCGTCCAGCGCGGCCAGGTTGACCGCGCCCAGCTCGGCGATCTCGCGCGCGAGGCGGCCGACTTCGCGCTGCAGCGCGGTTTCGCGCAGGTCCGCGGTGAGCAGCGGGGTAAGCGCCGCTTCGTCCGCGCCGGCTTCGGTGAGGCGTTCGTCGAACTGCGCGGTGGCCAGTTCCGCGGCCTGCACCGCCAGGCGCAGCTCAGCGACCTTGTCGCGCACCGGGGCGGTTTCCTGCTCGGTGCGCAGGCGCATCTCCTCGAGCTGCTTGAGTTGCGCGGCGGCGCCTTCCAGCGCGTCGCGCCGGGCGGTGAGCGCCGCTTCGCGGCTCGCGCGCAGGGCCAGCGCTTCCTGCAGCGCGTCGTGGCTGCGGCTTGCGTCGGTGGCGTCCAGTTCCTGGCGGCGGGAGTCGAGTTCGGCGCGGATGCGTTCGAGCTGTTCGCCGGCCAGCTGCAGGTTGCGGGCGATGTCTTCCAGCTTGCCGGCACACTCGCGCTCCGAGAAGCGCGCTTCCTGCAGTTCGCGCGCGGTGGCCTGTTCCAGTGCGCGGGTGTTGCGCAGCGCCTGGTCGCGCTCGTCCAGTACTTCCATGGCCGCATCCAGGCGCTCGTGCTGCAGCTCGGCCAGCTCCGCCGCGCGGGCGTATTCAAGGTCGGCGCGGGCGAGGTGTTCGCGTTCGGTGTCTTCCTGGCGTGCCAGGTCGGCCAGGTCACGGTCGATCTGCTGGCGGCGCTCCAGCGCGCGGCTGCGCGCCTGGCTGAGCTTGAGCAGCTCGACCTGCTCGCCGTGCAGCTGGTTCTGCATGGCCTGGGTGTCGCGCCGCAGGGCACCGATGCGCTCCTGCAGTTCATGGGCGCGCGCCTCGGCGGCGAGCAGTGCGTCGTGTGCGGCGCGGCTTTCCTCGTCCAGGGACTGCTGCTGTTCGGCCAGGGCATCGATCTCGCGCTGGCGCTCCATGACTCCGTGGGTGCGGTTGTCCGGGGTGTAGTGCGCGAGGCTGTGGCGGGTGAGCAGCTGGCCGCTGCGCGACACCAGGGTCACGCCCTCGGCGAGTTCGGTGTGGCGCGACAGCCAGTCGTGCAGGCTATCGACCGTGTGCACGCCCTGCAGCCAGGTGTGTACGGCCTGGCCCAGGGCGGCGTCCAGCACCTCCACCCGGGCGGCAAGCGGCGTGCTGCCGGTCGGCGCGACGGCCGGCGCGGGCGACATCCCTCCACTGCTGCCGAGGAGCAGCGCCAGCGATCCCGGCGGCGGCTGGTCCAGCAGGGCGCGCGCAGCGCGGTCGTCGGCGGCCAGCAGCGCGGCCAGGCGTTCGCGCAGCACCGCTTCGACCGCCAGTTCCCAGCCTTCGGCCACGCGCAGCCCGCGCCATAGCGGGGTGAGCTCGGCCAGGCCGTGGCGGCGCAGCCAGTCGCCCAGCTCGCCCTGCGACTGCACGCGCGCCTGCAACTGCACCAGCGCGTCGCGGCGGGCGCGCAGTTCGGTGAGCCGGCGTTGGGTCTGGCGTTCGTGCTCCAGCGCCGCCTTGAGCGCGGCCTGGGCATCGGGCTGGGCGGCCTGCACGTCCTGCAGTTCCTGCTGACGGGCGTCGAGCGCCTCCTGCAGCGCCTCGACCCGGGCTTCGCGCTCCATCAGCGCGGTCTCGTCCGGGCCCTGGATCGCGGCGCCCTCGCCTTCCAGGCGGGTGCGGCGCTGGGTGAGGGCTTCCAGGGCGCGGCTGGCGCTGGCGCGGTTGGCCTCCTGAACCCGCAGCTGCTGTTCGGTCTGCGACAGTTCGCGGCGGGCGGCGGACACCGTGGTGTCAGCGGCCTGGCGGGCGGCTTCCGCGTCCGGCAGGCGGTCGGCGACTTCCGCGTGACGCGCTTCGGCCTGCTCGGCGCGCATCGAGGCGTTTTCCTGCAGCTCGGCCCAGCGCTCGCGTTCGACCGCAAGCGTCTCGCGCCGCGCCTGCCAGTGCGTGTCGTCGGCGTCGAGCTGGGCGATGCGTGCCTCCAGGCGCTGGCGTGCATCGCCCAGGTGCTTGAGTTCCGCTTCCAGGCGGGTGACCTCGGCGGAGGCGGCGAACAGCTCGTTCTGTGCTTCGTGCACGGTCTCCGAGGCGGCGAAGTGGGCCTCGCGTGCGTTCTCGACCGCCGCTTCAAGCTCCTGCAGGCGGGCGCTGTCGGCCTCGATGCGGCGGGTGGCCTCGTTGAGCGTTTCGCGCAGGCGACCTTGCTCGGCACGCGCCTCGTTGCGCTTGAGCAGCCACAGCAACTGCTGGCGCTGTACATGCGCGCCGCTCAGCGCACGGTAGCGTTCGGCGATCTCGGCCTGCACGCGCAGGCGCTCGATGCGCTCGCCCAGCTCCATGCGGATGTCTTCGAGGCGGGTCAGGTTGTCGCGCGCATCGGAGAGCCGGCCTTCGGTCTCCTTGCGGCGCTCGCGGTACTTGGTGACCCCGGCGGCCTCTTCCAGGAAACCGCGCACCTCCTCGGGGCGGGCCTCGATGATGCGCGAGATCATGCCCTGCTCGATGATCGCGTAGGCGCGCGGCCCCAGGCCGGTGCCGAGGAAAAGGTCGATCACGTCCTTGCGGCGCACATGGACGTTGTTGAGGTAATAGGTCGATTCGCCGCTGCGGTCGAGCACGCGCTTGACCGAGATTTCCGCGTAGCGCGACCACTGGCCGGCGGCCTTGCCCTCGCTGTTGTCGAACACCAGTTCCACGCTGGCGCGCGACACCGCCTTGCGGGTGGTGGAGCCGTTGAAGATGACGTCCTGCATCGACTCGCCACGCAGGGCGGAGGCGCGGGTTTCGCCCAGCACCCAGCGCACCGCGTCGATGATGTTGGACTTGCCGCAGCCGTTGGGGCCGACCACGCCGACCAGATTGCCGGGGGTGAGCACGGTGGTGGGGTCGACGAAGGTCTTGAAACCGGAGAGTTTGAGCTTGGAAAGACGCACGTCGGGTCGGTGTCGGGTTCAGGTACGGCGGGCGATTCGCGAGTGGCGCCGGCTTCGGCGCGAAGCGCGCCATGATACCATTTCCGCCCTTTCGGCCCTGCGTAGGAGCGGCCTTGGCCGCGATTCCCGCAGGCCCGAACGCTCTTGTCGCGGGCAAGCCCGCTCCTACCCCGTTTCCAAAGCAAGCACCGCCGTGAATCCGAACCTCTCCCGTCTCCAGCCCTATCCCTTCGAGAAGCTGCGCGCCCTGTTCCAGGGCATCGAGGCACCGGCCGGCCTGAAGCCGATCCGGCTGTCGATCGGCGAGCCGCAGCACACCACGCCCGCCTTCATCCTGCAGGCACTGGCCGACAACCTGGGCGGCATGGCCACCTACCCCACCACGCAGGGCTCGGACGCGCTGCGCGAGGCGATCGCCGGCTGGCTGATGCGCCGCTACGGCCTGCCGGCGGTGGATGCCGGCACCCAGGTGCTGCCGGTCAACGGCTCGCGCGAGGCACTCTTCGCCTTCGCCCAGTGCGTGCTCGACGGCAGCAGGCCGGGTGCCAAGGTGCTGTCGCCCAACCCCTTCTACCAGATCTACGAAGGCGCGGCGCTGCTGGCCGGGGCGGAAGCCGTGTTCCTCAACAACACGGCCGGCGGCGAGCGTTTCGGACCGAACTTCGACTCGGTGCCGGAATCCGTCTGGCGCGATGTGCAGCTGGTGTTCGTCTGCTCGCCCGGCAACCCCACCGGCCGGGTGCTGTCGCTGGACGAATGGCGCGACCTGTTCGAGCGTTCCGACCGCTACGGCTTCGTGATCGCGGCCGACGAGTGCTATTCCGAGATCTACTTCGACGAGGACGCCCCGCCGCTGGGGGCGCTACAGGCCGCGCAGCAACTGGGGCGCAGCGACTTCCGCAACATCGTCATGTTCTCCAGCCTGTCCAAGCGCTCCAACGTGCCGGGCATGCGTTCCGGCTTCGTGGCCGGCGATGCGGCGGTGCTGAAGAACTTCCTGCGTTACCGCACCTACCACGGCTGCGCCATGAGCCCGGCGGTGCAGGCCGCCTCGGTCGCAGCCTGGAACGACGAGGCGCACGTGCTGGAGAACCGGCGGCTCTACCGCGAGAAGTTCGACCGCATCACGCCGCTGCTCGCCCCCTGGCTGGAGGTCGAACGCCCGGACGCCGGCTTCTACCTGTGGGCCCGTACCCCCATCGCGGACACCGAGTTCGCCCGCCGGCTGCAGGCTGAATATAATGTGACGGTCCTGCCCGGCAGCTTCCTCGCGCGCGAGGCCGCCGGCATCAATCCCGGCGAGCGCTACGTGCGCATCGCGCTGGTGGCCGAACCCGGCGAATGCCTGGAAGCCGCCGAGCGCATCGTCGCCTTCTGTCAAAAACTCTGAACAACGGATATTCCCCCATGCAAGCACTGCAAAAGATCATCGACGACGCCTTCGAGAACCGTGCCAGCCTGTTGCCCGCTGCCGCCCCCGCCGAGGTGCGCGACGCGGTCGCCCAGGTGATCGCCGGCCTGGATGCCGGCACCCTGCGGGTGGCGGAGAAGAAGGACGGCCAGTGGGTGGTCAACCAGTGGATCAAGAAGGCGGTGCTGATCTCCTTCCGTCTGCGCGACAACGAAGTGATGCCGGCCGGCAGCCTGAACTTCTTCGACAAGGTGCCGACCAAGTTCGGCGACTACACCCCGGAGCAGTTCCAGCAGGGCGGCTTCCGCGTGGTGCCGCCGGCGGTGGCACGCAAGGGCAGCTATATCGCGAAGAACGTGGTGCTGATGCCCTCCTACGTGAACATCGGCGCCTACGTGGATGAAGGCACCATGGTCGACACCTGGGCCACCGTGGGTTCCTGCGCGCAGATCGGCAAGAACGTTCACCTCTCCGGTGGCGTGGGTATCGGCGGTGTGCTGGAGCCGGTGCAGGCCGGCCCGGTGATCATCGAGGACAACGTCTTCGTCGGCGCGCGCTCCGAAGTTGTCGAAGGCGTGATCATCGAGGAGAACGCGGTGCTGTCGATGGGTGTGTACATCGGCCAGAGCACCAAGATCTACGACCGCGAGACCGGCGAGGTGCATTACGGCCGCGTGCCGGCCGGTTCGGTGGTGGTGCCGGGCAGCCTGCCCTCGGCCGACGGCAAGTACAGCCTGTACTGCGCGGTGATCGTCAAGAAGGTCGACGCCCAGACCCGCGCCAAAACCGCCATCAACGACCTGCTGCGCGGCGCCTGACCCGCCCGCGGGCGGCACGGTTCGCCCTGCCGCCCGGCGCCCTCCTCTCCCGCCCCACGCCACCCCGGAGCGCACCGCGATGATGTTCGACAAGCTGTTCCAGCTGATGGCCGACAAGGCCGCATCCGACCTCTTCGTCTCGGCCGGCGCGCCGATCCACATCAAGATCCAGGGGCACACCATGCCGATCAACCAGCAGGTCATGGAGCCATCCATGATCAAGCGGATGATCTACGAGATGATGAGCGCGGAGCAGATCGAACGCTTCGAGCACGACAAGGAGCTGAACCTCTCCTTCGGGCGGCGGGACCTGGGCAATTTCCGCGTCAACGTCTTCTGGCAGCGCAACAGCATCGGCATCGTGGTGCGCTACATCCAGGGCGACATCCCCACCCTGGACGAGCTCCGGCTGCCGAACTCGCTGGCCGAGGTGGTCATGGAGAAGCGCGGCCTGATCCTGGTGGTGGGTGCGACCGGTTCGGGCAAGTCGACCACGCTGGCGTCGATGATCGACCACCGCAACCGCAACAAGTCGGGCCACATCCTCACGGTCGAGGATCCGATCGAGTACCTGTTCAAGCACCGCAAGTCGGTGGTGAACCAGCGCGAGGTGGGGATCGACACCCACAGCTGGCACGAGGCGCTGCGCAACGCCATGCGCCAGGCGCCGGACTGCATCCTGATCGGCGAGATCCGCGACCGCGAAACCATGCAAGCCGCACTCGCCTACTCGCAGACCGGCCACCTGTGCCTGGCCACGCTGCACGCCAACAACGCCTACCACGCGCTGAACCGCATCGTTAACTTCTTCCCGCTGGAAAACCGCCCGCTGCTCTACCTCGACCTGGCGGTGGCGCTCAAGTGCATCATCTCCCAGCGCCTGGTGCGCAAGCCCGACGGCAAGCGCATTCCGGCGGTGGAGATGCTGATGAACACCCGCCACGTCGCGGAACTGATCGAGCGCGGCGAGCTGAACGAGGTGAAGGAGGCGATGGAGCAGAGCCTGGCGCCGGGTTCGCAGACCTTCGAGCAGGATCTGTTCAATCTCTTCCACAGCAAGACCATCACGCTGGACGAGGCACTGGCCAATGCGGACTCGCCCACCAACCTGCACTGGCTGATCAACAACGCCCAGATCACCGACACCACCAAGGAGCCGAAGGGCGGCAACGACACGCCCATCATCGACTTCGAACGCACCCAGCCGGACGGCACCTCCTTCCGTGAGTTCACCCTGCACGTGGACGAGGAACACGAGCACTGATCCGCTGCGGAACGGGCGCAGCCGCTTGCACCGATACCAATAATCACCACATGACCCCAAACCCGAATTCCCCCACGCTCGCCCTCGCCTGCGAGCTGATCGCCCGCAACTCGGTCACCCCCGAGGATGCCGGATGCCTCGAACTGATCGCTGCCCGCCTTGCCCCGCTGGGCTTCGTGCTGGAGCGCATCGACACCGGCGGCGTCTCCAACCTGTGGGCCCGGCGCGGTACCGCCCGCCCCATCCTGTGTTTTGCCGGACACACCGACGTGGTGCCCACCGGACCGCTGGACGCCTGGCAGAGCCCGCCCTTCGAGCCCACGATCCGCAACGGCATGCTCTACGGACGCGGCGCGGCCGACATGAAGAGCTCGCTGGCGGCCTTCGTCACCGCCATCGAGGCCTTCGTCGCCGCGCACCCTGATCATGAAGGCTCCATCGCCCTGCTGCTCACCTCCGACGAGGAAGGCGTGGCCACCCATGGCACCGTCAAGGTCGTCGAGGCCCTGGCGGCCCGCGGCGAGCGCCTGGACTGGTGCGTGGTGGGCGAGCCGACCTCGGTGGACACGCTCGGCGACATGATCAAGAACGGCCGCCGCGGGTCGCTCTCCGGCAGCTTGCGCGTCAAGGGCGTGCAGGGCCACGTGGCCTATCCGCATCTCGCGCGCAACCCGGTGCATCAGCTGGCGCCGGCCTTGGCCGAACTCGCGGCGATCCGCTGGGACGAGGGCAACGAGTTCTTCCCGCCGACCACTTGGCAGGTGTCCAACATCCACGCCGGCACCGGTGCCACCAACATCATTCCCGGTACCTGCGAAGTCCTGTTCAACTTCCGCTTTGCCTCGGTCAGCACCGCAGAGTCGCTGAAGGCCCGTACCCATGAGGTGCTCGATCGGCACGGCCTGGCGTACGAACTGGACTGGCACCTGTCGGGCAAGCCCTTCATCACCGGCCGCGGCCGCCTGGTCGCCGCGGTGAGCGAGGCCATCCGCGAGACCACCGGCGTCGACACCGAACTGTCCACCACCGGCGGCACCTCGGACGGCCGCTTCATCGCCGACATCTGCGCCGAAGTGGTGGAATGCGGGCCGGTGAACGCCACCATCCACAAGGTGAACGAATGCGTCGCAGTCGATGCGATCGAGGCGCTGTCGTCCATCTACCGCCGCACCCTCGAAAACCTGTTGCTCGCTCCGGCGAACTGAGATCCTGATGAACGACCATCATCCCGAAGACGACCACGACGACGACCACGTTCATGAACACGGCCCGCTGGCCGAACTGGTCACCGTCCGCGACTGGCTGCGCTATGCGGTCACCCGTTTCAACCGCGGCGGCGTGTTCTTCGGCCACGGCTGCAGCGATGCCTACGACGAGGCCGCCTGGCTGATCCTGGCCACGCTGAACCTGCCCCTGGACCGCCTGGAGCCCTTCCTGGATGCATGCATCGCTTCGGAAGAACGTGATGAAGTCTTCAATCGCATCAACCGGCGGGTGGACGAACGGGTGCCGACCGCCTATCTGGTGAACGAAGCGTGGCTGGGCGAATTCCGCTTCTACGTTGACGAGCGGGTGATCGTCCCGCGTTCCTTTTTTGCCGAACTGCTCGAGGACGGGCTGGCGCCCTGGGTGGAGGATCCCGAAGCGGTCGGCAGCGCGCTGGACCTGTGTACCGGCTCCGGCTGCCTGGCGGTCCTGATGGCGCACGCCTTCCCGGACGCCGACATCGTGGCGGCCGATCTCTCCGACGATGCGCTGGAGGTGGCACGCCGCAACGTGACCGATTATGGCCTGGAGGACCACATAGAGCTGGTGCATAGCGACGTGTTCAGCGGGCTTGCCGGGCGGCGCTTCGACCTCATCGTCAGCAATCCGCCCTATGTCACCGCCGAGGCGGTGGCCAGCCTGCCGCCGGAATACCTGCACGAGCCGCAGATGGCGCTCGGTGCGGGCGAGGACGGGCTGGATGTGGTGCGTCGTCTGCTGGCCGAGGGCAGGAATCATCTCAACCCGGGCGGCGTCCTGGCCGTAGAAGTCGGGCATAACCGCCACATCGTCGAAGAAGCCTTCCCCGACCTGCCGCTGGTGTGGCTGTCGACCCGGGGAGGCGACGACATGGTCTTCGTGCTGCGCTACGAGGATCTGCCCTAGGAGAACGCAATGCCCCCCGGACGTCCCATCCTGCTGGTCGAAGACAACCCGGACGACGAAGCCCTGACCTTGCGGGCGTTCAGCAAGAACCGTATCGAGAACCCGGTGGTCGTGGCGCGCGACGGCGTCGAGGCCATCGACTACCTGTTCGGCACCGGCAGCCATGCCGGGCGGGATGCTGCACTCATGCCGGCGGTGATCCTGCTGGATCTCAAGCTGCCGCGGATCGATGGGCTGGAGGTGCTGCGCCGCATACGCGCGGACGAACGCACCGCGCTGCTGCCGGTGGTGGTGCTGACCACCTCGCGTGAAGTCCAGGACATCCGCGAAGCCTACCGCCTGGGCGCGAACAGCTACATCCGCAAGCCGGTGGACTTCGAGCGCTTCATCCAGGCGGTCGGGCAGATGGGAGTGTACTGGCTGTCGCTGAACGAGGCGGCAGACGCCACCGGCAACGGCTACTGAAGCCGGCCGGTTTCAGCCGGCGGGCGTGTCGAGCAGTTTTTCGACGTCCGCGGCCAGCGCCTCCGGGGTGGTGGTCGGTGCGTAACGCGCCACTACCCTGCCCTGGCGGTCGATCAGGAACTTGGTGAAATTCCACTTGATGGCTTCGGTGCCCAGCACCCCCGGTGCGGCGGCGCACAGCCACTTGTACAGCGGATGGGCACCGGGGCCGTTCACCTCGATCTTCTCGCTCAGCGGGAAGCTCACGCCGTAATTCTTCTCGCAGAACATGGCGATCTGCGCCGCGTCGCCCGGCTCCTGCGCGCCGAACTGGTTGCAGGGAAAGCCGATGACGCTGAAGCCCTTGCCGGCGAAAGCCTCGTGCAAGGCCTGCAGGCCGGTGTACTGCGGGGTCAGGCCGCACTCGCTGGCCACGTTCACCACCAACAACGCCTGCCCGCGGAAGCGCGACAGGGGCATGGCCTCGCCGTCGAGTGCGCGGGTACTGAAATCGTAGATGTTGGTTTCGGTGGTCATGGCTACGCTCCGCGTTTCAGTCCATCTCGTCGATCCAGGCCTGCTGGATCGCTTCGAGGATGCGCTCGCCGCAATGCTTGGGGTCGTCGTCGAACTCGGGCAGTGCGATTACCCAGTTCATCAGGTCGACGAAGTTCACCTTCGTCGGGTCGACCTCCGGGTGGGCGTCGGCGAGCTGGATGGCGATCTCTTCGACTTCGGTCCACTTCATCAGTGCTTGCCCTCCCGGGCCATGTTGATCGTGTAGCGCGGAATCTCCACCACCAACGGCGTTTCGCCGACGATGGCCTGGCAGGACAGGCGCGACTGCGCCTCCAGGCCCCAGGCCTTGTCGAGCAGGTCTTCCTCTTCTTCTTCCGCCTCGTTGAGCGACTGGAAGCCCTCGCGCACGATCACGTGGCAGGTGGTGCAGGCACAGGACTTCTCACAGGCGTGTTCGATCTCGATGCCGTTGTTGAGCAGGCTGTCGCAGATCGAATCGCCGGGCGTGGCCTCGATCACCGCACCGTCCGGGCACAACTCGACATGGGGCAGCACGATTACCTGGGTCATAGCTCGATCTCGTCAACCTTGTGGCCGGCCAGGGCGGAACGCACGCTGCGGTCCATGCGCCGGGCGGCGAATTCGTCGGTGGCGCGCGACAGCGCGTCGATGTGTTGCTTGATGGCGCGATGGTCCTTGCCGTCACGCGCCTGCCGCAGGGCGGCGATCGCGGCATCGACCGCGTCGCGTTCGGTCGGGTCGAGCAGGTCGCCGTCCTGCTCCAGCGCGTGTTCGGTGGCCTCGACCAGGCGGTCGGCCTCCACCTGCTGTTCGCGCAGGGCGCGGGCCAGCATGTCGTCGCCGGCGTGATCCACCCCCTCGCGCAGCATGCCGGCGATCTCGTCGTCGCTCAGGCCGTAGGACGGTTTGACCAGCACGCTGGCCTCCACCCCCGAGGACATCTCGCGCGCCGACACCGACAGCAGGCCGTCGGCATCGACCTGGAAGGTCACCCTGATGCGCGCAGCCCCCGCCACCATCGGCGGGATGCCGCGCAGCTCAAAGCGCGCCAGCGAGCGGCAGTCGGACACCAGCTCGCGCTCGCCCTGTACCACGTGGAAGGCCATCGCGGTCTGGCCGTCCTTGAAGGTGGTGAATTCCTGCGCGCGCGCGATCGGCAGCGTGGAGTTGCGCGGGATGACCTTCTCGGTCAGCCCGCCCATGGTCTCCAGGCCGAGCGACAGCGGGATCACGTCGAGCAGCAGCCAGTCGTCCTCGTCCTTGCGGTTGCCGGCCAGCACGTTGGCCTGGATGGCCGCGCCCAGCGCCACCACCTTGTCGGGGTCGAGATTGGTCAGCGGCTCCTGGTCGAAGAACTCCGCCACCGAACGCTGGATCTGCGGCATGCGCGTCGCGCCGCCGACCATGACCACGCCCTTGACCTCGTCGGGAGCGAGGCCGGCATCGCGCAGCGCCTTGCGCATCGGTGCCAGCGTCTTCCTGACCAGATGCTCGGTCATGCTCTCGAAATCCTGGCGGGTGACGGTGAGGTTCACCTCCTCGCCACTGCCCAGCTTCACCTTCACCGGCGCTTCCTCGCTGGCGGTGAGCAGTTCCTTGACCTCGCGCGCCTTCATCTGCAGGCGGCGGGCGTCTTCCGATGACGGGGGCTCGATGCCGGACTTGTCGAGGATCCAGCAGAACAGGCGGTGATCGAAGTCGTCGCCGCCGAGCGCGGCATCGCCATTGGTGGACAGCACCTCGAACACCCCGCGCGACAGCTTGAGGATGGACAGGTCGAAGGTTCCGCCGCCGAGGTCGTACACCGCGTAGATGCCCTCGGAGGCGTTGTCCAGGCCGTAGGCCACCGCCGCCGCGGTCGGTTCGTTGAGCAGGCGCAGCACGTTGAGGCCGGCCAGCGTGGCGGCGTCCTTGGTGGCCTGGCGCTGGGCGTCGTCAAAGTAGGCCGGCACGGTGATGACCACGCCGGCCAGTTCGCCACCCAGCGAGGCTTCGGCGCGCGCGCGCAGCACCTTGAGCACCTCGGCGGAGACCTCCACCGGGCTCTTGATACCCTGCACGGTGCGCAGGCGCACCATGCCCGGGGTGTCCACGAAGTCGTAGGGGCTGGATTCGACGTGTGTGACGTCCTTCATCCCGCGGCCCATGAAACGCTTGACCGAGACGATGGTGTTGCGCGGGTCCTGCGCCTGCGCGGCCATCGCCGCCCGCCCCACCTCGATGCTGCCGTCGGCCTTGTAGTGCACCACCGAGGGCAACATGGTGCGGCCTTGCTCGTCGGCCAGGCAGACCGCGATGCCGTTACGCACCGTGGCCACCAGGGAGTTGGTCGTGCCCAGGTCGATGCCCGCCGCCAGTCGATGGCGATGGGGTTCGGTGGACATGCCGGGTTCGGCGATCTGCAGCAATGCCATCAGCTTTCCAGCGCCTCGAGGGCGTCGTCAATTTCGTGTTGGAGTTTCTCCACGAACATCAGCCGCCGCACGATGTCGGCAGCCGCTTCCAGGTCCTGGTGTTCGTCCAGCGACCGGTGCAGTTCGGAGAGCATGTCGCGGCCATGCTGGCGCAGGCGCACATGCAGGCGTTCGAGTTCGTCCGCTTCGCCGGCGCTGCGCGCTTCCTCTACCGCTTCGCGCCATTCCATCTGTTCCATCAGGAACTCGGGCGACATGGCGGTGTTGGTTTCCAGCGCGGGATCGATGCCGGCCAGTTCGAGCAGATACATCGCCCGGCTGAGCGGCTTTCTCAGCGTTCGGAAGCCTTCATTGACCCGGGTGGCCCACTGCATGGAGCGGCGCTTGTCGGCGTCGGGCAGATGGGCGTAGCGGTCCGGGTGGACTTCGCCTTGCAGGTCGTGGAAGGCCCGCTCCAGGGCCGCTTCGTCCAGTTCGAAGCGGCGCGGCAGGCCGAACAAGGCAAAGAAATCCTGCTGCAGGTCGATGCTCATGGCGAGTCTTGTTATCCCTGTAGCCGGACTCAGACGTTGAAGCTCTCGCCGCAGCCGCAGGCGTCCTTGACGTTCGGGTTGTTGAACTTGAAGCCTTCGTTCAGGCCTTCGCGCACGAAGTCGAGCTCGGTGCCGTCGATGTAGGGCAGGCTCTTCGGGTCCACCACGACCTTGACGCCGTGGCTCTCGAACACCAGATCCTCGTCATGCGTCTCGTCGACGAACTCCAGCTTGTAGGCCATGCCCGAGCAGCCGGAAGTGCGCACGCCGAGGCGGATGCCGTAGCCCTTGCCGCGCTTGGCGATGAAGTTGTTGACGTGCTTGGCAGCGCTTTCGCTCAGAGTGACGCCCATGTGTCGGACTCCCGTGTGTTTCAGGCTTCGTGCTTCTTCTTGTAGTCGGCCACCGCGGCCTTGATCGCGTCTTCCGCGAGGATGGAGCAGTGGATCTTGACCGGCGGCAGCGCGAGTTCTTCGGCGATCTGGGTGTTCTTGATCTCCAGCGCCTGGTCGATGGTCTTGCCCTTGACCCATTCGGTGACCAGCGAGCTGGAGGCGATCGCCGAGCCGCAGCCGTAGGTCTTGAACTTGGCGTCTTCGATGACGCCATCCTTGCCGACCTTGATCTGCAGCTTCATCACGTCGCCACAGGCCGGTGCGCCCACCATGCCGGTGGCCACGCCTTCCTCGTCCTTGCCGAAGGAGCCGACGTTGCGGGGGTTTTCGTAGTGGTCCAGGACCTTTTCACTGTATGCCATGGTGTGTACTCCTGTATCTCTGTGTCAGTGCGCGGCCCACTGCACGGTGTCGAGATCGACGCCTTCCTGCACCATCTCCCACAGCGGGGAGAGTTCGCGCAGTTTGCCGATCTTCTTGTGCAGCAGGGCAATGGTGTAGTCGACTTCTTCTTCGGTGGTGAAGCGGCCGATGGTGAAGCGGATCGAGCTGTGCGCCAGCTCGTCGTTGCGCCCCAGCGCGCGCAGCACGTAGGACGGCTCCAGGCTGGCCGAGGTGCAGGCCGAACCGCTGGACACCGCCACGTCCTTGATCGCCATGATCAGCGACTCGCCTTCCACGTAGGCGAAGGAGATGTTCAGGTTGTGCGGGACGCGGTGCTCCAGGTCGCCGTTCACATAGGTCGCCTCGATGTCCTGCAGGCCCTTGAGCAGCTTGTCGCGCAGGGCACGGATGCGCTTGTTCTCTTCCACCATGTCCTCGCGGGCGATGCGGAAGGCCTCGCCCATGCCGACGATCTGGTGCGTGGCCAGGGTGCCCGAGCGCAGGCCGCGCTCGTGGCCGCCGCCGTGCATCTGCGCTTCCAGGCGCACCCGCGGCTTGCGGCGCACGTACAGGGCGCCGACGCCCTTGGGGCCGTAGGTCTTGTGCGCCGAGAAGGACATCAGGTCCACCTTCAGCACGGACAGGTCGATATCCACCTTGCCGGTGGCCTGCGCCGCATCCACATGGAAGACGACGCCCTTCTCGCGGCACAGCTCGCCGATCTCGGCGATCGGCTGGATCACGCCGATCTCGTTGTTCACGAACATCACCGACACCACCGTGGTGTCCGGGCGGATCGCGGCGCGCAGCACGTCGAGATCGATCAGGCCGTTCTCCTGCACGTCGAGATAGGTGGCCTCGAAACCCTCGCGTTCGAGTTCGCGCACGGTGTCGAGCACCGCCTTGTGCTCGGTCTTCAGCGTGATGATGTGCTTGCCCTTGCCCTGGTTGAAGTGGGCCGCACCCTTGATCGCGAGGTTGTTCGATTCGGTGGCGCCGGAGGTCCAGATGATCTCCTTGGCGTCGGCATTGACCAGCGCGGCAACCTGGGCGCGCGCATCTTCCACCGCCTTCTCGGCTTCCCAGCCATAGGCGTGCGAGCGGCTGGCAGGGTTGCCGAAGTGCTCGGTGAGCCAGGGAATCATCTTCTCGGCCACGCGCGGATCCACCGGGGTGGTCGCCGAGTAGTCGAGGTAGATCGGAAACTTGAGCATTGCGTCTCTCCGTGCGCGATTCGATACTTCGTTCAGACCGCCATCGCGGTCAGGTTCTTCAATTCTTCGAGCGTTCCGGCAAAGCATGTGCGGAAACGCTCCAGGTCCCCGGCGGTGGTGTCCCGCCCGAGGCTCACTCGCACCGCGCCGCGCGCGGTGTCGGGCGCCACGCCCATCGCCAGCAGGGTATGCGAAGGCTCGGGGTTGGCGCTGGAACAGGCCGAGCCGCTGGCGCAGGCAAAGCCCGCGCGGTCGAGCTTGGCGACCAGGGTCTCGCCGTCGATGCCGTCGACCGCGAAGAATACGGTGTTCGGCAGTCGCCGGGCAGCCGCGGAAAACACGGTCACGTCGTGCGCGCGCAGGGCGGCTTCGAGTTCGTCGCGCAGCGCCGCGAGCCGGGTCGCCTCCTCCGCCTGACGTGCGATGGCTCGTTCGCAGGCCACGCCGAAGCCGACGATGGCTGCCACGTTCTCGGTACCCGAGCGCAGGCCGCGTTCCTGTCCGCCGCCGGCGATCAGCGGCGCGAGCTCCACACGCTTGTCCAGCACTAGCGCACCGGCGCCCAGCGGACCGCCGATCTTGTGGGCGGAGAGCGTGAGCGCATGCACGCCCAGCGCGCGGAAATCCACCGAAATCTTGCCCAGCGCCTGCACCGCGTCGGTGTGCATCCATGCACCCGCGGCACGCGTCTGTACGGCCAGCGCGTCGATGTCCTGCAATACGCCGGTCTCGTTGTTCGCCAGCATCACCGACACCAGCGCCGGGCGGGCCGCCATCGTGGCCTGCCAGTCAGCGTCGTCAATGCGCCCTTCCGCATCCACCGCGATCTCGCGCAGGGTCCAGCCCTGCCGGCGCAGCTGCCGTGCCGGCTCGCGCACACAGGGGTGCTCGATTGCGCTCACCGCCACCAGGCCGGGCTTCATCAGCGCCGCGGCGCCCTTGATGAAGAGGTTGTTCGCCTCAGAGCCACCGCTGGTAAACACCACCTCGGTCGGATGGGCGCCAACCGCCGCGGCCACCCGGGCGCGCGCTTCGTCGATCGCCGCCCTCGCCTGCCGGCCGTACTCGTGCCGGCTGGACGCGTTGCCGAAGCGGCCGTCCAGCCAGGGCAGCATGGCCTCGCGCACCACGGCGTCGAGCGGCGTGGTGGCGTTCCAGTCGAGGTAGGTGGGCGCGAACATGGGGACGAACTCAGGCGGACATGGCCTCGCGCAGCGAGGTCATCGCGCGGCGGCGCACGTCGACGATGATGCTGACGTCGGGCTCGGCCTTCACCTCGCGATGCACCAGCGCGGAAAGCGTCACCGACGCCAGGTATTCGTACATGCGCTTGTTGAGGTTGGTCCACAGGTCGTGCGTCAGACAGACGTGCTCGTCGTGGCAGTTCTGCTTGCCGCCGCACTGGGTGGCATCGAGCGGCTCGTCGACCGCGACGATGATGTCGGCCACGGTGATGTCCTTCATGTCACGCGCCAGGCGGTAGCCGCCGCCGGGGCCGCGCACGCTGCTGACCAGCTTGTAGCGGCGCAGCTTGCCGAACAGCTGCTCGAGGTAGGACAGGGAAATGCTCTGGCGTTCGGCAATGCCGGCCAGGGTGACCGGTCCGTCGGTCTGCCGCGAGGCCAGATCGATCATCGCCGTCACGGCAAATCGTCCCTTGGTGGTCAGTCTCATGATGGTTCCTCGCACATGTGAGCGGATGGCGTTCGGAAACCGGAGCCTGGCTCAATACCCGAACGTTTCGCTCAACTATACGTATCCCGACAAAATCGGTCAACTAATCGACCATCTTGGAAAGACGCGAAGGATCAAAGGCGTCAGTGGCTTCCACCTCGCCATCCAGCTTGAAGCCGGCCGCCTCGAGGCGCTTGACCAGCACCTCGAACCTGCGGTCGGTTTCGACCGCGTGATCGAGCAGTCCATGCAGGGCCTTGGAGACCGGATCGTCCATGTCGCGGGTCACCCCGTAGGCCGAGAAACCGATCTGCTCGGCCTTCTGCTCGCGGGCGCTGTCGCGCTCGGGGTCGAGGACGCGCGCCGGGTTGCCAACCGCGGTGGCGCCGGCCGGAACAGGCTTTACCACGACCGCGTTGGAGCCGATCTTGGCACCGTCGCCGACCGTGAAACCACCCAGCACCTTGGCGCCCGCCCCGACCACCACGCCCTTGCCCAGCGTCGGGTGACGCTTCTCGCCACGGTACAGCGAGGTGCCGCCGAGGGTCACCGCCTGGTAGATCGTGCAGTCGTCGCCGATCTCGGCGGTCTCGCCGATCACCACGCCCATGCCGTGGTCGATGAACACCCGCCGGCCGATGCGCGCGCCGGGGTGGATCTCGATGCCGGTGAGGAAGCGGCCCAGATGGCTGACGAATCGTCCGACCCAGTAGAAACCGCGCTTCCAGGCGGCATGCGCAAGGCGATGCAGGATGAGCGCGTGGATGCCCGGGTAACAGGTCAGCACCTCCCACGTGGAACGGGCGGCGGGATCGCGCTCGCGAACGCTGGCCAGGTCTTCACGCAGGTGTTCGAACATCCGGGGTGCCTCTTGAGGTGGTCGGTACGGAATTTCCGACTATTTTAATCAACTTTGCGCTCAAAGCTAGTGAGCAGACCACGCAGGATGCTCACCTCCTCGCGCTCCAGCCGGGTGCGCCCGAACATGCGGCGCAGGCGCGGCAGGAGGCGCTTGGGGTTGGCCGGGTCGTGAAAGCCGCTCTGCGTGCTGGCGCGCTCAAGATGCGCGAAGAAGCCCTCGACCTCGTCGTGCGTGGCAAGCTGGGGCAGCGGGTCGGAAGGCGGCTGCGGGGCCAGTGCGCTCATGCGCAGTTCGTAGCACAGCAGCTGGACCGCCGCGCCCAGGTTGAGCGAGGAGTAGTCGGGATTGGCGGGGATGCTCACCGGCATCCCGCACAGGGCGACCTCTTCATTGGTCAGCCCGCTGGTCTCGTTGCCGAACACCAGCGCCACCTCGCCCGCCGCGGTGTGCTGCAGCAACTCCACGGCCGCCTCGCGGGCATGCATGCGCGGCAGCGACAGCTCGCGGCGACGGGCGGTGACCGCAGCGGAGAGCACGGTGCCGGCCAGCGCCTCCTGCAGGGTGGGCACCACATGGGCGGCGTCGAGCACGTCGATCGCGCCGGACGCACGCGCCCAGGCCTCACGGCTGGGGTGTTCCTGCGGCGCCACCAGCCACAGTTGCGACAATCCCATGGTTTTCATGGCGCGCGCGGCGGCGCCGATGTTGCCCGGGTGGGATGTGCGGGAAAGTACGATGTGGACGCGGTCGAGCGCGAGGGCGCTGTTCATATTAAAATTCAACGTTTTTAGTTTTCATTCCTGCGGAAGCGGCCGTGACGGCGCTTCCCTTACGCGAGACGACGCGCATGCACCCCACCCTGAACATCGCCGTGAAGGCAGCCCGCAAGGCGGCCAGCATCATCAACCGCGCTTCCAATGATCTCGACCTGCTCAAGGTGCAGTCCAAGTCGCCGAACGACTTCGTCACCGAAGTGGACCGCGCCGCGGAAGCGGCCATCATCGACGTGCTGCGCGAGGCCTATCCGGAACACGCGATTCTAGCAGAGGAGTCCGGCGAGGCCGGCGATGCGGCGAACGCGGAGTACCAGTGGATCATCGACCCGCTGGATGGCACCACCAACTTCATCCACGGCTTCCCGCAGTACGCCATCTCCATCGCACAGACCAAGAACGGCGTGCTGGAGCACGCGGTGATCTACGACCCCAATCGCAACGAGCTGTTCACCGCCTCCAAGGGCCGCGGCGCCTATCTCAACGACCGCCGCATCCGCGTGTCCAAACGCGTCCGCCTGAACGAGTCGCTGATCGGCACCGGCTTCCCCTTCCGCCAGTTCGACCATGTGGACGCCTACCTGGCGATGTTCAAGGAACTCACCCAGAAGACCGCCGGCATCCGCCGCCCCGGCGCCGCGGCGCTGGATCTGGCCTGGGTGGCCTGCGGGCGCATCGACGGTTTCTGGGAGCTGGGGCTGTCGCCCTGGGACATGGCCGCCGGCGTGCTGCTGATCCAGGAGGCCGGCGGGCTGGTGTCCGATCTGGCCGGCGAGGCCGACTACCTGACCACCGGTAACGTGGTGGCCGGCGCGCCCAAGATCTTCGCGCAACTGCTGCCCATCATCCAGGCCTGGCGCCCGGCCACCATGCAGGCCTGAGCGAGCGGCCTACGAACGCGGGCCTGCCCCCGGTGCAGCGCCCGCTTTTCCGTGCGCCGACGGGGGTAGTCGCTCATCTGCCGGCAGGTGGTTTGGTGTCGGCGGCCGCGAGTTCGGGTCAAGGCTGGCGAGCGCAATCTGCGCGGGAGCCAAGGCTCTCACGGCCCAGGCCGGTCAGGCTGCAGGCTGCGCCACACGTGGATCGTGTTGGGATCGTCGGCCGCCCGCCGGGCGTCGAAGCCCAGTTGGCGGGCGAACTTGAGCATCTTGTGGTTGGTGGCCAGCACAAAGCCTTCCATCAGCCTCAGCCCGCGCCGTCGTGCGGCCTCCATCAGTTCGAGCATCAGCACACCTGCGACGCCGCTGCCCTGCCAGGCATCATCCACCGCGATCGCGAACTCGCAGCTGTCGGCATCCGGGCCGACCACATAGCGGGCGACGCCGATCTCGACCTCGCATCCGTTGCGCCGGACCACCGCCACCAGCGCCAGATGGCGTTCGTAGTCGATATCGGTCAGATACTTCAGCTTGCTGGCGGGCAGTTCGTTCAGCGTGCCCATGAAGCGCGCATGGCGCGAGTCGGGCGACAGGTGGCGCACGAAGTCCTGCTCCATCGGCGCATCCTCGCGGCGGATCGGACGGATCGTTACCTGGCTGCCATCGAACAGGGTGCGAACGCGCTCCAGATCGGCGGGGTAGTCAGCCATGGCGCCTTACTCCCGGCGCTCGCGCGCCAGTCGGCCGTCCAGGTAGCCGACGATCTCGTCCAGGCTCCCCAGCCGCCCGTAGTCGGTCTCGGGAATGGCCACACCGAGCCGCTCGTGCAAGCCGACGATCACGTTCAGCCAGTCCATGGAATCGAGATCGAGCTGGGTGCGCAAGGGGCGCTCCGCCCGGATGTCGCGCGGATCGAGGTCCGGCACGATGGCCCCAAGAGTCGCAAGCACGGCAGCGCGTATGTCTTCCATGTTCATGGTATGTCCTCCCATCCCAGGATAGGCGGGCCGTGGGGAGCCGGCACATGCCTGATGCCCAATTCTTCCATGCCGGGCGGGATTCGTGGCATTCGGGCGATCGAACCCACGGTCGCTTCCGGCAGGAAGCGCGTGCGTCCGCGATCGAACTCGATCAAAATGCGCCCTTCGCAGCCGCACCCACCCCGCCCGTTGTCCCGATGAAGAGCGAATTGTCCGCCGTTTCCCAGGCCGCCCAGGCGCTGGAAGCCCATACCCCCATGATGCAGCAGTACCTGCGCCTCAAGGCGCAGCACCCGGACACGCTGCTGTTCTACCGCATGGGCGACTTCTACGAGCTGTTCTTCGAGGACGCCGAGAAGGCCGCGCGCCTGCTCGACATCACGCTGACCACGCGCGGGCAGTCGGCCGGCACGCCGATCAAGATGGCCGGGGTGCCCTTCCACGCGGTGGAGCAGTACCTGGCGCGCCTGGTGAAGCTGGGCGAATCGGTGGTGATTGCCGAGCAGGTGGGCGAACCGGGTGCGACCAAGGGGCCGATGGAGCGTGCGGTGAGCCGCATCGTCACCCCCGGCACGCTTACAGACGCCGCGCTGCTCGACGACCGCAGCGATTCGTTGCTGATGGCGGTGAATCTGCACCGCGGCACCCTGGGCCTGGCCTGGCTGAATCTGGCCAACGGCGACCTGCGCATCATGCAGTGCCCGAGCGAGGCGCTGCAGACTCAATTCGAGCGCTTGCGTCCGGCCGAGGTGCTGGCACCCGACGGCCTTGCCCTGCCCTTGCTGCAGCAGCTTGCCCCGGTGCTGCGCAAGCTGGCCGACTGGCAGTTCGACGGTGAGACCGGCGAACGCCTGCTGACCGGGCATTTCGGCACCCGCGACCTGGTCGGATTCGGCGTCGAGGACATGCCGGTGGCGCTGGGCGCGGCGGCGGCACTGTTCGACTACGCCAAGGCCACCCAGCGCCAGAGCCTGGAGCATGTCACCGGCCTGCGCGTGGAGCGCGAGACCGAGTACCTGCGACTGGACGCGGCCACCCGGCGCAATCTGGAGATCACCGAAACCCTGCGCGGCGAACCGGCCCCCACCCTGCTCTCGCTGCTCGACCACTGCGCCACCAGCATGGGCTCGCGCTGGCTGCGCCACGCCCTGCACCACCCGTTGCGCGACCGCTTCGAGGCGGCCCGCCGCCACGGCGCGATTGGCGAGCTGCTGGGCGAAGGCGACGGCCGCGTGCTGGGCAGCCTGCGCAGTGCGCTGCGTGGCATTGCCGACGTGGACCGCATCACCGCCCGCGTGGCCTTGCGCTCCGCCCGCCCGCGCGACCTGGCCGCGCTACGCGACAGCCTCGCCCGCCTGCCGGAACTGCACGGGGCGCTCGGCACGCCGGCCGATGAACTGCTCGGCACGCTGCGTGCGCAGCTCGACATCCCGGTCGACATCCTCGATCTGCTGATCCGCGCGGTAGCGCCCGAGCCGGCTGCGGCCTTGCGCGACGGCGGGGTGATCGCCCCTGGCTTCGATAGCGACCTGGACGAGCTGCGCGGCATCCAGAGCAATTGCGGCGAGTTCCTGATGGCGCTGGAAGCGCGCGAGCGCGAGCGCAGCGGCATCGCCAACCTGAAGGTCGAGTTCAACAAGGTGCACGGCTTCTACATCGAAGTGAGCCGTGCCAACGCCGAAAAGGTGCCGGACGACTACCGCCGCCGCCAGACGCTGAAGAACGCCGAGCGCTACATCACGCCTGAACTGAAGGCCTTCGAGGACAAGGCACTGTCCGCCCAGGAGCGCGCGCTGGCGCGCGAGAAGCTGCTCTACGACGAGCTGCTGGAGACGCTCGCCGCGCAGATACCGGCGCTGCAGCGCATCGCCCGCGCGCTGGCGCTGCTCGATGGCCTGGCTGCGCTGGGCGAAGCGGCGCTGCGCTACGGCTATGTGCAGCCGCGCTTCTCCGACCAGCCCGGGCTGGAGATCGCCGGCGGACGCCACCCGGTGGTCGAGCGCCAGGTGGAGAACTTCATCGCCAACGACTGCGTGCTGGCGCCCACCCGCCGCATGCTGATGATCACCGGCCCCAACATGGGCGGTAAATCCACCTTCATGCGCCAGGTGGCGCTGATCTGCCTGCTCGCCCACGTGGGCAGCTTCGTGCCGGCTGCTGCTGCGCGCATCGGCCCGCTGGACGGCATCTTCACCCGCATCGGCGCTTCCGACGACCTCGCCTCCGGGCGCTCCACCTTCATGGTGGAGATGACCGAGGCCTCGGCCATCCTGCACGGCGCCACCGAGCACAGCCTGGTGCTGATGGACGAGATCGGCCGCGGCACCTCGACCTTCGACGGCCTCGCGCTGGCCTTCGCCATCGCCCGCCAGTTGCTGGAGAAGAACCGCTGCCTGACGCTGTTCTCCACCCACTACTTCGAACTCACCCGTCTCAACGCCGACTACCCGGAATGCGCCAACGTGCATCTGGACGCGGTCGAGCACGCCCACCGCATCGTCTTCCTGCACGCGCTGGAAGAAGGCCCGGCGAGCCAGAGCTACGGGATCGAGGTCGCCGCGCTCGCGGGCATCCCGGCGGCGGTGATCCGCGACGCCAAGCGGCGGCTACGCGCCCTGGAAAACCGCGAGATCACCGGCGGCCCGCAGGCGGACCTCTTTGCCGCGCTGCCCGACAACGACCCCGAGCCGCCTTCCCACCCGGTGCTCACCGAACTGGCGGACATCGACCCGGACGCGCTCAGCCCGCGCGAAGCACTGGAGCGCTTGTACCAGCTGAAGAGGCTGGTCTCTTGAGCACGCCCATCGACATCAGCGAGGAAGCCGGCGTGCGCTACCTGCACTTCGGCTCGGAGTGGATCCAGGGCGCGATGCGCATCCGCAAGCCCAATGCACTGGAACTGGCCTACACGCGCGAGATGATGGCCGGCCTGCTGCTGCGCGACCCTGACGGCTGGCCGAAGACCGCCTTGGTGATCGGCCTGGGTGCCGCGTCGGTGACCAAGTTCCTCTACCACCATTGCCCGCAGCTGCGCATTCAGGTGGTGGAGATCGAGCCGCGCGTGGTCGCCGCCGCGCACCAGTTCTTCCGCCTGCCGGACGAAGATGCGCGGCTCGCCATCCACATCGGCTGCGGCGCGGATTACGTGCTGAACACCCAGCGCCGCTTCGACTACATCCTGGTCGACGGCTACGACCGCAACGCCCGCGCAGGCGTGCTCGACACCCTGCCCTTCTACCAGGCGGTGCGCAGCCGCCTGTCCGATACCGGGCTGATGGCGGTCAACCTGTTCGGCCGCTCGCGCGGCTTTCGCGCTAGCCTGGAGCGCATCATCACCGCCTTCGAGGACCGCGCCATCGCTTTCCCGTCCTGCGACAGCGGCAACGTGGTGGCCTTCGGCGCCGCCGGCGAGCAGATCGTGCTGCCGGCGAGCGAACTCAGGGAACGCGCGCAGCAGCTCAAGGCTCGAACCGGCATGGATCTGCTGCCCACGGTCACCCGGCTCGAGCAGGCCGGCAGCCTGCCGGGCGGGCGGCTGGTCCTCTGAGGACCTGATGGCATTTGTGCAAACCGCTTGTATCATCGTGGTCATGAACCACGGCTTCGCCCCAAGGGCGGATACGGGCAGCAAACGGAGCGTATCGACCCCATGACGATTTTCATCCTCACCTTCATCATCGTTGCCATCCTGGTGGCCGGCATGGCCATCGGCGTGATCGCCGGCCGTAACCCGATCGGCGGCAGCTGCGGCGGGCTGGGGCGCGTGGGGCTGGAGTGCGAGGCCGGCTGCGAGAAGCCATGCCCGAAGCGGCTCGCGCGCATGCAAGCCCAGGAAGAAGCCGAAGCGAACAACAACTGATAGGGAGAAATCATGCTGCAGTCGCTGCTCGTCAAGGACTACATGATCGGAGATCACCTCGCCTTCAAACCGCAGACCAATGTGCTCGATGCCATCCACAAACTGTTGCACCACCAGCTGAGCGGCGCGCCGGTCGCCGACGATGCCGGCCAGTTGGTGGGCTTCCTCTCGGAGAAGGACTGCCTGCGCATCGCGCTGAACTCGTCCTACTTCGACGGCCGCGGCGGGTTGGTGCAGGACTACATGGCGCGCGACGTCCTGTCGCTGCAAGGGGATGCCAATCTCGTTGACGCCATCGAACTGTTCATCTCCCGCCCCTACCGCTGCCTGCCGGTGGTCGACGGCAAGCGCCTGATCGGCCAGATCTCCCGCCGCGACGTGTTGCGCGCGATGGAGAAGCTGCGCCGCTGAGCGTCCCGTATTCCCGCCCTCGTTGCGCAGGGCGGTTTTTTCCTGGATGACATGGAACACGTCGATTGCGTGGTGATCGGCGCCGGCGTGGTCGGCCTGGCGTGCGCCCGTGCCCTGGCGGCCGCCGGGCGCGAGGTGATCGTACTGGAAGCCGGCGAACGCTTCGGTGGCGGCATCTCCAGCCGCAACAGCGAGGTGATTCACGCCGGCCTGTACTACCCGCCCGGCTCGCTCAAGGCGCGGCTGTGCGTGCGTGGCCGCGAACTGCTGTACGCCTATTGTCGTGAGCGCAGCATCGCCCACCGGCGCTGCGGCAAGCTGGTGGTCGCCACCTCGGCTGCGCAGATCGACGAACTCGAACGCATCGCAGCACGTGCGCGGGCCAACGGCGTGGACGACCTGCAGTTCATCGACCGGGCGGAAGCGGCGCGCATGGAGCCGCAACTGAACTGCGAAGCCGCGTTGCTCTCGCCTTCAACCGGCATCGTCGATTCGCACGGGCTGATGCTGGCCCTGCTGGGCGACGCCGAAGCCGACGGGGCGATCCTCGCGCTCAACACGCCGGCACTGGGCGCTGCGGTCACCGCGGCGGGCATCGAACTGCGCACCGGTGGCGAGGCGCCGATGCGCCTGGTGGCCCGCACCGTGATCAACGCTGCAGGCCTGGGCGCGCCGGCCCTGGCCGCACGCATCGAGGGGCTGACGACCGCCCACGTGCCCAAGGCCTACTTCGCCAAGGGCAGCTACTTCTCGCTGCAGGCGCGCGCGCCCTTCTCGCGGCTGGTTTACCCCGTCCCGGAAACGGCCGGTCTGGGCGTTCATCTCACCCTCGACCTGCAGGGGCGGGCCCGCTTTGGCCCGGATGTGGAATGGCTGGACCTGCCGGCGGATGCGGAAGCGCTCGACTATCGGGTCGATCCTGCGCGGGCGGCAGCCTTCTACGGCGAAATCCGACGCTACTGGCCGGCCCTGCCCGACGGTGCGCTGGCGTCGGACTATTCGGGCGTCCGCCCGAAAATCAACGCCCCCGGCGAGGCCGCTGCGGACTTCCGCATCGACGGACCGCAGACGCACGGGGTGCCGGGCCTGGTCAATCTGTTCGGCATCGAGTCGCCGGGGCTGACCGCCGCGCTGGCGATCGCCGAGACGGTCACCGAGCGTCTGTCCGCCGCCTGAGAATGTGCGAATGAATCTACTGCGCGGGCCGATGGCGGCGTTGCGCGGTGCTCGCTCCCTCGCCTATCCATCCGATATGTCTCGGTCGCTGTGCGCCGCGCGCCTTGCCACCGACCCGCTCGCTACGATTTCTTCACACATTCCGAGCGCCCCTGTGGATCAGGCCGCGCCGGCCTCCGCTTCCGCCGGTTCGGGCGGCAGCCACAGGCACTGGCCCTTGGTGGCCTTGGCGATGTCCTGCAGCACCGCAGCGTGCGCCGCGAGTTCGTCCTCGCTGGCGCGCAGCACCGCCAGCACCGGGCGCTCGCCCAGCGCCGCCTCGGCCTCCATCGATCCGGGCGCGGGCTCGTCCAGGGCCATGATCAGGCTCTCCTGCCCGCGCGTCATCGCCAGGTAGACCTCGGCGAGGATCTCCGCGTCGAGCAGCGCGCCGTGCAGGGTGCGGTGGCCATTGTCCACCTGGTAGAGCCCGCACAGCGCATCGAGCGAGGCCTTCTTGCCCGGGTTCTGCTCCTTGGCCATCTTCAGCGTGTCGATGACCCCGGCGCACAGCGCATCCAGCGCCGGCCGGCCGAGCCTCGACAGCTCGTGGTTGAGGAAGCCGACGTCGAAGCTCGCGTTGTGGATCACCAGCTCGGCGTCGCGCACGAAGGCTTCGAAATCGGCCGCAACGTCGGCAAAGCGCGGCTTGTCGGCGAGGAAGTCCTCGGTGATGCCGTGCACAGCCACCGCCTCGGCGTCGATGCCGCGCTCGGGGTTGATGTACACGTGGTAATGGCGGCCAGTGAGGCTGCGGTTGACCAGCTCCACGCAGCCGATCTCGATGACCCGGTCGCCGTTGCGCCAGTCCAGGCCGGTGGTTTCGGTATCGAGGACGATCTGTCTCATCTGTCTCGCTTCCCTGCTGTGTTCAGCATTCAACCGCGGCGCCGCTCTTGCGCACCGCATCCACGCCGCGGCGCGCGAGCGCGTCGGCGCGTTCGTTCTCCACGTGGCCGGCGTGGCCGCGCACCCAGATCCAGTCCACCTTGTGGCGGCGTGCGGCATCGTCCAGCGCCTGCCACAGGTCGGCATTCTTCACCGGCTCCTTGGCGGCGGTTTTCCAGCCGCGCGCCTTCCAGCCGTGGATCCATTCGGAGATGCCCTTCTGCACGTACTGGCTGTCGGTATGTACACGCGCGTCCACCGGGCGCTTGAGCGCGTTGAGTGCGCGGATCACCGCCAGCAGTTCCATGCGATTGTTGGTGGTGTGCGGCTCGCCGCCCCAGATTTCCTTCTCGTGCGCGCCGCTGCGCAGAATGGCACCCCAGCCGCCGGGGCCGGGATTACCGCTGCAGGCCCCGTCGGTGAATATCTCGACAACTTCCATCTATTGCGTTTTCCTTGTTCCGGTCACCGAACGGCCGCGCTGGGCGATCGGTGCCATGCGTTTTGCTGCGGCGCGCTTCTCGCGCCAGTTCGGGGTGATCAGCCGCATCCCCTGCACGCGCTTGACCCCGTGCATCAGATACACCGCTCCGCAGATCGGCCACCAGCGCGGTCCGGCGCGATCGAGAAAATGCCAGCGCGCCAGCCACTGCTCGCTGCGCACCGCCGGCGCGTAGCAGCCGAAGCCGGCCGACTGGGTCTCGAAACCGAGCAGCGTCAGCCAGTCCTTGATGCGGAAGGGCGACAGGTACTGGCCCCGCCACGGAAAGGCGCCCCGCCGTCGGGCCGCCAGCCTGCGCAGCCCCCACAGGCTGAACGGGTTGAAGCCGGAGATGATCACGTTGCCCTCCGGCATCAACACCCGCTCGACCTCGCGCAGCACCTGATGCGGCGTGCTGGAGAACTCCAGCACGTGTGGCAGGATCACCAGATCCAGGCTGGCGCTGGCGAAGGGCAGCGCCTCGCTGCGCGTGATCACCGCCGCCTCGCCCAGCCGGTCGGCGTGGAAGCGGAAGGGCATGCGGTTGGCACGCAGGAAATCCACCTCCGGCAGACCGATCTGCACCGCGTTGTAGCCGAACAGGTCGGCCACCAGGCGGTCGAAGCCCTCCTGTTCCCAGCCGAGCAGGTAGCGCCCCTGCGGGGTATCCAGCCAGTCGGACAGACTGAGAATTGACATGAGCGGTCAGCGCTTCAGAATCTGCGGCATGGACGCCATTATCCCCCTTCCCGCCTTTCGCGATAACTACATCTGGCTGCTGCGCCACGGGCGCAACGCGGTGGTGGTCGACCCGGGCGACGCCGCGGTGGTGGAGAGCCACCTTGCCGCGCAGGCACTGAGCCTCGCCGCAATCCTGGTCACCCACCATCACGCCGACCACATCGGTGGCCTCGCCGCCCTGCTGGCGCGCCATCCTGTGCCGGTGTTCGGCCCGGCGACCGAGGCCATCGCCGGGGTCAGCCATCCGGTCGCCGAGGGCGACGTGGTCGAACTGCCGGCGCTCGGACAGCGCTTCACCGTACTCGACGTGCCCGGCCACACCGCGGGGCACGTGGCTTACCACGCGCCGGGCCTGCTGTTCTGCGGCGACACCTTGTTCTCGGCCGGCTGTGGCCGGTTGCTGGGCGGCAGCGCGGAGCAGCTGTTCGCCTCGCTGCAGCGCCTGGCCGACCTGCCGGACGATACCGCGGTTTACTGCACCCACGAATACACCCTGGCCAACCTCGCCTTCTCCCGCGCCGTGGAGCCGGACAATCCGGCGCGCGACCGCTATGCGGCCGACTGCGAGGCACGCCGAGCCCGCGGAGAGCCGACGCTGCCGTCGAGCATAGGCCTGGAGCGCACGGTGAACCCCTTCCTGCGGGTGCATGAGGCCGGGGTCATCGCCGCGGTGGCGCGGCACACGGGGCAGGCGCCCGCCTCGCCCGCGGAGTGCTTCGCCGCGCTGCGGCGCTGGAAGGACTGTTTCTGAGGAGGGCCCGGGCTCAGCCGGCCAGGCCAAAGGCGCGCTGGATGGTCTCGATGACCCGCGCGGCATTGAAGGGCTTGACCACGATGCCGCTGGCGCCCTGCTGGATCATGCTCTCCACGGTCTCGCGGTCCGACTTGCCGGTGATCATCAGCACGCGTACATGCGGATGACGGCGCTTGAGTTCGGCCAGCACCTCCACTCCGTCGCGCCCCGGCATGACGACGTCGAGGCACACCAGATCCGGCTGCCAGCGTTCGATGACCTCCAGCGCCCCATTGCCGTCGCGCGCCTCGCCGACCACCTGCAGCCCGGCCTGGCGAACAATGGCGCGCAGCACCACGCGGATGCTCTCGTTGTCATCGACGATGACTACCCGCTTGGAGGAAAGACGCATCAGCCGACCCTTTCAGTGGTGTTGTCGGATGCCTTGGTCACCCGGTTCCGCCCGCCAGTCTTGGCCTGATAGAGCGCCTCGTCCGCTTCCTTGAGCAGACGGATGAAACCCGACTCGTTGCCACGTTGCGGCGTGATGCAGGCCAGCCCGATACTGATCGTCACCACCTGCGCAACCTCGGAAAAGCGATGCGTGATGCCCAGTTGCTGTACCGCCTCGCGCAGCGATTCGGCCACCGCCAGGGCGCCCTGCTCGTCCGTACCCGGCAGGATCACGCCGAACTCCTCGCCGCCGTAGCGGGCGGCCAGGTCCGACGGCCGGTGCAGGGTCTGCGCCAGCGTGCGGGCCACGGCCTTGAGGCATTCGTCGCCCACCTGGTGACCGTAGTTGTCGTTGAAGGGCTTGAAGAAATCGACGTCGATCAGCAGCAGCGACAGCGGCCGCTCCTCGCGCGCGCAGCGCCGCCACTCCTTGAGCAGGGTCTCGTCGAAGCGCCGCCGGTTGGCGATGCCGGTCAGGCCGTCGGCGGTGGACAGCCGGGTCAGCTCGCGATTGGCCTCGTCGAGCTTGCGCGTGAGCACCAGCAGCGAATAGCGCATCTGGGCGATGCGCTGCATGGCGCGCACCTTGGCCTTGAGCACGATCTCGGAGACCGGCTTGATCAGGTAGTCGTCGCCGCCCACCTCGATGCCGCGTTCCAGATCCTCGTCCCCGGTGCGCGCGGTGAGGAAGATGATGGGCGTCCACTCGCCGTCCTTCTCCAGCTGACGGATGCGCCGCGCCACCTCGAAACCGTCCAGGCCGGGCATGATGATGTCGAGCAGGATCAGGTCGGGCCGTTCGGCCTTGAACAGCTCGATGCCGGATTCGCCGTCGCGCGCGTGCACGGTCTCCAGCCCCATCTTGCCAAGCTGGTGGCAGACCAGGGTGGCGCTGGTGAGCGTGTCCTCGATGATCAGGGCCTTCATTGCGGCGGCGGAAGTGAAAGGAAACGGTTTGCGGGAATCTGGCGAATGGCGTAATCGTATCAGGTGAAACTTCCGTAAATACGCCTATTTGCGGGATTTTTGCCCCTGAGTTTGACGTATTACCGCTTCGGTCGATAGACTTTCGCGTTTTCCGCACTCCGGTACCGGCGCACATGGCAACACGCACCGCCCTGATCTGCAGCTTCGTCCTGTGTTTCGCCTCATCCGTGCACGCGCAGACGACGAACCCGCCGCCGGAGCCGATCGGGCCGCTCGCCCTGTTGTCGCCCGCCACCACTGCGCTCCCGGGCACGACCGCGCAGCACCATGCGCTGAGCGTCCCCTCCCTGCCCCGGGTTCTCACCCTGGACCTCACCCGCGACGCCAACGACATCTGGGACCGCATCCGGCGCGGCTTCGCCATGCCGGACCTGGACAACGATGCAGTGCAGTCCTACCAGCGCTTCTACCTGGAACGCCCCGGCTTCCTGAAGCAGGTCTTCGCCCGCGGCGGGCGTTATCTCTACCACATCATCAACGAGATCGAGGCCCGCGGCCTGCCGGCCGAGCTGGCCCTGCTGCCGATGGTGGAGAGCAGCTACAACCCGCTGGCCTACTCGCGCGCCCGCGCCTCCGGCCTGTGGCAGTTCATCCCCTCCACCGGCCGGCACTACAAGCTCACCCAGGACAAGTGGGTGGACGAGCGCCGCGACGTGATCGCCTCCACCGACGCGGCGCTGGAATACCTGCAGCAGATCTACGACATGCACGGCGACTGGCATCTGGCGCTGGCGTCCTACAACTGGGGCGAAGGCTCGGTGGGACGGGCGCTGCAGCGCAACGAGGATGCCGGACTGCCCACCGAGTACAGCCACCTGCGCATGCCTGCCGAGACGCGCAACTACGTGCCCAAGCTGCAGGCGCTGAAGAACATCGTGATGAATCCCGAGCAGTTCGGTTTCGAGCTGCCCTATGTCGCCAACCGTCCGCACTTCGTCACCGTGGAGTCGCCCGTCGGCATCGACCTGGCCACCGCGGCGCGGCTGGCAGAGATGCCGATCGAGGAGTTCGTCGCGCTGAACCCCGCCTTCAATCGGCCGGCGATCACCCGCGAGGGCTACAGCCTGGTGGTGCCCGCCGACCGCGCCGAGGCTTTCGAAGCCCGCCTGCAGACCCTTGCCGAATCCGGCCCGCTGTGGCGAACCTACCGGCTCAAGCGCGGCGAATCGCTCGCCGCGGTGGCCAAGCGCCACCGCCTGACCCTCTCCCAGTTGCGCCAGCTCAACGGCCTGGGAAGCCGCAGCAAGGTTGCTCCCGGGCATGCGCTGCTGGTTCCCGAAGGCGGCGATCCGCGCGGTGCGCTGGCCGTGACCGGGCTGATTCCGCTCAAGATGCGCCTGGCCAACTGAGCCGCTGCAGTTCAGAACACCTTGCGGCCCTTGAACAGGTCGATCATCTTCAGGTCGGTCTTCATCACGTGGTCGACCAGCCACTTGCGCAGGAAATCGGTCACGTAGCCGCTGTGTTCGCGCAGCGCATCGGCGGGCGGTGAGGTTTCCGCCATCGCCTTCTCCATCATCCGGCGCAGCAGCGAAAGGCTCTCCAGCAGCCTGCGGTGTTCCTGCTGGTGCTCGTCATAGTGCGAATAGCCCCAGGAGATCTGGATCTTTTCCTCGCGGGCGAAATGTTCGGCCGCGTAGTGCTCGAGTTCGTCGAAGGCCAGCTTCATGTGCTCCGGATTCTCCGGGAAGCGCAGTACCAGTTCGACGGTGTTGATCAGGTGGATCAGGTAGCGGTGGTCGGCATCGATCTCGGGATGGCCGACGTTCATCTGTTTGCGCCAGAAGAGCGGCAAGGGAAGACTCCGGAAACGGGTGGGCTGCGCTGCGCAGGAGCGCATCGCGCAAAGTCCGCGGATTGTGCCGATCACCCCGTCCGCGGGCACGGAAAAGCGTCACGTTTGCCGCGGAATCAGGCGCTGTCCGGGTGGTGGCAGCGCAGTTCGCGTCCGTCCGGCAGGGTGCCGGGGGCCGGGTATTCGCGCCGGCAGCGTTCGTCGGCCTTGGGGCAGCGCGGATGGAAGTGGCAGCCGCTCGGCGGCGACAGCGGCGACGGCAGGTCGGCGGCGGGCGCCGGTCCGGCCTGCCGCCCCACCCCGTCGATACGCGGCACCGCGTCGAGCAGCATGCGGGTGTAGGGATGGGCCGGTGCGGCGAGCACGCGCCCGGCTTCGCCGCGTTCGACGATGCGCCCCAGGTACATCACCGCGATCTCGTCGGCCAGATAGTCCACCACCGCCAGGTTGTGGGTGATGAACAGATAGGCCAGGCCCAGCTCGCGCTGCAGCTCGCGCATCAGGTTGAGCAGCTGCGCCTGCACCGAGACGTCCAACGCGCTGGTCGGTTCGTCGCACACGATCAGCCGCGGCATCACCGCCAGGGCGCGGGCGATGGCGATGCGCTGGCGCTGACCGCCGGAGAATTCGTGCGGGTAGCGCCAGCGCATCGCCGGCGACAGGCCGATGCGATCGAGCAGCTGGTCGACCCGGCGGGCGCGTTCGCCCGCGTCGCCCCCCACGCCCAGCGCCAGCATGCCTTCCTCGATGATCTCGCCGATGCGCATGCGCGGGTTGAGCGAGGCGAAGGGGTCCTGGAACACCATCTGCATCGCGCGGCGCATGGGCGCGAGTGCAGCGGCGCCCAGCCCGACCATGTCGCGTCCGTCGAAACGCACCTCGCCGGCGGTCGGCGGGATCAGCTGCAGGATCGCCTTGCCCACCGTGGTCTTGCCGCAGCCCGATTCGCCCACCAGGGCCAGCGTGCGCCCGGGGCGCAACTCGAGGCTGACCCCGTCGACCGCGCGCACCTGCCCCACGGTGCGGCGGAAGATGCCCTTGCGCACCGGGAAATGCACCTGAAGGTCGCGCACCGCCAGCAGCGGCGCCTTACCGTGCGCGGGGCCCGGGCCGTCGATCGCCGCAATGTGTGCCGCCGGCACGGGTGCATTGTGCCCTTCAGCGTACAGATGGCAGCGCACCGCCTGGCCATCGCGGCGATGCCAGCCGGGCGACTCGTGCGTGCAAGGCGCGAAGGCCTGCGGACAGCGCGCGGAGAAGCGGCAGCCGGGAATCTCCGCATCCAGCGCCGGGACGCTGCCGGCCAGCGCGTCCAACGCCCGCCCGCGTTGCTGGCCGCCGGGCAGTGCGGCGAACAGCTTGCGCGAATACGGATGCAGCGGCGCGGCGAAGAAGGCGCTGCGCTCGCCGGTCTCGACCAGCTCGCCGGCGTACATCACCCCGACGCGCTGCGCCATGCGCGCGACCACGCCGAGGTCGTGGGTGATCAGCAGCATGCCCATGCCGCGCTCGCGCTGCAGGCGGGCGAGCAGGTCGAGCACCTGGGCCTGGATGGTGACGTCGAGCGCGGTGGTCGGCTCGTCGGCGATCAGCAGCTCGGGTTCGCCGGCCAGCGCCATGGCGATCATCACCCGCTGCTTCATGCCGCCGGAGAACTGGAAGGGATAGTCATCCAGCCGGCGCTCCGCGTCGGGGATGCCCACCGCGTCAAGCAGCCTGCGGGCCTCAGCGCGGGCGGCTGCGCCCCGCAGGCCACGGTGGCGGGCCAGCACCTCGGCGATCTGCTCAAACACGGTCATCACCGGGTTGAGGCTGGTGCCGGGCTCCTGGAACACCATGCCGATGCGCCCGCCGCGTACCGCGCGCATGCGCGCCTCGGTGTGCGCCAGCAGGTCCTCGCCGCGCAGGCGCAGGCTGCCGCCTTCGATCCGGCCGCCGTCGGGCAGCAGGCGGGCGATGGCCAGCGCGGTCATCGACTTGCCGCAACCGGACTCGCCCAGCAGGGCGAAGGTTTCGCCGGCGCGCAGCTGGAAGCCGATGCCGGCCACCGGGCGCACCACCCGCTCGCCGCCGATCGCCACGCGCAGGTCGGCCACCTCGAGCAGCGGAGCATCGGGGTCGGGGCCGGCAACCTGGCGGATGTAGCCGATCATCTGCGCGCGGGGTGGATCAGGAAAACGGGGGCGGGATGTGAAAAGGGCCGCTTGCGCGGCCCCGGTCGTGGCTCAGTGGTGATGGCCGCCTTCGCCATGCACGTGACCGTGGGCGATCTCCTCGGCGCTCGCGGTGCGCACCTCGGACACGGTGACATCGAACACCAGCGCGGTGCCGGCCAGCGGATGGTTGCCGTCGACCACCACCTTGCCGTCGGCGATGTCGGTGATGCGGTAGATCATTTCCTCTTCACCGTCGTCGGTGACACGTTCGAAGGACATGCCCACCTCGATGTTCTCGGGAAAGAGCTTGGCGTCCTCGATCAGCACCAGTTCCTCGTCGTAGTCGCCGAAGGCGTCTTCCGGCTGCAGCTTCACTTCGAAGCGCTCGCCGACCTTCTTGCCCTGCAGCAGTTCTTCGAGCACCGGGAAGATGCCGTCGTAGCCGCCGTGCAGGTACACCAGCGGGTGCGCGCCGTCGTCGATCACGTTGCCCTCGGGGTCGCGCACGGTGTAGTTGAGGGTTACGACGGTGTTCTTGACGATTTCGGTTTGCATGAGTCTTTTTCCAGTTCCTTGACCAATTCATAGACCGCGGCGACATGGCCGCGGGGCGTGACGTCGTGGAGTGCGTGGCGAACGATGCCCTGCTTGTCGATGATGTAGGTCGTTCGTCGCACACCCATCTTTTTCACACCGTCGACTTCCTTCGGCTGCCACACATGGTACAGCCTGCAGACCTCGGTATCGGGGTCGGAGAGCAGGCGCACCGACAGGCCGTGCTGATCCCGGAACTCGGCGTGGGTGAGGCAATCGTCGGGACTGACGCCGACCACGATGCAGTCGTGGCGGGCGAACTCCGCTTCATGGTCGCTGAAATCGGCGGCCTGCAGCGTGCATCCCGGCGTGTTGTCGCGGGGGTAAAAGTAGAGCACCACATGATGCCTGCCGCGCTCGGCGGCGAGGTCGAAAGTCTCCATATCCGCATCCGGCAGTGAAAAAGCCGGAGCCGTGTCTCCGCTCTGCAGCATGGGGCCTCCCTGACGTGCGGGGGATTTTAGCCGGGAACCGTAGCGAACTCTACCGGAACCGGACGACGGGACACGAACTTCACGCAGCAACATGGCGGCTCTCCCCTTTGTAGCGGTCATTGTTCAGCGGCCGGACACATCCGCTTCAAGCAATAGCCCAGATCGACGAACGGCTCAAGGCGCATCGCAGCATCTCCCTCGTACAGCGCAGGCGGGCGACGCGGAGCATCTTTGTTCTCGACGCTCGCTTCAGGACTGTTTAAACTTACAGCACAACAATTCTCTCCTTCATGGAGCCCGCCATGCCCCCGCGCAGCGAATCGCTCACCGCCCGCCAGGCCGAGATCCTCGACTTCATCCGCCAGACCGTCGAAGCCGAAGGCCGTCCTCCCACCCGCCTGGAAGTGTGCGCAGCCTTCGGTTTCCGCTCGCCCAATGCGGCGGAAACCCATCTGCGCGCGCTGGCCGCCAAGGGCGCGATCCTGCTCGAGGAAGGCCGTGCGCGCGGCATCCGCCTGGCCGAAGGCCTGGGCCTGCCGCTGGTCGGGCGGGTGGCCGCGGGCAGCCCCATCCTCGCCAGCGAGCACGTCGAGCACCGCCTGCAGCTCGACCCCGCGCTGTTCTCCCCGCGTGCCGACTACCTGCTGCGGGTGCGCGGCATGAGCATGCGCGACGCCGGCATCCTCGATGGCGACCTGATCGCGGTGCACCGCCAGAGCGAGGTGCGCAACGGCCAGATCGTCGTCGCCCGGGTGCACGACGACGTCACCGTCAAGACCTTCCGCAGCAAGGGACCGCTGGTCGAGTTGCTACCCGCCAACCCGGACTACGAACCCATCGTGGTCGATACCCGCGAGGAGCCGCTCGCCATCGAAGGCATCATGGTCGGGCTGATCCGCCAGGACGGCGGTCACTGACGCGCCCAGTCCCGATGGCAGCGCTCACATCATGGCCAACCCGCTCGCCCTCGCCACTTTGCCACCCGGCCTGGTCTGGCAGGCCGACCGCCTGGCCGGCAGCGCCGCGCCCGGGTTGCCCACCGGCTTTGCCGCGCTGGACGCGCAACTGCCCGGCGGCGGCTGGCCGCGCGGCGCGCTGATCGAACTGCTCGCCGCCCGCCCCGGGGTGGGCGAACTCTCCCTGTTGCTGCCGCTGCTGCGCAGCACGCCAGCCGACCACTGGCTGGCCTGGATCGCTCCGCCCCGCCTGCCCTACGCCCCGGCGCTGGCCGCGGCCGGCGTGCCGCTGGAACGCCTGCTGCTGGTGCGCACCGCGAGCGATGCCGAAACCCTGTGGGCCACCCGCCAGGCCACCGCATCGGGGGCCTGCACTGCAGTGCTGGCCTGGCCGGGACGGGTCGACAACGCCGGGCTGCGCCGCCTGCAGCTGGCGGCGGAAGACTCGGCCACGCCGCTGTTCCTGTTCCGCCCGGCGGACGCCGCCCGCCAACCCTCGGTTGCCGCCTTGCGCCTGCAGCTGTCCGCCCGCGCGGGCCGTTTGCTCGTCCATATCCTCAAGCGCCGCGGACCGGCGCCCGGCGCGCCGGTCGAACTCGTCCTGCCGCAGCGCCCGGGCCTCCGCACCGAGTCCAAGCTTTCACCGCCATCCCTCCATGTACTGGCTCGCCCTGCTCCTGCCCGACCTGCCCTTGCAGGTCTTCACCCGCGGCACAGCTGATCCCGGCCTGCTGGCGGTCACCGAATCGCGCCCTCGCCAGCAGGTGGTGGCCGCCAGCCCGGCCGCGCGCGCGCTCGGCGTGAGCGCGGGCGACGGCGTGGCGGGGGCGCTGGCGGTGGCTCCCGACCTGCTGCTGCGCCCGCGCGCGCCCGAACTCGAGACCGCCACCCTGGCGGAGCTGGCCCATTGGGCCGGTCGCTTCACGCCTCATGTCAGCCTGGACCCGCCTGGCGGACTGGTGCTGGAGATCTCCGCCAGCCTGCGCCTGTTCGGCGGCCTGCAGGCACTGGCCGGGACGCTTGTCCAGGAACTGGACGCGCTCGGCCTGCAGGCCTGCATTGCCGGCGCGCCGACCCCGCTGGCTGCGCGCTGGCTGGCGGCCTCCAGCCCGGGCACCCTGGCCATGGCGCGTGGCGGCTGGCAGGAATGCCTCGCCCCTCTGCCGCTTGCGGTGCTGGCCGATGCCGGCGTGGGCAAGGACATCCTGATGCTGCTGCACGGCATCGGCGCCCGCAGCCTGGCCGACGTCCTGCGTCTGCCACGCGACGGGCTGGCCCGCCGGCAGGCGGCGGCGGTGAGTGCGGCGCTGGCCCGCGCCCGCGGCGAAACCCCGGACCTGCGCGACTGGTTCGTACCGCCCGCGCGCTACACCGCCCGGGTGGCGATGGCTGCGCCCACCGACAACGTCGAACCCCTGCTGTTCGCGGCCCGCCGGCTGTTTGCCGGCCTGGCCGCCTGGCTCACCGCCCGCCAGACGGCGGTGGATCACTGCAGCCTGACCCTGGAGCACGAGTCCGGCCCGGCCACCGTGCTCGAGCTCTACACCGGCGCCCCCTCGCGTGACGAGGCCCGCCTGGGGCTGCTGGCGCGCGAACGCCTGGCTGCTTTGCCCCTGCCGGCGCCGGTCGAGGCCTTGCGCCTGGAAAGCGGCCTGCCGGTCGAACTGGCGCCGAAGTCCGCCGATCTGTTCGGCGACCCCGACACCGCGCGCGAGAACGCCGGCCTGCTGTTCGACCGCCTGGTCGCCCGGCTGGGGACGGATGCGGTCACCAGCCTGCGCCCCTGTGCCGACCACCGCCCCGAGCGGGCCTGGCGCCCGGTCCGTCCCGGTACACGCCTGCCGGCCGACACACCGGTGCCGGGGCCGCGCCCGCTGTGGCTGCTTGCCGAGCCCAGGGCGCTGCGCGGCAGCTCCGGCCTGATCCTGCTGGCCGGCCCGGAGCGCATCGAATCCGGCTGGTGGGACGGCGCCGACGTGCGACGCGACTACTACGTGGCGCGGGACAGGGACGAGGCCCTGTGCTGGGTATTCCATCCGCTGGACAGGCCGGACGAATGGTATGTGCACGGCTACTTCGGCTGAGCACGGCCTTCTGCCCACGGCGCCAAGATCCGCTAGACTTCCGCCTTTGCCCCGATCCCCCGTACCCATGCCCCTGTTTCCCAAACCCCGTGCAACCGAACTGCCCGGCGATTTCTCCCGTCGAGTGGCCACTTACGCCCTGCTCGCCTTCCTGATCGGGCTCGCCGCCTCGGCCTGGCTGTTCATCCGCCTGCCGGAGATCTGGGCGCAGGTGATGCCGCTGGAAGGTGCCAGCTTCATGCTGGCCGCCACCGCGCTCGGCGCGGTCATGGCGGTCATGCCGGTGGTGGCTGCGGCCGGCTTCGTGGTGGCGCTGTGGTCGGGCGTCGACAGCGTGTATCGCCCGCGCCGGCAGCCTTCGCCATTGCTCGACCGGGTGATCGTCGGACTGGGACTGCTGATCTGGTTCGCGCCCGCCTTGGGCGGCGTGGGCGCGGCGATCAATGCCATCGCCACCGGGCGCGTACATTTCGTTCGCCCGCCGCGCGACTATTTTCTGGCCACCGACCCGACCGCTTTCTGGCAGGGCGTGGGTTTCTGGCTGATCATGTCCGCGTTGTTCGCCTTCCTCGCCTGGCGCTACTGGCGCGGCAAGCTGCTGGCGAAGGACAGCGCGGCCTGAAGCCTTTTCCCGGCAGGGACGGGATTGCACGCACTTGCGTGCGTCCATTTTTCCGCAGCCCGGATCGCGGCCAAGGCCGCTCCTACACCCGAGGCGCCTCAGCTCCCCAGCCAGCCGCGGCGCAGCCGCGCCGCCGCCGCCGGGGCCTTTGCCGCCGGCTTGAGGCCGATCTTGTCGGCCGGCGCGGCGGCCAGTTCCAGCTCGAAGCACATCAGCTCGTCACGCCGGAAGGCGTGGAGCGCTATCCGTTCGCCGGGCTGGCGGCGGGCGAGCATGGCGTCCAGCCCGCTGGCGCCGATTTTCAGCCCGTCCAGCGCCACCAGCACGTCGCCGGCGGACAGCCCCGCGCGCTGTGCCGGACCGCCGTCGTATACGTTGGCCAGCCTGGTCTCGCCGTTGCCGGCAGCCAGCTTTGCGCCCAGCCAGGGCGCGGCGCTGGCCGGCTCGGCTGACCACGCTACGCCGAACGGTTTGAGCAGGCGCGCCAGCGGCAGGTCGTCGGTGCCTTCCACCGCGCGGCGCAGCCAGCGTGCCAGCGTTTTGCCGCCGATGTCCTCCACCGCGGCGAAGATGCCGTCCTCGGGCACGCCGGTGCCGGTTTGCCCATGGCGTTGCCACAGCAGGCGCATCACGTCGTCCAGGCTGTTTTCGCCGGCGCTCGCCGCGCGCAACTGCAGGTCCAGGGCCAGTGCCACCAGTGAGCCCTTGGCGTAGTAGCTGACGATGGCGTTGGGGGCGTTCTCGTCCTGGCGGTAGTACTTGGTCCAGGCGTCGAAGCTGGATTCGGCCACGCTCTGGCGCAAGCGCCCGGGGCCGCGCAACACGTTGGAGATGGTCTTGCCGAGCAGACCGAGGTAGTCGTCCACGCCGATCACCCCGCTGCGCACCAGCGCCAAGTCGTCGTAGTAGGAGGTGAAGCCCTCGAAGGCCCACAGCAGGCCGGTATGGTTCTCCACCGCCAGGTCGTAGGGGGTGAAGGCCGCCGGCTTGATGCGCTTGACGTTCCAGGTGTGGAAGTATTCGTGGCTGCACAGGCCGAGGAACTGGCGGTAGCCCTCGCTCATCGCCTTCATGCCGGGATACGGCAGGTCGGCGCGGCTGGCCAGCAGCGCGGTGGAGGCGCGGTGCTCCAGGCCGCCGTAGCCGTCGCCGACGATCATGGTCAGGAAGGCGTAGTAGTCCATCGGCGCGGGCGCGCCGAACAATGCCACCTGCCATTCGCAGATGCGTTTCAGGTCCGTGGTGAGGCGATCCATGTCGCAGTCGTGGCGGCCGGTGAGCGCCACGTCGTGCGGCACGCCGGCGGCCTCGAAGCTGGCCAGGGTGAAGCGCCCCATCTCCACCGGATGGTCGATCAGTTCGTCGTAGTCCGCCGCACGGTAGAGCCCAAAGCCGTAGGCCTTCGCGGCGCCCTTGCCGCGTGCGCGCGGCAGCGCGGTGATCACCCGCCAGTCGCGCAGGCCGGTGTCGGCCGGGGGCTGGATGTCCACCGTGCAGGGCCGCCCGGCCTGGCCGTGCACCATCAGGAACACGCTGGTGCCGTTGAAGAAGCCGTGGGTCTGATCGAGATGGGCGGCGCGTACCGAGAGATCCCAGGCATAGACCTCGTAATGCAGGGTGAGCGCGCTGCCCGCCGGCACGCGTGCGGCCCGCCAGCTGTGCTTGTCGAGCTTCTCCAGCGCCACCGCCTTGCCGTCCGCCTCTGCGCGGATGGTGACGATGTTGCGCGCGAACTCTCGGATCATGTAGCTGCCGGGTATCCAGGCCGGCAGGCTGAAGACCTGGCCTTCGGCGTCCGGTTCGGCCACCGTGACGCTGGCTTCGAAGAGGTGTGCGGCGGGATTGGCGGGGCGGATGCGGTAGTGGATGGGCGTAGTCATGCGCTGGACGATGCAATGCGGCGGAAACGCCCGATTCTACGCGCGATGGCGCACGACCGAGCTGCCCGAAAATTGAGCAGGCATGAAAAACTCAGTGCGCTCAACGGGATGGCGCACGCCCTCACAGCTTATCCACAAGCCTGCCCACGGATGCTGGGGATAGGCCGGCAAATCTTCCACAGCACAGGCCCGGAACACCGGCCGGTGGGCGGGAAACGGCCCCTTTCTGCCCCGTTCCAAACCCCCGGGCCCCGCCTGCCCGTTTTTTGTGCAACACGGAAAAAGTCCGTCCGCTCAGTCCCTTCCCGCCCTGTCCCACAGCTTATCCACACCTCTGCCCACGGGCGCTGGGGATAAGCGTAAAGCCACGCGCGGGAGCGCCGCCCTGCGGCGGCGCCTGATCCGGGCGAGGCTGCGGAGCCGGGCTCAGTGCTCGTGCCGCCGCCCTCTCTTGCGCGGTCGTACGTTGCCTTCGCTCCAGGCATGGCGGGCTGCCGTCATGTCGGTGAGCGCGGTGGCGACCCTGTGGTTGAGGGTGTTGCGCGGCATGATGCCCTTGCTGTCGGCCACGCCGGCGGCCATGCCGGTGAGCACTTCCATCGCCTCGTCCACGGTGGCCACGGCATACACCGCGAAGCGCCCGGCGGTCACCGCCTCGACCACGTCCTCGCGCAGCATCAGGTGGCGGATGCAGGCGGTGGGGATGACCACGCCCTGCTCGCCGGTGAGCCCGCGCGCGGCGCACAGGTCGAAGAAGCCCTCGATCTTCTCATTCACGCCGCCGATGGCCTGTACGCCGCCGAACTGGTTGATCGAGCCGGTGATCGCCAGCGACTGTCGGATGGGCACGTCGGCCAGCGCCGAGAGCAGCGCGCACAACTCCGCGAGCGAGGCGGAGTCGCCTTCCACCGGCGAGTAGGACTGCTCGAACACCAGGCTGGCGGACAGCGACAGCGGCTGGTGGCGGGCATAGCGGCTGGCGAGGAAGGCGGACAGGATCAGCACGCCCTTGGAGTGGATCGCGCCGCCCAGTTCGGTTTCGCGCTCGATGTCGACCACATCGCCCTCGCCCAGGCGCACCGTCGCGGTGATGCGCATCGGGTGGCCGAAGCGCTCGCCGCCAAGCTCGACCACCACGAGGCCGTTGATCTGGCCGGCCTGCAGGCCTTCGGTGGCGATCAGCGTGGTGCCGTCGAGCATGGACTCGCGCACCTGTTCCGCGTAGCGGCCGAAGCGCCGGATGCGTGCGGCGATGGCGCGGTCGATCTGCGCGCGCCCCACCCGCGGTTGCCCATCCTGGCGCGCGAGCAGGTCGGCTTCGCGCATCACGTCGGCCAACTGGCGGGTACGCAGCGACAGCCGGCCGCCGTCTTCGGCGAGGCGCGAGCCTTGCTCGATCAGGCGCGCGACGGCAGCGCGGTCGAATGGGCGCAGCTCGGACAAGCGCGCCAGCTTGGCCAGCAGGCCGGCAAAGTGCAGTTCGTTGGCGGCGGTGCGCGGAATGTCTTCGTCGAAGTCCGCGGCCACCTTGAACAGCTCGGGAAAGTCCGGGTCCATCTCGTTGAGCAGGTAGAACATCTCGCGCTCGCCCACCAGCACCACCTTGACGTCGCAGGGGACCGGCGCCGGGTCCAGGGTGAGCGTGCTGCTCCAGCCCTGCGCCTCGGACGGCGGCTCGATGCGGATCTCGCCGCTGCGCAGCACGCGCTTGAGCGCCTCCCAGGCGTAGGGGTGGCCGAGCAGGCGCTCCACGTCCAGCACCAGGTAGCCGCCGCTGGCGCGATGCAGGGCGCCAGCACGGATCAGGGTGAAATTGGTCACCGCCATGCCCATCTGGGCGACATGCTCGATGCGGCCGACAAGGCTGCCGAAGCCCGGGTTGTCCTCGCTGATCACCGGCGCGCCCTCGGTGGCGGCGTGATCGACCAGCAGGTTCACCTGGTAGCGCTGGAAGCGGCTGCCGTCCTCTTCGTCCTCCTCCTCGCCCTCCTCGCCGGTGCCGCGCCAGATGGTGCCGCTGTCGAGCAGGTCGCGGCAGATCGCGTCGAGGAATTCGCCGACCTCGGGCAGGTCGGCAAAGCGTTCGCGCACGCCGCGTATCAGGTGGGTGACGGTGGGCGCCAGCGCGTCGCGTTCGGCGCGGGCGATGGCCTCGTGCAGGGCCTTGCGCCAGTCGGGCAACTGGTTGAGCAGGTCGGTGAGGCGGTCGCTCCAGGTGTCGACCAGGGCCTCGCAGGCCTTGCGGTCGTCTTCGGGCAAGGCCTCGAACTCTTCCGCGGACAGGGTTTCGCCGTTGCGCGTGGGCGCGAACACGAAGCCCTGCGGGGTGCGCAGCAGGGTCAGGCCGTCGGCTGCGCAGGCGTGGCCGATCTCGCGCAGCGAGGCCTCCTCGCGCTTCTCGTGGGCCTCCTGCAGCGCCTCCACCCGTTTGGCGTGGGTCTCGCTGCTCAGCGCCGCGTCGATGGCCGGGCGCAGCTCGCGGATGAAGGTCTGCATGTCGCCGCGCAATGCCCCGCCGCGACCGGCGGGCAGGCTGAGCAGGCGCGGGCTGAGCGGCTTGTCGAAGTCGTGCAGGTAGCACAGGTCGGGTGGCGTCGCCCGCTTGGCCGCCTCTTCGCGCAGCAGGCGCAGGGCGGTGGCGTGCCGCCCGGTACCGGCGCCGCCGAGCACGAAGACGTGATAGCCGGGGTGGTGCATCGCCAGGCCGAAGCGCAGTGCCTCCTCGGCGCGCTCCTGGCCGAGTCCGCCGGGGACCTCGGGCAGTTCATCGGTGGTGGAAAAGCCCAGGCTCTCCGGCGCGCAGCGGGTGCGCAGGCGTGCGGGGTCGAGGCTGCGGTCGGGGGCGCGGTTGTAACCGTCGGCCATGTTGTTGTTCTCCCAGAAAATGAAAATGGCGCCGACGGCGCCATCTTCTCATCAAACGGCGTGGCGGATCACGCCGGACGGTAGCGTGTCAGGATGTCCTCGGCAGACATCGGCCGCGCGAAGTGGTAGCCCTGGCCAACGTCGCAGCCGATGCCGCGCAGATAGTCGGCCTGCGCGGCCTCCTCGATGCCTTCGGCCACCACGGTCATGCCCAGGGTCTTGGCCAGCGACACCGTGGCGTGCACGATGGCCGCATCGTTCGGGTCCGCCAGCATGTCCTTGACGAACTCGCGGTCGATCTTGAGCTTGTGGGCACGCAGCTGGCGCAGCATGATCAGCGAGGAATAGCCGGTGCCGAAGTCGTCGATGGCGAAGTGCACCCCGCGTTCGCTGAGGTTGCGGATCCAGGCCAGGGTGTCGCTGCCGACGTCGACGAAGGCCGATTCGGTGAACTCGATCTCCAGCACGTCCGGCGGCACGCCGCTGCGCTCGATGGTTTCCAGCATGCTCTCGAAACCGCGGCCGCCCTTGAACTGCACCGCGGACACGTTGACCGCCACCCGCCCGACGTCCAGCCCCTCATCGCGCCAACGTTTCCACTGGCGGCAGGACTCGGCCATCACCCACAGGCCGATCTCCGGCATCAGGCCGCGGCTCTCCGCCAGCGGAATGAAGCGGATGGGCGGGATGTTGCCCAGTTGCGGGTGCTGCCAGCGCAGCAGCGATTCCACCCCGACCAGGCGCCCGCTGGCCAGTTCGACCTGTGGCTGGAAAGCGAGCGACAGCTGGCCGAGTTGCAGCGCGCGGGCCAGGTCATGCACGAGCTCGGCGTCGTTCTGCACCTGGGCGGTCATCGCGTCGTCGAAGTACACATAGCCCGCCCGGCCGGCGGCCTTGGCCTTGTACAGCGCGATGTCGGCGCGGCTGATCATGTCGTCCACGTCCACCACGTCGCCGGTCGGCACCGCGATGCCCACGCTGGTGTTGCTGTGCAGGCGCATCAGTCCGAGTTCGAAGGACTCGCGGAAGGAGTCGATGATCTTCTGCGCCAGCACCGCCGCATCCGAAGGCTGGCGGATGCCGGACTGCAGGATGGCGAACTCGTCGCCGCCCAGGCGGGCCAGGGTGTCGGCCTCGCGGACCAGGCCGCTCAGCCGGCCGGCGACCAGGCGCAGCAGTTCGTCGCCCACCGTGTGGCCGAGGCTGTCGTTGATGTCCTTGAAATGATCGAGATCGAGGATCAGCAGGGCAAACTTGCCGCCGTTGCGCTGGTGCTGGCGCAGGGCCTGGCTGAGCCGGTCGCGGAAAAGGCGGCGGTTGGGCAGGTCGGTGAGCGCGTCGTGGTAGGCGAGGTGGTTGACATAGGCCTCGGCCTCCTTGCGCCGGGTGATGTCCTCCTTCACCGCGACGAAATGCGCAATCTCACCCTTGTCGTCGAAGATCGGCGAGATCGAGGTCTGTTCATGGACGACGCGTCCGTCCTTGGTGCGGTTGGACAGTTCGCCGCGCCACACCTTGCCCGCGCGGATGGTGTCCCACAGCTCGCGGTACACGTCCTCGGGCATGTGCCCGCTCTTCAGGAAGCCCGGGTCCTGCCCGATGACCTCCGCCGCGGTATAGCCGGTGATCTCCGAGAAACGCGGGTTAACGTATTCGATCTTCGCGTCCGGCGAGGTGATGATGACCGACGCGGGGCTCTGCTCGACCGCCAGCGACAGCCGGCGCAGCTCGCTCTCGCGTTCGCGGATCTGCTCGGTCATGGTGTTGAAGGTATGCACCAGGTCGCCGATCTCGTCGCCCGGACGAACGCCGGCCACCGTCTCGTAGTGCCCGGCGCGCAAGCTGGCGACCGCGGCGACCAGGCGTTCCAGCGGACTGGTGACGTTGCGGCGCAGGTACAGCAGCCCCACGACGAAGACCACGGTAGCGGCCAGCCCCATGCCGGCCAGGCCGGCGGTGAACAAGGCGCTGCGCTGCTCGGACAGCTGCTGGCGGCTGAGCACGAACATCGCGGTATTGCGGCTGCCGTCGCCCAGCAGCCAGTCCCCGGCACCCAGCACGTGGACCTCGTCGCTGTGCCAGCGCATCCCGGCCAGGGTCAGTCCGCCCCGCTGGGCCGGGGAAGCCAGCGGCTCGGCCATTGCCGGCGGAATGATGTCCGGCATCGCGTCGCTGAACAGCTTGCGCTCGCCGACGATGCCGAAGGCGGCACCGGCCTGCGCAGCGACCTTGTCCACGAAGGCTTCGTCCAGGCAGGCGCCCAGGATGACCTGGCCGAACTCGCGGCTGCCTTGCTGAGCATCCACCTGGATCGGCCGCCTGACCACCAGGGCCGGACCGCCCGCGGTGGCGCAGGCGGTCACCACCGTTGCGTCGCCCACGTCCGCGCCGGCAACCGCGGTCACCCGCGCGATGAACGAGGCCTGCTGGTCGATTGCGCGGAACGGCACGCCCGCCCCGGTGCTGACATAGACTTCCGCGCTCTGGGGGCGGAGCGAGAAGTAGGCCTTGTGGTCCTCGTCGCCGTGGCGCCAGTAGGCGCTCACCGGGCCGTGCGGGCCGATGACCGATGCCCAGCTTGCGCCGGCAGCACGTGCGAGTTCGCCAAGCTCCATCGCAAGCTCGCGTGCGGGCGTGTCGAACACCGCGGCGTTGTCCGCCTCGGGGTCGAAGTAGTTGGCGTACAGGCCGATGGTGGCCACCACCCCGGGGCGGTTGGCCATGGTGGCCGCCGATCGTCCGAGCAGGGTCGCGCGCTGGTCGACGTGGTTCTGCAGTACGGCGAAAGCGGCCTCGATGCGGGCGCGCCGCTCGGTCTCGATCTCGTGCTCTTCGAACATCAGGAAGGCGACGCCCGATACTCCGAGCACCGCGGCGACCGAAGCGAACCAGAGAAGGAGCAGCCTGTGGGTCAGACGGAATAAACGGGGCATGTCAGAAGATCGGTTCGATCCGTTCAACGTTGTCACGGGTAATCTTCTTCGACTCCACGACGATCTCGCGAGGGACGGGCTCGCCGCGCAGGATGCGCATGGCGGCGTCGGCTCCTTCCTCGGCGAAGGTCGGGTAGAGGAAGGAAGCGTCCTGCTTGCCGGCGCGGATGGCTTCGCGCGCCTCGGCGATGTAGTCGATGCCCACGGTCGGGATGCTGGCCGGGTCGATGCCGCGCTTTCGCAGTGCGGCGCGGGCGCCGGCGGCCATGCTGTCGCTCTGCGCGTAGATGGCGTCGAAGGCGATGCCTTCGGCGAGGACCTGCTCGACCGCCAGGATGGCCTTGTCGCGCAATGAGTCGGCCCGGCGGACCGCGACCACGCTCAGGCCCGGGTGCTTGGCCAGCTCATCCATGAAGCCCTCGGTGCGCTCGATGGCCGGCGTGGTGGTGGGAATGTGCTGCAGCATCAGGATGCGGCCCTTGCCACCCAGGCGCTGCGCCAGATGGGCGGCCGCCTGGCGGGCGATCTGGCGGTTGTCCGCGCGGATGAAGACGTTGTGGCTGTCACCGCTGGTGCGCCGGCTGAGCAGCACCACCGGCACGCCGCGGGCACGTACCCGGTCGATGACCGGCGCCATCAGTTCGGCGTCGCGCGGACTGGTGATCAGCAGGTCGATGCCCTCGGCAACCAGTTGCTCGATGTCCTGCACCTGGCGGGCAGTGTTGCCGTCTGCGTCGGTATGGCGGAAGCGGACCTCGGGATGGCGGGAGAAGGCACGGGCCAGGCCTTCGGTCTGCGCGCGGCGCCAGTCGTTGCCCAGCGTGTCCTGCGCGAAGCCAATGGTCCATCTGGCCTGGGCCTGCTGGGCCCGGGCGCAGTCGACCGCGGTGGACGCGAGCAGCGTCGCGGCCACGAGCATGGCCGCATGCAGACACGCAGAGATTTTTTCCCCCATCCCAAAACCCCTGATGCGTTCATGTGTTTTTTTGTAACCGAGGTAATACCCTGCCGCCGCTCGGAGTGTCAAGCGGCGCTGCAGCGCTTGTGGCAAGGATTTGACAGTTGCTGAACGCATGCTGGACGACGCGCCGGGGTAGCAGTGGAGCGCGCCTGCAGATCCCCTGCTCTCAGTCGAAAGCTATATATAATTACAGCTGTGAACAGCCCTCCTTATGCCGAACTCCACTGCCTGTCCTGCTTCAGCTTCCTGCTCGGCGCCTCCCACCCCGAGGAGCTTGTCCGGCAGGCCGCAGCACTGGGCTACACCGCACTGGCGCTCACCGACGAATGCACGCTGGCCGGGGTGGTGCGTGCGCACGGCGAGATCCGTGGCCAGCAGCTGCCGCTCAAGCTGATCGTTGGCAGCCGCGTGTTACTGGAAGACGGCACCGGGCTGGTGCTGCTGGCGGCCGAGCGCGGAGGCTACGGCCGGCTCTCCCGCCTGATCAGCCGGGGTCGGCGTGCGGCGCCCAAGGGCGAGTACCGCCTGAGCCGTGCCGACCTGGAAGACGGCCTGCCCGGCTGCCTCGCCTTGCTGCTGGCACCGGCCGATGGTGCAAGCCTGGAAGCGCGTCTGGCGGAGCAGGCCGACTGGTTGGGACGGTGTTTCCCCGGCCGCGCGTGGATTGCGGTGGACTGCCCCTGCGGCCCCGACGAGCAGGCCCGGCAGGGCACGGTGCAAGCGGTCGCCCGCCGCACCGGACTGCCGGTCGTGGCGGCCACCGGCGCATTGATGCACGAGGCCGCACGGCGCGAGCTGGCCGACGTCCTCACCGCGATCCGCCTGCGCACCCCGCTGGCCGAAGCCGGCCTTGCGCTGGCCGCCAACGCCGAACGCCGCCTGCACCACCCGGCAGAACTGGCCCGCCGCCTGCCGGCCGAGTGGCTCGCCGAAAGCCTGGTGGTGGCGGGCCGCTGCACTTTCTCGCTGGACGAACTGCGCTACGAATATCCCGAAGAGCTGGTGCCGCCGGGCGAATCGGCCGCTTCCTGGCTGCGCCGCCTGGTCGAAGGCGGGCTCGCCTGGCGCTATGGACCGGCGGGCCACCGCCCGCAAGTTGCCGCACCGGGCCATGACTGCCGCCCCTCCCCGGCCGACGATCCCGCACCGCCGCGGGTGCGCGGCATGGTGGAGCACGAACTCGCCCTGATCGCCGAACTGCGCTACGAGCCCTACTTCCTCACCGTGCACGACATCGTGCACTTCGCCCGCAGCGTCGGCATCCTGTGCCAGGGGCGTGGCTCGGCGGCCAACTCGGTGGTGTGCTGGGCGCTGGGCATCACCGAGGTGCATCCCGAGCAGGGCATCATGCTGATCGAGCGCTTCATCTCGCGCGAGCGCAACGAGCCGCCGGACATCGACGTCGATTTCGAGCACGACCGCCGCGAGGAGGTCATCCAGTACCTGTACCGCAAGTACGGTCGCGAGCGCGCCGCGCTGGCCGCCACGGTGATCAGCTACCGCCCGAGGAGCGCGCTGCGCGACGTCGGCCGCGCGCTGGGCCTGGACGAGCCGCGCATCGAGCGCCTGACCCGCGGCCAGCAGTGGTTCGACGGCCGCCAGATCGCCCCCGAACGTCTGCGCGAAGCCGGCCTGGACCCGGCAAGCCCGGTCGCACGCCGGCTCACCGACCTGGTGCACACCCTGCTCGGCTTCCCGCGCCATCTGTCGCAGCACGTCGGCGGCTTCGTCATCGCGCGCGGCCGGCTGGACGAACTGGTGCCGGTGGAGAACGCCGCGATGGACGGGCGCACGGTGATCCAGTGGGACAAGGACGACCTCGACACCATGGGCCTGCTCAAGGTGGACGTGCTCGCCCTGGGCATGCTCTCCGCACTGCGCCGCAGCCTCGCGCTGCTGTCCGAATGGGAGCAGCGCACCGTGACCATGGCCGACATCCCGCGTGAGGTGCCGGCGGTGTACGACATGCTCAGCGCAGCCGACGCCATCGGCGTGTTCCAGGTCGAGTCGCGCGCCCAGCTCACCATGCTGCCGCGGCTCAAGCCGCGCACCTTCTACGACCTGGTGGTGGAAGTGGCCATCGTCCGCCCGGGGCCGATCCAGGGCGGCATGGTGCATCCCTACCTGGGCGCCCGCGAGCGCGCCGCGCGCGGCGAAGACCCGTTGGACGGCGTGCGCGGGGAGATCCGCCCGGTGCTGGAACGCACCCTGGGCGTGCCGATCTTCCAGGAGCAGGTCATGCAACTGGCGATGGCCGCGGCCGGCTTCACGCCCGGCGAGGCCGACCAGCTGCGCCGCTCCATGGGCACCTGGCGCGGCAAGGGCGAACTCGACCGCTACCGCCAGAAGCTGATGGCCGGCATGGCAAAGAACGACTATCCGGCGGAGTTCGCCGAACGCCTGTGCCGCCAGATCGAGGGCTTCGGCAGCTACGGTTTCCCTGAATCCCACGCGGCCAGCTTCGCCCTGCTGGTGTATTGCTCGGCCTGGATCAAACGCTTCCACCCGGCAGCCTTCCTGTGCGGCCTGCTCAACAGCCAGCCGATGGGCTTCTATTCGCCGTCGCAACTCATCCAGGACGCCCGCCGCCACGACGTGCCGGTGCTGCCGCCAGATGTCTGCCACAGCCGCTGGGAGAGCACGTTGGCGCCGTCCGCCGCGACTGCCGACGGCGCGACCAGACCGCCGCCCGCAGTGCGCCTGGGCCTGCATCTGGTCAAGGGCTTCAATGCCGCCGCGGCCGTACGCATCGTCGCCGCGCGCGAAGAGCGCCCGTTTGCGGACGTCGCCGACCTGGCCGACCGCGCCGCGCTCGACGCCGCCGAGCTGCGCATCCTGGCCAGCGGCGGCGCACTGGCCGGGCTGGCCGGCCACCGCCGCCAGGCGCTGTGGCAGGCCGCCGGCGACGTGTCGCTACCCGGCGTGCTGCACGGCGCGCCGCGCAACGAGGCGCGCCTCGCCCTGCCGGCGGCCTCCGAAGCGCAGGAGATCGTCGCCGACTACGCCCGCCTGGGCTTCACGCTGGGGCGGCATCCGCTGGCCCTGCTGCGCGAGCACCTGGCCGCGATGCGCTTTCTTAGCGCACAGCAGATCACCGCCTGCCAGGACCGCCAGCTCGCCCGCGCAGCCGGCGTGGTCACCTGCCGCCAGCGTCCGGGCACCGCCAAGGGCACGCTGTTCGTCACCCTGGAGGACGAGACCGGGCTGATCAACGTCATCGTCCGCCCGGAACTGCTGGAAGCCCAGCGCCGCGAACTGCTCGGCGCCCGCCTGCTCGGCGTCTATGGCCAGATCAGCCGCCAGGGCAAGGTGGTGCATCTGGTGGCCGGCCGGGTGGTGGACCATTCCGCGCTGCTCGGCCAACTGGAGGCGCGCAGCCGGGATTTTCATTGAGACGCGACGCATACCTGCCGTACGAGAGCACCGGAATGCCGCCCTGTAGGAGCGGCCTTGGCCGTGATGCTGCGGTCGTTCCATCACAGGCCGTATCGCGGCCAAGGCTGCTCCTACAGGTGGGCTGCCGCACTCAACATCGTCACGGCACCGAAACCTTTCGGCTAACATCGCCCCCTCTCCCGCACGCCCTGCCCCATGCTCCCCACCCCGCCCTTCGCGCTGTTCGACGACAACCAGGATGCCGCCGGCGATCTGCTGCTCAGTGAGCTGCGCCAGACCCTGAGCTGCGAGCGGGCCGAAGACATAGATGCGACCTTCGCCGCCATCGAGGCCGCCCAGGCCGCCGGGCACTGGGTGGCGCTGGCGGCCGCCTATGAGCTGGGTTATCTGCTGGAGCCGCGCCTCGCGCCGCTGCTGCCGGCCGAGCGCGAGGGGCCGCTGCTCACCGCCTGGGTGTTCGCCCGCGGCGAGCGGCGCAGCGCGGCGCAGACCGCCGACGACATCGCGGCCACGCTCGCGCCGCTGGACGAGCATCAGCGCCTCGCCGGCCTCGTCGATCTCACGCCGACGCTGGACGCCGGGCGCTACCGCACCGCGGTCGAGCGCATCCGCGCGCTGATCCACGCCGGCGACTGCTACCAGGTCAACTACACCTTCGCGCTCGCCGGGCGCAGCTACGGCGCCCCGCTGGCCCTCTACGAGCGCCTGCGCCGCGCCCAGCCGGTGCGCTACGGGGCCTATATCGAGGATGGGCAGCGCCGCCTGCTCTCGCGTTCGCCGGAGCTGTTCATCGAGCGCCGCGGCCGCCGCCTCGTCTGCCGGCCGATGAAGGGCACCGCGCCGCGTGCCAGCGACCCGCAGGCGCTGGCGGAGTCCGCCAAGAACCGCGCCGAGAACGTGATGATCGTGGACCTGATCCGCAACGACCTCGGCCGCCTCGCCCCGCCCGGCGGCGTACGGGTCGAGGCCTTGTGCGAGATCGAGGCCTATCCCAGCGTCTGGCAGATGACCTCCACGGTCAGCGCCGAGCCAGTCACCGCCGGCCTGTGCGACATCTTCCGCGCCCTCTTCCCCTGCGGCTCGGTCACCGGCGCGCCGCGCATCCGTGCGATGGAGATCATCCGCGAGCTGGAAGCACAGCCGCGCGGCGTCTATTGCGGCGCGATCGGCTGGCTGGCGCCGGACGGCGACTTCCGCTTCAACGTGCCGATCCGTACGCTCGCCATCGACGGGCGCGGCGGTGCCCGCCTGGGCATCGGCAGCGGCATCGTGGCCGATTCCGATCCGGACGACGAATGGAGCGAGTGCCTGCTCAAGGGCAGCTTCGTGCACCGTGAGCCGCCGGGTTTCGCGCTGATCGAGACCCTGCGCTGCGATCCGGCCGAGGCTGAGCCCTATCCGCTGTTCGAACGCCATCTCGCCCGCCTGGCGCGCTCGGCGCGCGCGCTGGGCTTTGCCTGCGACCTGCCGGCGGCACGTGCCGCCTTGCTCCGCCAGGCAGACGGGCTCGCCGGCCCGCAGCGCGTGCGCCTGCAGCTGGAAGCGGATGGAACATTCGCGATCACCGCCGCGCCATTGGACGACTTGCCGGACGCTGTGAGCGTCACGCTGTCCACCAGCCCGCTGCGTGCCAACGATCCGCTGCTGCGCCACAAGACCACCGCCCGCAGCCTCTACGACCGCGAGCTGGCGCAGGCCATGGCCGCCGGCTACTTCGACCTGCTGTACTTCAACGAGCGCGGCGAATTGTGCGAAGGCGCGCGCAGCAGCGTGTTCGTGGAACTGGACGGCCAACTGTGGACGCCGCCGCTCACCTGCGGACTGCTCGACGGCGTATGGCGCCGGAAGATGCTCGACGAAGGCCGCGCGCGCGAGCGCGTGCTGACCCTGGCCGACCTGCGCGCGGCATCCGCCCTCTACCTGGGCAACGCCTTGCGCGGGCTGCTGCAGGTGCGGCTAGCCCGCATTTCTCACACTGGCACGTCACGAGGGGGCCGAGGCGCCGCAGTGGTTCGCCGTACGGACCGATCGACGCCGAAGGCGTAGCTGACACTACGTCGAGGCGGCGTGAGGGAGTGCGGCGTGCCACGGCGAGTGCATCGGCACCCGCAGTAGGGACGGTGTGAGAAATGCGGGCCAGGGTAGACGACAACGGGGCGGCACACTGCCGCCCCGCTTCTTTCGCGGCGGGCCGTGCAGCCCGCGCAATCCGCCGGTCCCTTACTTCTTGCTCTTGCCCTTGGGTACCACCGGCAGTGCATCGACCAGGCGCACGAGTTCGGCCGCCTGTCGCTCGGCCAGCAATTGCAGGCCGGCGCGCAGCAGTTCGGACTTGGTGCAGATCCGTCCTTCCCTTGCCAGTGCGGTACGCAAGGTCTTGAGTTGCGCGTGCTCGCTCTTTGGCATGGAGAAGGAGTCGCGCACCACCTTCTCGCGCTTTTCCTTGCGTACCGCCTCGACCGCAGGCGCCTTTGCCGCCTTGGCCGCCGGAGCCTTCGCGACAGCTGCCGGCGTATCGGTCTTGGCCGCCTTGAGCGGCTTGGCCGCTTTGACCGCCTTGGCAGGCTTGCCGGCCTGGACTTCCGCAACGGCTTTCGCCGCTGCAGGCTTGGCCGCGGCAGGTTTCTTCGCGGCCGGTTTGACTGCAGCGGGCTTCGCAGGGGTCTTCACCGCCGCTCGTGCCGACGCCGGCTTCTTCGGCGCTGCCGGCTTGGCGGCCACCGGCGCTTCCGCCGGCTGGGTGACGATGGCCGGCGTGCCGGCCTTTTTCGCCGCAGCCGGCCTGGCTGCGGGTTTGCGAGCCGGCTTGGCGGCCGGTGCCGCCGGCAGGCGCTCGGCCAGCGCGGCGTCTTCCTGCTTGAGGGCGGCACGCAGTGCCGACTGGGTCTTGCGCGGGGTAGTCATCGGTTCTTCTCTCCTGTCATGTCGATCACCGCGGCCGCCAGCCGCGTCATTTCCTCACGTGCGGCCTGCGCCGCACGTCCGAGCTGGAAGACCGAACCGCCCTGCACCGCGCTCTGCGCGTAGGCGGTTCGCTGTGCGAGCGCCACCGGCATGACCGGCAGGCTGAATTCGCGCATGACCTCGAGCACGTCACCGGCCAGTGCGGTGCGCTGCACCCGGTTGGGCAGCAAGGCCGCGCGCAGCGCCCGGCGGCGCTGCTGCACCAGCAGGATCAGCCGCTCCACCGCGCGGGTGGACCACAGGTCGGTCGGCCCGGGTACCACCGGCACCAGGGCCAGGTCGACGAACTCCAGTGCGGCCAGGGTGTGCGGGTGTTCGATCGAAGGCGGGCAGTCGAGCACCACCAGGGCGCATTCTTCCGCCCCGCGTCTCACTGTTTCGGCGATGGCGGCGGCATCGCCCGCCACCGCGAACACCCGCTCGGGAAACGGCGGTTCGCCGCTGGCCGCTTCATTCCAGCGCAGCGCGCTTTCCTGCGGGTCGAGGTCGGCCACCGCCACCCGCCTGCCGCCTGCGCTGAGCGCGGCGGCAAGCTGCATGGCAATGGTGGTTTTGCCCGCACCGCCTTTCTGGGATACGAGCGCGATGGATAGCTGCTTTTTCATGAGATCCCCGCATTCGGTATTACCTTATTATTCATACATCGGAAATGCCATGCAAGACCGGCGATCGGCGGCGCCACCCCCGCGTCATGCGTCCGACCGTGACGGCGGTCAAATTCCGCCCGAAAACTCTTGATCTGCTTCGTGGCGGTAAACCCCTACAGATGGTATGTTCATGCCCATTTTGGGCTCGGGCCACCTTCGCATGAAACTGCGCAGCTTCATCCTCGCTACCTCGGTAGTCGTCGGCATCGTCTTTCTGGGAGGCAGTTGGTGGGCCATCAGCAAGGGGTTCGACGAAGCTTTCCGTGAACACGCCCGCAGCCAGGCCGACGACGTGGCCGCGCTCACCTTCTCGGCGATGTACGAGATCATGAGCCGCGGCTGGACCCGTGAGGAGGCCGAGCGCTTTCTGGCCGGCATCCACGGCAGCGACGACACGGACGCCGGCAATGACCGCCTAAAGGTGATGATCTTCCGCGCGCCGGCGGTTGTCGAACGCTACGGCGAAATCCACCAGCCCGACCCCGGCCGTCTCGCGCGCGAAACGCTGGCTACCGGCGAGGGTGCGGATTCGGCCGAGTTCGGCGTGTTCCGCCGCACCTTCCCGCTCAAGGCCGAAGCGCGCTGCCTGGCCTGCCACGACAACGCCGAAGTGGGCGAAGTGCTCGGCGCGATCGAAGTACGGCAGCCCTACGAGGCGGTGCTGTGGAACGTGCGCACCGGTTTCTACATCAGCGCCCTGCCCAGCCTGCTGCTCGGCATGATCGTGGCGCTCGGCGCGGTGTGGTGGGTCAGCCTGCGCATCGAGCGCAGCGTGGACGAGGTGGAGAACAGCCTGGAGTCGATCAACAGCTTCGACGACCTGCGCCACCTCGCGGTGAACGAGGACCGCCACACCTTCGACGAATTCCACCAGGTACATGGCTCCATCATGTCGCTGGCCACCAAGCTGCGCTCGGTGGCGGTGGACAAGGACATCCTGCTGTTCGAGATCGGCCTGCTGGAGAAATTCGTCATCACCTCCGAGGTGATCCGCGACTGGCGCGTTTATGTCGGCCGCTTGCTGGAAGACATCAACAGCGTGATCGAAGCTCACGTGCTGTTCTCGGTGTTCCAGATCGACGACGAACTGTTCGACATCGAGATCTTCTGGTACCTCAGCCCGGACGAAAACGGCCGCAAGCAGGTCGAGCAGTCCATCCGCGACGCGCTGATCGCCGACAGCCGCTTCGGCGAACCGGCCACGCTGAACATCCACCATCACACACCGGAGAAGGAGCGCACGCTGACGCACGCCGAACAGGACGCGATGGTCCTGCGCATCAAGTCCTTCTTCGTGGACCGCCCGCGCATCGGCAGCATCGTCGGCATCGGCGTGCAGTCGGACGCGCTGGCCGACCACACCCACAGCCTGGTGCTCGACAGCATCCTGTCCACCCTGCTCAACGTGGTGGGCTCGATCAAGGCCATCCACAAGTACACCCGCGACCTGGAGTACTACGCCACCCGCGACCCGCTCACCGATCTCTACAACCAGCGGGTGTTCTGGGAGCTGCTGGGCTACGAGATCGGCCGCAGCCAGCGCCACAACGCCAAGTGCACCCTGCTGCTGATCGACCTGGACAACTTCAAGCTGATCAACGACCACTACGGCCACGCCACCGGCGACCGCTTCCTGCAGCGCTTCGCCGAGGCAGTGGACAGCTCGCTGCGCGGCGGCGACATCCTGGCGCGCTACGGCGGCGACGAGTTCGTCGTGGTGCTGCCTGAGACCGACGTCGAGCAGGGCTACTCGATCGCCCAGCGCGTGCTCGCCGCAGCCAAGTCGGTGTCGCTCGAGGCGACGCCGGGCGGCGAGCAGATCCGCGGTTCGGTGTCCATCGGCCTGGCGGTGTATCCGGACCATGCGTCGGACGCCAAGGACCTCTTCCTGTTCGCCGACAACATGATGTACCGCGCCAAGGCCGAGGGTAAGGAGCGCGTGTCGCTGCCGTCCACCGAGGACGTGATGGCGGTGTTCCGCGATGTCTCGGAGATGGGCGTGGCGGTGCTGGCGGCGGTCAACGAGCGCCGCGTGATCCCCTTCTTCCAGCCCATCATGGGCCTGCAGGGCAATCGCCTGGCGGCGGTGGAAGTCCTCTCCCGCCTGGAGGTGAACGGCGAACTGATGCGTGCGGACCAGTTCATCGAGATCGCCGAGAAGATCGGCATCATTCACCGGCTCGACACCATCGTCATCGAAGCCGCGCTGGCCAAGATCAAGGAAAGCGACTACGACGGCTACATCTTCTTCAACCTGTCGCCGCGCGCCCTGGTGCTCTCCGAGTTCGCCCGCACCCTGCGCACCGTGGTCAAGGCATCCGGCATCGCGCCCGAGCGCATCGTCTTCGAAATCACCGAACGCGACACGGTGAAGAACCTGTCGCTGCTCGAACGCTTCATCACCGATCTCAAGTCGGAAGGCTTCGGCCTGGCGATCGACGACTTCGGCTCGGGCTTCTCGTCCTTCCACTACCTGCGCCGCTTCCCCTTCGACTTCCTCAAGATCGAAGGCGACTTCATCGCCAACATGCTCAACAGCGAGCGCGACCGGGTGTTCGTGCAGAGCATCACCTCGCTGGCCAAGGCGCTCAACATCAAGGTGGTGGCGGAGTTCGTGGAATCGGCCGAGGTGCTGGAGATGCTGCGCGAGCTGGAAATCGACTTCGCACAGGGCTACTACATCGGCCGCCCGGACCGCCAGGTGGCAATGTCGGACGCGGTCAGCAGCCCGGCGTGAACGAACGGACGCCCGGGCGCGTCGACTGCGCCCGGGCGTCATCCAACCCGGTAGGTCAGGAGTTGAGTTGCTGCAGCCTGCAGCTCACCGGGCAAGGGCCCAGTTCGCCGTCACGGCCCACGCACAGGCAGTGGTGCTGGCCGTCGCACACCGTCCCGCCCTCGGGCGCGTCGCCCGGTTCGAAGTCCTCGACGCGCACCACCTTGAGAAAACGCAGCGCCGCGTCTATCCCCTTGAAAACGGTCAGGCGTCCGTCACCGGTGCACAGCCAGCGATCGTCCATCGACAGGGCGTAGCATCCGCCATTCCCCCTGCCGCCGAGCGCATGCACGCGCACCCGGCAATGCTGACGACGCCACTCCGGCGCAACCGCAAGTTCAAGCCAGGTCGCCACGCGCCCCGGCATCTGCATCGACTCCATGATGTCCCCTCCTTTATTGCTCTTCTTGCCCCTTGATCTATGTCTTGTGCGGGCGGCCGCTCTTTTTTTTCCTGCAGCCTTCCCAGTATGGAAAACGGCCGTGAAAGTGCAAGCAGAATAACCATGTTCATGTGAAGGAATTGCCCGCCTCGGGCAGCCCGTCGCGGCGGCCCCGGGACGCGGGCAGACAATTTCCCCGCCCCGCGCTTGCTGGCTATACTCCGCCCCCTGACCACGAGGAGGAAGCACCGATGAAGCTCGAGACGATCGCCGTCCATGGCGGCTACCAGCCGGACCCCACCACCCGCGCGGTGGCCGTGCCGATCTACCAGACCACGTCCTACGCCTTCGACGACACCCAGCACGGCGCTGACCTCTTCGACCTCAAGGTACAGGGCAACATCTACACCCGCATCATGAACCCGACCACCGCGGTGCTGGAGCAGCGCGTGGCGGAGATGGAAGGCGGCATCGGTGCGCTGGCGGTGGCCTCCGGCATGTCGGCGATCACCTACGCCATCCAGACCATTGCCGAAGCCGGCGACAACATCGTCTCCGCGGCCACCCTCTACGGCGGTACCTACAACCTGTTCGCCCACACCTTCCCGCAACTGGGCCTCGAGGTGCGATTTGCCGACGCGAGCGACCCCGACTCCTTCGCCGCGCTGATCGACGAGCGCACCAAGGCGGTGTATTGCGAGTCGGTCGGCAACCCGCTCGGCAACGTCACCGACATCGGCCGCCTCGCGGAGATCGCCCACAAGGCCGGCGTGCCGCTGATCGTGGACAACACCGTGCCCACGCCCTACCTGTGCCGCCCCTTCGAGCACGGCGCCGACATCGTGGTGCATGCGCTGACCAAGTACCTGGGCGGGCATGGCAACTCGATCGGCGGCGTCATCGTCGATTCGGGCAAGTTCCCCTGGGCCGAGCACAAGGCGCGCTTCCGCCGCCTCAACGAACCGGACGTGTCCTACCACGGCGTGGTGTATACCGAAGCGCTCGGCGCCGCGGCCTACATCGCCCGCGCCCGCGTGGTGCCGCTGCGCAACACCGGGGCGGCGCTCTCGCCCTTCAACGCCTTCCTGATCCTTCAGGGCATCGAGACCGTGGCGCTGCGCATGGACCGCATCTGCGAAAACACCCAGAAGGTGGCCGAATACCTGAAGAAGCACCCGAAGGTGGAATGGGTGAAGTACGCCGGCCTGCCCGACCATGCCGACCATGCGCTGGTGCAGAAGTACATGGGCGGCCGCGCCTCGGGCATCCTGTCCTTCGGCGTCAAGGGCGGCTTCGAAGCCGGCGGCCGCTTCCAGGATGCGCTGAAGCTGGTGACCCGCCTGGTGAACATCGGCGATGCCAAGTCGCTCGCCTGCCACCCGGCATCCACCACCCACCGCCAGCTCTCGCCCGCGGAACTGGCCAAGGCCGGCGTTTCGCCGGACATGGTGCGGCTGTCTATCGGCATCGAGCACATCGACGACATCCTCGCCGACCTGGAGCAGGCGCTGGCCGCGGTGTAAGCGCCGGCCGTCGGCGTGGGAGCGGGCTTGCCCGCGATGCGGCCTTGGGGAAACCGACGCACGCAATCGCGGCCAAGGCCGCTCCTACCGGTGAACCCGGGGGCGGCCAGTTGTAGGAGCGGGCTCGCCCGCGATGCGGCGCTGGGGAATCCGACGGCCGCGATCTCGGCCTAGGCCGCCCCTGCCGCTGCCTCTCAGCGCAGCGAGAAGCGTACGCAGGCGCCGCACGCCTGCTCGCCGGGCGCCTCGGTCTTGGGCGCGAGCACGAAGACCCGCTCGGCCGGCACGCCGCCCTGCTCCACCAGCCAGTTGCGCGCAGCCTGTGCGCGTTGCTGCGCCAGCGCATTCAACTCGTCGGCGCTGACCTCGCTGTTCTCAAGGATGGCGGCCTCCATCTGCGCCACCGGCACATCCTTGACCATGCCGAAGAAGTTGCGCTCCTTCTTGAAATCACCTTCGAGATAGGCTTCGCGCAGCAGGGCCGGATACTCCTCGTCGGCCACCAGCACCTCGTCCAGCAGTGGCGCTTCCTCGCCGCGTTTGATGGTCGATCGCACCTTCGCGGCCTTCACCGTGCGCAGCAGGGCCTGCTGCCTGAGTCCGTCGCTGTCCGTCGCCGGGTCGGCGCGGCCGGTGATCTCCAGCTTCAACGCCGGGCGGTCGAGCAAGGCGTCGCCCAGCGTCTGCACGCGGGTGAGCGCGGCCGGCCCCAGGACGGCGGAGCCGGCGTCGAACTCCAGTTGCGAGAGCTCCTCTCCCCCCCCGAACATCGAGCCGAGCAGGGCGAACGGCGAGGTGATGGCCTTGCCGAGCAGGTTCATGATGGCGCGGAACACCAAACCGCCGATGCTGAATTCAGGATCGTCCAATGTGCCGCTGACCGGCAGGCGCAGATCGATCTCGCCACGGCGGTTCTTGAGCAGGGCCACCGCCAGCTGTACCGGCGCCTTGATGGCATCGGGGCTGTCGGTGGGCGGGCCGAAGGTAAGTTGGTCTAGGAAAACCCGGTGTGAAGCGGTGAACTGGCGCTCCTCGATCCTGTAGCTCAGTTCGGCCGACAGCTTGCCCTTGTCGATTCCGTAGCCCACGTACTTGCCGGAGTAGGCCGACACGCCGGTCAGCTCGAAGTCCTTCACCTCGGCGGCGATGTCCAGCCGGCGGTCCTCGCGGAACGGGTTGAACTCGCCGCGGATGCTCACCGGCGCGGTCTTGTCCACCTTGCCGTCCAGTTCCAGCCGGGCGAGCGTGGACGGGTTCGAGGACAGACCCACCAACTGGCCGCCCAGTCCGCTCAGATTGGCGTCGTAGTTGGGGCGGATGAAGCGGTCGCTGAAGGCGATGCTGCCCTGGCGGAACACCACCCGGCCGATCGACAGCGGCGGCACCTGCCCGGGTGGCGCTACCACCGCCGTGGCCGGTGCGTCCTCCGTGGCTTCCGCTTGCGGGCGGATCTCCCGCAGGTTGAGCTGGCCCCGCTCGTCCAGGATCAGCCGGCTGTGAAAACCGCTCAGCGCGACTTCGCGGATGGCCAGGGCAAAGGGCGCCAGCGCGAGGTCCACCCCGCTCAGCCGCAGCGCGCGCCAGCGCACGAAGTCGGTGGCGTTCAGGCGGTCCACCGAAGAGAAATCGGCCACGCCGAGATCCCCGCGGAAGCGCCCCTTCCAGTCGCCCGCAGCGGTCTGCTCCAGCGCAAGCACGCCCTGGGTGCCCAGCTGGCCGCGCGCGATGGCGATCTTGGTTTCCTCCAGCACATAGGGCTGCAGCGGCAGCAGGTCCACCTCGGCCAGATCGAGTTCCAGCTCCGTCTTCAAGGGCGAGAGCGCCAGCGTGCCGTCGGCGGCTACCCTGCCCCGCTTGTTGACCTGGGTGCGCAGGCTGACGCGGGCCTTGCTGTCGCGGGCGTTCGACAGGCCATCGGCGGTAAACGCGAACTGCTCCGCCTCCACCACCACCGGCGTGCCGGCGCTGCGGTCTTCCAGGCGCAGGCTGGCGTCCTCGACGCCGAGTTGCGCGATCGCGTAGCGCCAGGCCTGCCCGCTGCTGCCACCCGCTGTGGCCGGCGCCAGGAAGTCCAGCGCATCCAGCCTTCCATCGGTGGAGCGGTTGAGCTTCAGCTTGGCCCCGCGCACCTTTGCCTCGCGCACCTGGACGCTGCGCCCGGACGGCAGCACGGCAATCTCGGCAGCGGTCAGCTCGGGCAGTTCCAGCAGCGCCTGCTTGCGCCCCTTGAGCCCGAGCACTGCGTCGCGCAGGGCGAGGCTTTCCACGGTCAGTTCGATCTCCGGCGCCTTGGCGCCTGCGCGCACGCGATGACGCACCACCGCATCGAGCTTGCCGTCGCGGATCTCACCCGCCGCCAGGGCTGCACGGTAGTAAGGGGCAAGCCTGGCCGGCTGCAGTTCGGTCACCGATGCGGTGCCGTCGAGCTCGAAGGGCGCGATGCGCAGCTGCTCCTGGAAGTCGAAACGCTCGCCGGCGTCGGTGTGGAAGTCGGCACGGATCACCGCAGGCATGTCGCCGACGGTCGCCAGGTCGCGCAGGTCGATGTTGATCGCCTCCAGGCGCGTCCTGAGCGGCGTGGCGGGCACGAGATCCTCGAAGGCGACCACGCCGTCGCGCACGCGTGCGGTCGCGAGCAGGAAGTCGACCGGCGCGGCGGTCTCGTCCTTGGCTTCGCCCTTGTGTTTGCCGCGGTTGGCGGGGGCGGTCTGCGGCAGCAGGCGGGCCAGGTTGAGCCTGCCGTCGCGTTCGCGCACCAGCGCCACTTCCGGCGACTGCACGCGCAAGCGGGTGAAATGCCACTTGCCTGCCAGGGGCTGCATCTCGACCAGCTCCACCGCCACTTCCTCGGCAGCGAGCACGCGGCGGCCGCCAGCGTCATCAACCTGCACTTCGCCCAGGCGCACTTCGCCATTGAGCGCGATGTGCGGTTCGCCATCCGCCTTCTGGCGGAAAGCCAGCTGCAACCCGGTGCTCAGATGTCCGCTGCGCAGCGCAAACGCCGGCTCGAACGGCAGGTAGGCCAGATAGGGGGCGAGCTCCAGCTTCTCGAGCACGAGCTCCAGCGCGGTCTCGCGGCCCTCGGCAAAGGGCCGGGTCTTGCCGCTCATCTGCAGCGGCTGTCCGTTAAGCGTGGCCGACAAGGCCGGCTCGACGAACACCTCCACCTTCACCGGCAGGTTGGACAGGAAGGGCAGGCTGACGGCCAGTTCGCGAAGCTCGTGGCGCACACCGGCCTGGCGGTCGTCGAACACCGCCTCGCCGCCGCTGAGCTGGATGTTGCCCAGCGAGAAGCGCGCGGGCGCGTCGTTCCCCGAGTCGTCGCCGGCTTCCGCGCGCGCGGTCAGGCGCGCGGCGACGTCGTCCCAGTTGTACTGCCCGTCCTCGGCGCGCACCACGCTGAGCCGGGGTTCCTCGAGACGCAGTTCATGCAGCACGGCGCCGCGGCGCAGGATCGATTCGAGTTCGAGATTCGCGTGCGCGCGGGCCAGCGAGAAAGCCGGCGCGCTGCCGTCAGCCTCCTGCACGCTCAGGCCCTCGACGGTGAGCGCCAGGGTGAAGGGGTTGAACTGCACGTGCTCGACCGCCACCGCACGCCCGGTCAGCTCGCCCAGCAGGCGTTCGCCATGCTTGCGTACCAGATGGGGCACGGCAATGAAGCCGAACACGGCATATGCCGCGATGCATGCGGCGAACCAGTTCAGCAGCTTGCGCGAGGGCCGCAGGCGGGTGGCCAGGGCAGCGGGCGAGAGCATCGTCGACTCCGGAGTTTGCAGACAGGGTATGTGAGCCAAGTATGGACCGTAGGGCGGAATGTTGCCCCGGGCCATTTTCGCGAAGCGCGAAATCTATCAGGGTCCGGGCCTCGCGGGCGGATCATTGGCGTAAATGTTTGCGACCATGATCCGCTGCGCGTAAGCTCGCGCGCTTTCAAGGCAAGGGATACCTGGCAGCATGCGGCAGAGCTACGACGTGATCGTCATCGGCGCGGGTGCGGCCGGCATGATGTGCGCCGCTTTCGCCGGCCAGCGCGGCCGTCGCGTGCTGCTGCTCGACCACGCGCAGGTGCTGGCCGAGAAGATCCGCATCTCCGGCGGCGGGCGGTGCAATTTCACCAATCTGCGGGTGGGCGCGGAGAACTATTTGTCGCGCAACCCGCATTTCGTGCGCTCGGCGCTGGCGCGGTACGGTTCGCGCGAGTTCATCGAGCTGGTGGACCGCCACGGCATTGCCTGGCACGAGCGCGAGCACGGCCAGCTGTTCTGCGACGACTCCGCGCAACGCATCATCGACATGCTGCGTGCCGAATGCGCGGACGGCGGGGTGGACTGGGCGATGCCGCTGGGCGTGGAGCGCATCGACGCGATTGCCGAAGACGCCTCGCGTACCGGCGGCGAGCGATACGCCCTGCATACCGCGCGCGGCACGCTGACCTGCGAGAGCCTGGTCATCGCCACCGGCGGCCTGTCGATTCCCAAGATCGGCGCCACGCCCTTCGGCTACAAGGTGGCCGAGCAGTTCGGCCTGCCCATGGTGGCCCCGCGCCCCGCGCTGGTGCCGCTGACCCTGCCGCCGGAAACCCTGGCGCGCCTGGCACCACTCTCCGGCGCCTCCTTCGAAGTCGAGGCCAGCTGCAGGGACGGCAGCTTCCGCGAAGCGGCACTGATCACCCACCGCGGACTCTCCGGCCCGGCCATCCTGCAGGTGTCCAGCTACTGGCAGGCGCAGGCCTACGAGACCGGCGACTGGGAGCCGGTCTCGCTCAACCTGCTGCCCGGCGAGAACGCCGGGGCCTGGCTGGCCGCCCATGCGCAGGACCGCGCCCTGCTCCCCAACCTGCTCGCCGAACGATTGCCGCGCCGCTTCGCCCAGGCCTGGTGCGAGCTGCATGGCTGGTCGCGGCCGCTCAACCAGTTCCGCCCCGCCGAACTCGCCGCGATAGCCGAAGCGCTGACCGCCTGGCCGCTGACCCCGTCCGGCACCCAGGGCTACGCCAAGGCGGAAGTGACCCTGGGCGGGGTGGACACCCGCGCGCTGTCCTCGCGCACCATGGAGGCCACCGGTCATCCGGGCCTGTACTTCGTCGGCGAGGTCATGGACGTCACCGGCCATCTGGGCGGCTACAACTTCCAGTGGGCCTGGTCGTCCGGTCACGCCGCAGCACAGTTCGTCTGATCCGCCCCCGCCGCGCCACGGTTACGGCGCGATGAACTGTCATCGTGCCGTCACACCGCCGGCCTAGGCTAGCCGGCGTATGAAAACCGTCGATATGTCCGTCGAGCCGCGCCAGGTCCGCTCGATCTTCCTGTCCGACATCCACCTCGGCACCCGCGGCTGCCAGGCCGACCGCCTGCTGGATTTCCTCCGTCACCACGAGGCCGAACACCTCTTCCTGATCGGCGACATCGTGGACTTCTGGGCGATGAGCCGCGGCATCCACTGGACCACCACGCAGAACACCGTGGTGCAGAAGGTGCTGCGCGCCGCGCGCAAGGGCACGCGGGTGGTGTTCGTGCCGGGCAACCACGACGAGGCGCTGCGCGAATACGTCGGCATCACCTTCGGCGACATCCAGCTGGAGCACGACTGGGTCCACCAGGCCGCCGACGGCCGCCGCTACCTGCTGCTGCACGGCGACGAATACGACCAGGTCACCCGCTACCACCGCTGGGTGGCGGTGATCGGAGACGTGGCCTACAACGCACTGGTGCGCATCAACGGCTGGCTGTCGTGGATGCGCCGCCGGTTGGGCATCTCGGGCTACTGGTCGCTGGCCGGCTACGCCAAGCGCAAGGTCAAGACCGCGGTGAACTTCATCTTCGACTTCGAGGATTCGGTGATCCACGGCGCGCGCGAGCGCGGGGTGGACGGCGTGATCTGCGGCCACATCCACTGGGCGGCGCTGCGCGAGGTCGACGGCCTGACCTATGTGAACTGCGGCGACTGGGTCGACAGCTGCACCGCCATCCTCGAACACCTCGACGGCCGCCTGGAGCTGGTGGAATGGCGCGGCCGGCAGACCGCGCCCGCTCCGCTACCGGTGGAAACCGCCGCCGGCAGCGAGGACGAGGCGCTCGCCGCCGCCGACCCGGTGCTGGCGGCTCAGGGCTTCTTCCGCCGCTCGAAGATCGGCAGCAGCGGCAGGTAGCTCGCCGCCTGCAGCGCGATCAGGCCGGCGAAGGCAATCGCCAGCGCACTGGCCCCGCCCCGCCCGGCGCCTTCCAGCAGGTCCAGCGTCACGCCCAGCCCCCACTGCACCGCGAAGGCGCCCATGAAGGCCATCAGGTTCACCGCGGTGCTCACCCGCGCGAACACCTCGCGCGGGAAATAGGCCGAGGCGGCCAGGTAGGCCTGCGAGTTCACCGCCGACAGCGCGCCCAGCAGGAACCACAGCACGGCAATCGGGCCGATCTGCAGGAGGATGCCGAGTTCCACCGCCAGCATGCCGGCGAAGCCTGCCTGCATCAGGTTCACCGGCCGCACGCCGCTGTGCGCCAGGCGGGTGCCGAACAGGCCGATGGTGAGCTGCCCCGCGAGCATGCCGAAGTTGAGCACCAGCAGTTGCGATGCCGCGCCGGCCAGGTCCAGGCCATTCACGGTCATCAGCCAGGGCACCGCCCACAGGCTCTGCAGGGCCATGAAGCCGCCGGTGAAGAAGGCCGCGGAACCGGCGAACCGCAGGAAACCGGCCGAGGCGTAGATCTGCCCCACCGAACGCAGGGCCTGCCCCACGGTGTCGCGGGAGGCGTGCGCGGCCTCGTCCGGCAGCGACAGGAAGATCCACGCCGCAATCGCCGCGGCAATGCCGGCGATGATCCAGAACACCCCGCGCCAGCCGACGAAGGGCAGCATCGCCTCGACCGGCGCGCTGGCGGTCAGCGCGCCCAGCGCACCGGCCGCCATGATGAAGCCGGTCATCGAACTCTGGCGCTCCGGCGGATACCACATGGCAAAGCCCTTCAAGGCACCCATCAGGCAGGCCGACACCCCGAGGCCGATCAGCGCGCGCGCCAGGCCCAGGCCGCCGAGCGATTCGGCCACGGCGAAGGCCGCCGCGCCGAGCGCGGTGAGGATGAGCAGCATCCCCTCCACCCGCCGCGGGCCGAAACGGTCCAGGGCGATCCCGACCGGAATCTGCGCCAGGCCGAAGGCCAGGAAATAGGTGCTGGTCAGCAGCCCCAGATTGGCGGCGGACAAACCGAGTTCGCCGGTCAGTGCGGGCGAGATCACCGCATTGACGGTGCGCAGCAGGTAGGACAGGTAATACCCGAGCGCGAACGGCAGGAAGATCCTGCCCCAGCTCGCGCCGCCGGTTTCGTGCCGCATGGAAAGCTCCCTATCGTCGAAGCGCGGATTCTGCACCACATTGGGGCAATGCCGAACTGCCGAAACCCCGTATGGGCAAACCAATTCAGGCGTTTGACACGTATCAAGGCCGAAGCGTGGACAACTCGGAGAATTGTGCGCACCCCGACAGGAGATCCACAACAATGAGTACGCTCACCGACCTCATGACCCACGACCACCGCCAGTGCGACGAAGCCTTCGCGAGTGCGGAACACCACGTGGGCCGTGGCGAGTGGGAAGCGGCGCGCGCCGCCCTCGGGCTGTTCTCGCGCGCCCTGAACACCCATTTCGGCGCGGAAGAGTCCATTCTCTTTCCCCGTTTCGAGCAGGCCACCGGCATGATGCACGGGCCGACCATGGTGATGCGCGAGGAACACCGCGAACTGCGTGCGGCGCTGGCCCGGCTCGAGCAGGCCATCGACGACCAGGACGCCGACGAGTACACCGGCGAGGCCGAGACCCTGCTGATCCTGATGCAGCAGCACAACATGAAGGAAGAGAACATCCTCTACCCGATGTGCGACCAGCGCCTGCAGTCGCAGCGCGAGGACCTGGCGCTGGCGCTCGGTCGCGAGCTCGCAGCCGGCCATCAGGCTGAGGTGCAAGCATGAGCGACAAGGTCATCGACGCCCGCGGCCTGGAGCCGCCCGAGCCCTTCGAACTGGCAATGGAAGCCCTCGCCGACCTGCCGGAAGGCGAGACCCTGACCCTGCTGCTCGACCGCACGCCCTGGCCGCTGCTGCGCATGCTCGACCGTGACGGCACGCGCTACGAATACGAGGTGCGCGACGACGCGGTCGAAGTGCGCATCGGTGGGCTATGAGCGCCGGCCAGCGCTCGCTCAGCTACGAGGCGACCCCGCCTTTCCACGTTCCGCTCTCGTTCTTCCTCACCGCCGCGCTGTTCGGGCTGGCCGCCGGTGTCTACCTGCTGCTGCAGCCCGAAGCGCTCGCCTCGCGCTGGACGCCGGGCGCCCTCGCCCTCACCCACCTGATCACCGCCGGCTTCATGCTGCTGGTGATGCTGGGCGCCCTGATGCAGATCCTCCCGGTGGTCGCCGGCGCCTGCCTGCCCGCCATCCGGCCCTTGTCGGCGGGCGTGCATGCCCTGGTCAGTAGCGGCGCGATTGCGCTCGCCTGGGGACTGGGGGCTGGCAAGCCGGCGCTGATGCAGGCCGGCGGCGTGCTGCTGGGGCTGGGCGTGCTGCTCTTTCTTGGCGCCGCCGCAATCGGCCTGCGGCGCAGCGCCGCAACACAGAACACCGCCCGCGACCTGCGCATCGCGCTCATCGGCCTTGCCGTCACCGCGGTGCTCGGCATCCTGCTGGTACTCGCCCTGTCCCGCGGCTTGTCGCTGCCGCTGCTGCAACTGACCAACCTGCATGTCGGCTGGGGCTGGCTGGGCTGGGGCGGCGTGCTGATGGCGGCCACCAGCTGGGTGGTCGTGCCGATGTTCCAGATCACGCCCAACTACCCCGGCTGGCTGACCCGCATCTGGGCGCCGCTGGTACTTGCCGTACTGGCCGGCTGGAGCGTGCTGACCCTGGCACGCAAGGCCGGCGCACCAGCGCTGACCCTGGACGTGCTCGCGGTGCTGGCCATGTGCTTCGCGCTCGCCACCTTGCTGCTGATGCGTCGCACCCGCCGGCCGCACCCGGACGCCAGCTTCCGTACCCTGCAGCTGTCCATGGCCTGTGTGCTCGCCGGCGCGGCCTGCGCGATGCTCGCCTCCTGGCTGGACCACGATGCCTGGCCCCTGGCCGCCGGCATCCTGGTGCTGCACGGCGGCTTCGTCAGCGCGATCAGCGCCATGCTCTACAAGATCGTGCCTTTCCTCGCCTGGCTGCATCTGACCCAGGCCAAGGTCAAGGCGCCGAACATGAAGAAGCTACTGCCCGATGTGCCGGTCCGCCGTCAGCTGATGCTGCACGCGGCCACCCTGCCCGCCCTGCTGCTCGCGACCTCGGGCAATGCCTGGGCCGGGCGGCTCGCCGGAGCGATGCTGGTGGCGGAATTCGCCTGGCTGATGGCCAACCTGCTCGGCACCGCGGCGCGTTGGCGCCGTACCATGCTCGGCCACGCGTAGGGTCGGCCTTGGCCGCGATGGCGGCGGTGGTTCCATCGCAGGCCGTATCGCGGCCAAGGCCGCTCCTGCAAGACAGCTGGCGCGGGAAGACTCTGGTATCCGATCAGGCGTGCGCCGTGCCCTGCAGCGTGACGGGCTCGACCTGCACGGTACGCTCGCCGTCGGTCACCCACACCTGGCCGTCCTGGATGGTGAACTGCAGGCGCATCGAGCGTGCGGTCAGCGTCGCCAGCGCCGGTGCGGCCTCCGCCGGCAGGTTGAGCACGGTGAGCTTGTCCTGGCGGGCGAGCTTGTCGCGCACGCCCTGCCACCAGATGTCGGCGGCCCGTCCGTAGCTGACGATCACCACCCGCGCCGCGCGCCCGCAGGCCTTGCGGATCCACTTCTCATCCGGCTGGCCCACGTCGATCCAGCAGCGGATGTCGCCGGTCAGGTCGCGCACCCACAGGTCGGGTTCGTCATCGACACACAGCCCCTTGCCGGAAGCCAGCCCTTCCTCGGCGAACAACGCGAAGGCCAGCAGGCGCACCATCATGCGCTCGTCGGTCTCGGACGGGTGGCGGGCCAGCGTGAGGTTGTGGGTCGCGTAGTAGTTGCGATCCATGTCGGCGATCTGCAACTCCGCCTTGTAGATGGTTGCCTTCAGGGCCATGGGTGGGACCGGGTCGGTTCGCGGGGCCGCCATTCTGGCAGGCCGCCCGCCCCGCGGGCAATCAGAACGGCCAGATCAGCGGAATCACGATCACGCCCACCACCCACATCAACAGGTTCAGCGGGATGCCGATGCGCAGAAAGTCGGTGAAGCGGTAACCGCCGGCGTTGTACACGAAGGTGTTGGTCTGGTAGCCGATGGGGGTGGCGAAGCTCGCGCTGGCGGCGAACATCACCGCCACCACGAAGGGGCGCGGGTCCACGCCGAGATGCTGCGCCAGGCCGATGGCGATGGGCGTGATCAGCACCGCCACCGCGTTGTTGGACAGCAGTTCGGTGAGCACCGAGGTGAACAGGTAGATGAAGGCGAACATCACCAGCGGGCTGGCCCAGGGGGCCGCGGCGGTGACGTTCTCCACGATCAGGCTGACCAGGCCGACCTTGTCCATGGCGATGCTGATCGCCAGCATGCCGAAGATCAGCGACAGGATCTTCCAGTCCACCGCCTTGTAGGCATCCTCCACGTCCAGGCAGTTGGTCACCAGCACCGCGGCGGCGGCGATCAGCGCCAGGCCCTCGATCGGCATCACCTTGAAGGCCGCGAGCACCATCACCGACAGCGTGGCGACGATGGCCACCGGCGCCTTGTCGCGCCGGTAGGCGCGCTCCTGCACGTCGTTGAGGCTGATCAGGTCGCCGTTGTCGGCGAAGCGCTTTATCTGCGCCGGCGTACCCTCGACCAGCATCACGTCGCCGAACTGCAGCTGGAAGTCGTCCAGGTTGCTGCGTACGTTCTCGTCCTGGCGGTGCACCGCCAGCACCGCGATGCCGTAGCGCGCGGTGAGGTCGAGGTCGCGCATCGGACGGTGCACATAGCGCGAGTTGCGGCCGACGATGGCCTCCACCAGCATCACGTCGCGGGTGGCGATGGTCTCGAAGGCGTTGCCGCGCGAGAACTCCAGCTTGCCGGACTCGCGCAGCTCGACCACGTCGCGCACCGTGGTGTGCAGCACCAGGCGGTCGCCCGCAGCCAGCACCGTGGTGTTGGGCGGCTCGGTGATCACCTCGTCGCCGCGGAAGAGCTTGAGCACCTGCAGGCCGGCCTTGCCGTTGAGGTTGGCCTCGGCGATGGTGCGGCCGCTCATCGGTGAGTCGTGCGGCACCAGCAGCTCGCTCATGAAGGTGCGCTCGAGGTCGGGACGCAGCATGCGTGAAAGCGTCTCGCGCGCCGGCAGCAGGCGGCGGCCGAACAGCATTACGAAGATGAAGCCGCTGGCCGCCAGCGCCGAACCGGCCAGGGTGATCTCGAACATGCCGAAGGGCTCCAGGCCCTGCTTGCGCGCCACGCCATCGACCAGGATGTTGGTCGAGGTGCCGATCATGGTCAGCGTGCCGCCGAGGATGGTGGCGTAGGAAAGCGGAATCAGCAGCTTGGACGGCTGGGTGCTGGAACGCCGCGCCAGGGCGATGGCCACCGGGGTGAGAATGGCCACCACCGGGGTGTTGTTGATGAAGGCGGAAATCAGGATGGCCAGCAGCATCAGGCCGCCGAGCAGGCGCACCGGGTTGTCGCCCACCAGCGCGCCCAGCCAGTTGCCCAGCACCTCGACGCAGCCGGTGCGTTCCAGCGCGGCGGAGAGCACGAACATGCAGGCAATGGTCACCGGGGCCGGGTTGGAGAGCACCGACAGCACTTCGGCCGGGGTGAGCAACTGCGCCACCAGCAGGGCGGCGACGCCGGCCGCGACCACCACGTCCGGGCTCCATTTTTCGCGCACGAAGGCCACCAGCACCGCCGCGAGGACGAAGACGACGAACAGCAGCGGCAGGTCTAGGGACGACATCGGGCGTGGACGGATCGGTTGAGGCCGCTACGGTGCGGCGCACAAACGATAACCATCCCGCCTTAGATGGTCCAAGAATGTTTTTCCATTTCCATATAACCGCAATGCTTATAACGGAGATGGTGGCGGGCTCGTCCGACCGCCGCGAACCGCTCAACTCAGCCGCAGCACCGCGCTGAAACACACCCCATCGCCGCCCGGCAGGTTGTGTGCGCTGAGGCTGCCGCCATGGAAGGCGGCAATCATCCGCGCCACGTAGAGGCCGATGCCCAGATGCGGCTCGTCCGAGCTGTCGCGCTTGCGCCCGGAGACCATGGGGTCGAACAGGCGCGCCTGCAAATCGGCCGGCAGCGCCGGGCCGCGATTGATCACCGACAGGGTCGCGGTGGTGAGCTCGAAGCGCAGCACCACACGCACCGGCGTGCCCGGTTCGGCGAAGTCGACCGCGTTGTCCACCAGCTTGTCGAGCATCTGCGCAGCCAGGTCGGGGGCCCCGCGCACCCACACCGGATAGGGCGGCAGGTCGGCCTCGAAGGCGCGCTGCGGATGGGCCATGCGGTAGCCGCCGACGCATTCGGCCACCACCGCACGCAGGTCGAAGCGCTCGGTCTCGGTGCTGGCCAGCGCCTGCTCCAGCCGCGACGCCTCGCTCATGCGCGAGAGGATCTTCGACAGCCGCGACAAGCCGGCCTGCGCGCGCCCCATGTAGGTCTGCGCACCGTCCGGCAGCGCTTCCGCCTGCAGGTTCTCGAGCGAGGAACGCACCACCGCGATCGGCGTGCGCAGCTCATGCGACAGGCGGCTGGCCATGTTCTCCAGGTAGGTGTGATGGCGCGCCAGGCGGTCGAGCAGCGCGGCGAAGCTGCGCGACAGGTCGCCCACCTCGTCGCCGGCGGCCGATGCCGGCAGCGCCGCGGCAATGTGCCCGTGGCCGTCGATGGCGCGCTCGGCCTCGTCGCGCAGGCGGCGGATGCGCGAGGACAGACGGGTGGCGAAGCCCAGCACCAGCACCGCCACCACGCCGAAGCCGCCCAGGGTGAAAAGCAGCAGGCGTTCCAGCGCATGCTGGCGCAGCGACAGTACCGAGTCACTGCGCTCCTCCACCACCACGGCACCCAGCACCCGGCTGCCGCCCCAGATCGGATGCGCCGCGCTCAGCACCAGCGCCCGCCCGTCGGCCGTGGTGCGCAACTGCGCGCCGGGGATGCCGAGCAGGGCGTCATGCACCTCGCGCCCGCGGGTCGGCGTCCAGTCGGCCCCAATGCGTTCGCCCGGCGCCGGCACGATGCGGGCCACCAGCGCGCGCCATACGCGGCGCCAGGCCGGTTCGGCGAGGGTATCGGACTGCGGTTCGGCTTCCAGGCTGCCGGCCAGCGCCAGCACCCGCAGGTCACGGCTGACCAAGCTGATCCGCGAGCTGCTGCGCTGCACGCCGCGCAGGATGGCCTGCACCTCCTCCACCGCGCGCCGTTCGGCCACCGGGTCGGCCAGCGGCACATGTTCGATGTCGACCACTTCCTCGCCGGGCAGCAGGGATTCATCGACCGCCACCCGCGAGCTCGGCGTCCATTCCTGCATGCCCAACAGCTGCGGGCGTTCGTGCAGCGCGGTGGCCACCGCGCGGGCGGTGCCGATCAGCGCCTGCTGCTGGCCTTCGACCAGAAAGGCCTCCATCTCGGCGACGTAGCGGTAGCCCACCCACGGCAGCGCGAGCAGCGGCAGGGCCAGCAGCGCGAGCTTGGCGCGCAGGCTGATGCGCCAGCGCGGCACGGCGGTTTCAGTCATCAGGCCGCCTTCCAGCGGTAGCCCATGCCGTACACGCTCTCGATGGCGTCGAAGCCGGCATCGACCGCGGCGAACTTGCGGCGGATGCGCTTGACGTGCGAGGTGATGGTGCCGTCGTCCACCAGGCGGGCGTCGTGCATCAGCTGGTCGCGGCTCTTCACGTGGCCGGGGGTCTTGGCCAGGGTGTGCACCATCCAGAATTCGGTGAGCGTGAGATCCACCGGCTGCCCGCGCCATTGCGCGGAAAGGCGCATCGCGTCCAGGCGCAGCGGCCCGCGTTCGATGACGTCCTCCTGGGGCTGCGCGTCGGCCAGCGCGTCGATGCGGCGGAACAGCGCCGCAATCCGCGCCAGCAGGTGGGGCATGGAGATGTCCTTGGTGAGGTAGTCGTCCGCCCCCAGGCGCAGGCCGGAGACCACGTCGAAGTCCGAATCGCGCGCGGTCAGGAAGATGATGGGCAGGCGCTTCGACAGCGCGCGCAGTTCGCTGCACAGCGTGAAGCCGCCCTCGGGCTCGTCGCCCAGGCCGATGTCGACCACCGCCAGGTCAGGCAGGCGTTCGCGGAAGGCGGCCAGCGCCTGCGGGCGGTCGGCGTACGCGGCCACCTCGTAGCCCTGGCGGGCCAGGGCCTCGGCGTAGTTGGCGCGGATGGCGGCTTCGTCCTCGACGATGGCGATGCGGCGTCCCATATGCATTGTCGCTGTTGATCCGGGGCCGACTATAGCACCGCGCCCCGGCTGCACAGCCTCCGCCGCCGGGCTGCGGCGCAAGAGCCATTTTCCTGCCACATTTCGCCCGCGCTTCTCCCCTTTTGCCGCCGAAAGCCGACCGCTTGCGGCGCTCAAATGCCAACACCGGCAGATGCCCCGGCCAACGCAAAGGGAGAACAAGCAATGAATACCACCACCGCCGCCCGCGGCCCCGCCCCGGCCCCCGGCCGCCACCACGCGGTCGAGATCGCCGCCCTCTTCGTCCGCATCCTCGCCGGCGGGCTGGGGGTGGCGCTGGCGCTCGCCGCCCTGGTGCTGCTGCTCGCCGCGCCGGCGCATGCGGTCGAGATGCGGGCCGTGCCGATGCGCCCCGCCGAGGCCGGCCAGGGCACGCTGCTGATGCGCACCGAGGATGGCGCCACCTTTGCGCTGCCCACCCTCGCCACCGAGGTAACGATCCGCGTCAACGGCCCGTTGGCCCGCGCCCGCGTGATGCAGACCTTCCGCAACCCGGGCAGCGACTGGCTGGAAGGCGTCTACGTATTCCCGCTGCCGGAGAACGCGGCGGTCGACCGCCTGCGCATGCGCGTGGGCGAGCGCCTCATCGAAGGCGAGATCCGCGAACGCGAGGAAGCTCGCGCGACCTTCGAACAGGCCCGTGCCAAAGGCCAGCGCGCGGCGCTGGTCGAGCAGGAGCGGCCCAACATGTTCACCACCAGCGTGGCCAACATCGCCCCCGACGCCGAGATCCGGGTGGAGATCGAGTACCAGCAGACGCTGGACTACCAGCTGGTCGATGAGGCCGGGCGCTACAGCCTGCGCTTCCCTATGGTGGTCGGCCCGCGCTACATCCCCGGCACGCCCGACGGCGAGCGCAGCGCCGGCCACGGCACCGTGGCGCCCACCACCGTAGTGCCGGACGCCCACCGCATCACCCCGCCGGTGCTGCACCCGTCGGCCGGCCCGATCAACCCGGTGAGCCTGCGCGTGGAACTCGATGCCGGCGTGCCGCTGGCCGCGGTGGACAGCCCCTACCACGCGGTGCGCGTCGAGGCGCCGCATGCCCACCGCCGCGTGGTGGAACTGGCCGAAGGCAGCACCCCGGCCAACCGCGACTTCGAACTGGTGTGGACGCTGGCCGCCGGCGCCGCGCCGCAGGTGGCGCTGTTCAGCGAGCCCGGCAAGGATCTCGACTACGCCCTGCTGATGCTGATGCTGATGCCGCCGCAACTGCGCGCCGACGAACAACCGCTGCCGCGCGAGGTGGTCTTCATCCTCGACACCTCGGGCTCGATGGAGGGCACGTCCATCGTGCAGGCGCGCGAAGCGCTTGCCCTGGCGCTGCGCCGGCTGAACCCGGCCGACCGCTTCAACATCATCGAATTCAACTCCGAGGCCTATGCCCTCTTCCCGACCGCCCAGCCGGCCAGCCGCGACGCGGTCGATCACGCCGCGCGCTGGGTGCGCAGCCTGCAGGCGCGCGGCGGCACCGAGATGAAGAAGGCGCTGGAGATGGCGCTGGACGGCAGCGAGCGCGCCGGTCGCGTGCGCCAGGTGATCTTCCTCACCGACGGCGCAGTGGGCAACGAAGAGGCGCTGTTCCGCCTGATCGAGGAGCGCCTGGGCGATTCGCGCCTGTTCACCGTCGGCATCGGCTCGGCGCCCAACAGCCACTTCATGCGTCAGGCGGCCGCTGCCGGGCGCGGCAGCTTCACCTACATCGGCAAGCTCGACGAGGTGCAGGAGCGCATGTCGGCGCTGTTCGCCAAGCTCGAATCCCCGGTGATGAAGGGCATCGAACTGTCCTGGGCGGACGGCAGCGCGCTGGAAACCTGGCCGCGCCGCGTGCCCGACCTGTATGCCGGCGAGCCGGTCATGGTGGTGGCCGCGCTGCGCAAGGGCGGCGGATCGCTGCGCGTCGCCGGTAGCGGACGCGGGGTCGAATGGAGCGCCGGAATTCCGCTCGCCGAAGCCTCGCCCGCCACCGGTGTCGGCGTGCTGTGGGCGCGCCAGAAGATCGCCGCCCTGATGGACGAGCTGCGCGCCGGCACGCCGGAAGCCGACATCCGCCCGGCGGTCGTCGAGCTCGCCCTGGAGCACCACCTGGTGAGCCGCTACACCAGCCTGGTCGCGGTGGACAAGACCCCTGCCCGTCCGGCCGGCGAGGCGCTGCACGGCGGCGCCATGCCCACCAACTTGCCAGATGGCTGGCGCCACGAAGCGGTGTTCGGTCAGCTGCCCATGGGCGCCACCGATGCACGGCTGAACCTGCTGCTCGGCACCCTGGCCCTGCTCGCCTGCGCCCTGCTGTGGTCCGCCCAGCGCCGCGGCCGCAGTTCCTTTGCCCTTTCCGCCTGAACGAACGGACAGGATGACGATCGCCCCGAATCATGAAAGTCGGGCTGTCCGTTCCCCTCACCCCCAACCCCTCTCCCACAAGTGGGCGAGGGGAGCAGACGGAGTCTGCTACGCGACTTTCACATCAACCACAAGGAGTCCCGACATGAGATCCCTGCAAGCCTGCCATCACTGCAACAGCAAGGACTTTCTCGGCGTGGAATGCGCCTGGCCGGCCGCGGCCTGCCTCGGCCCCGCGCTGGCGCGCACGCGCCGCCAGCAGTGGCGCACCCGCGTGCTGCGCACCGCCGCCGCGCTCGCCCTGGCCGCCGGGCTGTGGCAGTTCGGCCAGGCCGGCTACATCCACGCCAAGGCCTGGCTCGCACAGGTGCTGATCGGCCAGGCCTGGGCGGAAACCCAGGCCGGCGCCACGCAGGTCAAGCCCTGGCCGTGGGCCGATACCTGGCCGGTGGCCCGCCTGCGCGCGCCGGGCCAGGGTGTGGACCTCTTTGTCCTGGCCGGGGCCGACGGACGCACCATCGCCTTCGGTCCGGGGCACATGTACGGCACCGCGCTACCGGGCGAGGACGGCAACAGCGTGCTCGGCGCGCATCGCGACACCCATTTCGCCTTCCTGCAGTGGCTGGAGGACGGCAGCGAACTGGAGATCGAGACGGCCGCCGGCGAGACCCTGCACTACCGGGTCGCCGACACGAGGGTGGTGGACAAGAACGACCTCAGCCCGCTCGCCCAGCCGCGCGATGGCCGCCAGCTCACCCTGGTGACCTGCTGGCCCTTCGATGCGCTGCAGGCCGGCGGTCCCTTGCGCTACGTGGTCACCGCGGTGAGCGCCGACGATCCGCGGCGGCCGCGCCGCGCAGCGCTCACCAGCCTGTGAGGCCCTGCGCTATACGCGATCCTCGGCCAACTCGCCGTCGCGAAAGCGCAGCAGGCGCTCGCGGTCGGGGATGGTCACGTAGCGGCGGGTGATGGTGATCAGGCCGTTGTCGGTCAGCTGCTGGAAGGCACGCGACAGCGTGGGCGGGCTGATGTTGAGATAGGAGGCGATCACCTGTTTCTGCGCCGGCAGCTGAGCCTCGATGACGCCGTGCGCGTTGACCTGCGCATGCGCCAGCAGGTGGTCGATGATGCGCTCCATGGCGGTGTGCAGCGTGAGGGCTTCGATCTCGCCGGTGAGCCGCTGCACGCGGCGCCCCAGGTGGGCCACCACCGCTTCCGAGAAGGCCGGGCTGGAGGCCTGCACGCGGCGCACCGCGTCGGCCGGCACCAGCAGGACCACGGACGTACTGAGGCTCTGCGCATGCACCGCCGCCGGCCGCCGGGTGAGCACCTCCACCTCGGCGAAGACATCCGGCGGATCGAGGATGTCCAGCACCTTCTCGATGCCGCGGCTGTTGGAGGCCGCCAGGCTCACCTGGCCGCTGATGACGATGTAGATGCCGGCGGGTTCGTCGCCCTTGTGGAACAGCACCTGGCCCTTGCGCAGGCGGATCAGGCGGGCCGAGCGTTCCAGGATCTGCAGCTCGTCGCGGTTGAGCACGCCGAACAGCGGATGGCGCGAGAACACGGTGCGTCCGGCCAGCGTGGCGCGGCTGCGCCCACGTGCCTCGCGCCCCTCGGCTGCCGCGTCACGGACGGCCTCTTCCGGGTGGCCGGCCTTGCGGCTGCCGCTTCGCAGGTCCTGCGGCACGAACACCACCAGAATGGCCATGCGCCCCTGCAGGACCAGATGGGTGACGCGCGCCTGCACCGGGTGCAGCTCGCCGACGGCGTCGACGCAGTCGATCTCGCCCTCGAAGGCGCCGTGCATCAGCACCTCGCTCATCATCACCGGGAGGCGCTGGGCCTGGTTTTCGCCGAAGAGCGCATCGCTGGCGCGGCCCGCGAGGCGCTCGGCCGGTGAGCCGAACAGCTCGCCGGCCGCGGCGTTGGCATGGAGCACGGTGGCCGGCAGCAGGCTGGCATCTAGCGCCATGACCAGCGTGGGCGCGGTGCCCTCGGTGATCATCTCCAGCACGTCGGCCTCGCTGGCGTGCAGCGTGGCGCTGCCCAGGGCGAGCACATCGGCGAACTGGCGGGTCAGGCCGGTGGCGCCCACGCCGCCGCCGACCGCCCCTTCGGCATGCATGCCCGGTCCTTCGGGGTGGGCCGCGCGCAGCCGGCGGGCCAGGCCCTGGTCCTCGCCCTGGATGTGGCGGATCAGCCAGTCGGCCAGGAAGGCGAGCAGCTGCCGCCCGTCGGGCACCGCGTCGTCGGACAGGTCGTCGACCATGTCGCCGACGTGGGCCAGGAAGCGCGCGTGGTTGGCGTGGTGGTCCTGCGCGTAGCCGGGCGGCAGGCCGCACAGGGCCATCAAGGCCTCTTCGGTGCCGAAATGGACCTCGGCGTAGTCCTTGAGGTAACCGAGCAGCAGCCGTACTTCGTCGGCGCTCAATGCTGCGTCGGCTTCGAGCCGGATCGCGGTGGCATTGACCATGTCGACCAGGCCACGGTGCTGGCGGTCGATCACGTCGATACCGGTGCGCAGCGCGTCGCTCCACGCCAGTTGTTCCATTCGCATCACCTCTGGGATGTTCGGGCGCACGGCAGGCCGTTTCGCCGCCTTGCGCAATGGCGGAATTCTCGCCAAGCCGGCAGCGGATGCGCTTGATGCAGGTCAAGCCTGCCCCGGCGGGCGCAGCACGCTCAGCCGGGATGGCCGACCAGCATCGACCCGAACAGCGCCAGACAGAAGCCGCACACCGCGCCGAGCGGCGGCGCCCAGTGGCGGTTCAGGCGCGACTGGGGGGCGATGTCCTGGAAAATCAGGTAGAGCACGCCGCCCGAGGCGAAGAGCATGATGCCGCCGAGCACCGCGGCGTGGGCCGAGAGGAAGTAGTAGCCTGCCAGCCCGGCCAGCGGCCCGATCGGCACCAGCAGGCTCATGTAGCCCAGGGTGCGGCGCGGACTGCGTCCATTGAGGGCGGACAGCTCGCGATAGGCGTTGAAGCCCTCGGGCAGGTTCTGCAGCGCAATCAACGCCGCAAGCAGGGGCGCGACCGGCGAATCCAGCGCCACCAGCCCGCCGAGCGCGATGGCCTCCGGCACGTAGTCCAATACCGTGCCCATGAGTTGCGGCGACTCCCGCCGCCGCAGCCCGAGCGCGCGCTCGATGGCAAAGAACACCAGTCCGCCGGCCAGCACCAGCGGAATCGCCAGCATCGAGCCGTCCATGCTGTCCAGCCCGGCCGGCACCAGCACCACCGCCACCGCGCCGATCAGGATGCCGCCGCCGACCGCGATCAGGAAATGACGGAACTCGCGTTCCAGCCAGCGCGGGCGGATGCGCTCGAAGCTCGCCAGCAGGCCGCCGAGCGGTATGCAGGCGCCCGCCGCGGCCGTCAGCACGATGATCATCGCCACTTCGTTCACACGCTTTCTCCCCTGGCCCGGCCGGGTGCCCGGGCTTGCCGAAAATCGACCTGCAGCGCCCCTTGCCGGGGTCTAGGATGGAAGAGCTTCCCGCAGTCCCCTCACACCCGTCCGGCCAGCCGCCGAGCATGGCACGGGCGCCTCATCCATTGAAGGAGTCCGCCATGCCTTCCTGGACCGATTTCTTCCTCACCGGCGCCTTCGTGCTGCCGGCCATGGTCACCCTGCTCTACACCGGCCCGTCCGCCGGCATCATGGCCTTCTGCCTGTCGGCGATGTCCCTGGTCGCGGCCCTGCTGACCAAGGTCATGCACGACGAGAACGAAGCCGAATCGGCCGACACCTGGAAGGAGCGCGAGCGCCGCGCTGAACACTACTCCCTGTTCGGGCGCGACGAGGACGAGCGGTAGTCCGCGGGGGCGGCCTGGACAGCGGCTGCGTCCGATACGCCTACGCCTCGACCGCCGCTCCGCGCTCCGCCAGCAGCGCGCGCAGGATGGAGCGATGGCAGTGGTCCTCGTCCGCACAGTAGCAGCCGACCGAGAAATTGGTCCGGTGCGACATGGCTGCGAGCAGGTCGAGATCGTGCGATGGCAGCGGCGCAGACATCTCCGCGCGGTACTTGCGGGCGAAGGCGGCCCACTGCGCAGGCGTTTCCGCCGCCTGGGCCATCTTCATCGTGTCCACGCTGGGCGCGAGATTGGGAAACCACAGGTCGTACCAGTCCTGCCTGGCGAACTCGGTCTTGGGCACGCCGCGCGGCGGGCGGCGCACCGTGCCGAGGCGTAGTCCTTCATCTGCCGCCCGGGGGCTGCCCAGGCGCACCACGCGGATGACCATCGGCCTTCTCCTCCTGCCTTGTCGCGCACAGCGCAAGGATACGCCGCTCGCGCCGCGGGCGGCACCGCAGGCGGGCGAACCGGTATCATTGCGCCCTGCCTTCACCCGCCCCTTGCCATGACGCCGCCGCAGCCCCGCTTTCCCGACACCCAGCTCGAACTGCTCGCCCCCGCCCGCAACGTCGACATCGGCATCGAGGCGGTCAATCACGGCGCAGATGCGGTGTATATCGGCGGCCCGGCCTTCGGCGCGCGCGCCGGCGCCGGCAACGAGCTGGCCGACATCGAGCGCCTGGTGCGCCACGCCCACCGCTTCGACGCGCGCATCTTCGCCACGCTGAACACCATCCTGCGCGACGACGAGCTGGACGACGCCCGGCGCACCGCCTGGGCGCTCTACGACATGGGCGTGGACGCGCTGATCGTGCAGGACATGGGCCTGCTCGAGCTGGACCTGCCGCCCATCCAGCTGCATGCCAGCACGCAGACCGACATCCGCACGCCGGAAAAGGCCCGCTTCCTGCAGGACGTCGGCTTCTCGCAGATCGTGCTGGCGCGCGAACTCACCCTGGAACAGATCCGTGCCATCCGCGCGGCCACCGACCCGGCGCGCTGCGTGATCGAGTTCTTCATCCACGGCGCGCTGTGCGTGGCCTACAGCGGCCAGTGCTACATCAGCCACGCCCACACCGGGCGCAGCGCCAACCGCGGCGACTGTTCGCAGGCCTGCCGCCTGCCCTACAACGTCACCGACCAGTCCGGCCGCATCGTCGCCCACCAGCAGCACGTGCTGTCGATGAAGGACAACGACCAGTCGGCCAACCTCGCCGCGCTGGTCGATGCCGGCGTGCGCAGCTTCAAGATCGAGGGGCGCTACAAGGACATGGGCTATGTGAAGAACATCACCGCCCACTACCGCCTGCTGCTCGACGAAGTTCTCGACGCCCGCCCCGATCTGGCGCGCGCTTCCAGCGGACGCTGCAGCTACGGCTTCACCCCCGACCCGCAGCGCAATTACAACCGCGGCGCCACCGACTACTTCGTCAATGGCCGCAAGGCGGACATCGGCGCCTTCGACGCACCCACCTGGGCCGGCCTGCCGCTGGGCCACGTGCTGGCCACGGCGCGCGACAGCTTCGAGCTGGAGAGCGAGGCGCAGCTGGCCAACGGCGACGGCCTCACCTACTTCGACCTGCAGCGCAACCTGGTGGGTTTTCGCGCCAACAAGGTCGAGCGCCTGGCGCAAGCCGCTTCCGAACCGCGGCTGGCGCTCTGGCGCGTGTGGCCGGCCGACGGCATGGCGCGCCTCAAGGACCTGCGCGCCGGCACCGAGATCTCGCGCAACACCGACATGGCCTGGGACCGCCTGCTGGAGAAGAAATCCGCCGAGCGCCGCATCGGCCTGTGGATGAGCTTGCGCGAATGCGCCGACGGGCTGTCGCTCACCGTGCAGGACGAGGATGACTACTGCGCCAGCGCCACCCTGGCGCAGCCCTTCGAGCCCGCCAAGGACCCGGCCCGTGCCGAAGCCGCGCTGCGCGAACAACTCGCCAAGCTGGGCAACACCATCTTCTCCGCGGAACGGATCGACATCGCTCTCGCCCGCGCCTGGTTCCTGCCCGCTGCGGCGGTAAACGCCTTGCGCCGCGAGGCCGTCGAGCGGATTGAGGCCGCCCGCGCCGCGGCCTGGCAGCGCCTGCCGCGTGCCGCCGCGGTGGAGCCGCCGGTGCCTTACCCGGAAGACAGCCTCAGCTATCTGGCCAACGTCTTCAACCACAAGGCGCGCGACTTCTACGCCCGCCACGGCGTGAAGGTGATCGAAGCGGCCTACGAGAGCCACGAGGAGCTGGGCGAAGCCAGCCTGATGATCACCAAGCACTGCGTGCGCTACAGCCTGAGCCTGTGTCCCAAGCAGACCGCCGGGGTCACCGGGGTGGCCGGCACCATCCGCGCCGAGCCGCTGGTGCTGGTCAACGGCAGCGAACGCCTCACCCTGCGCTTCGACTGCAAGCCCTGCGAGATGCATGTGGTCGGGCGTATCAAGAAGAACGTGCTCAAGCAGGCAGAAGCCACGCCGCTGCAGTTCTACCGCACCCGCCCGGGCGCCTGAGCGCCCACCAACGATTCCCCACGGAGCCCCGCCCCCGGATGAAACCGATTCCGCTAATCCTCGTCGCCGTCGCCATCGTCATCATCGCGCCCTTCATCTACATGCCCTTCGTCGAGACCCGCGACCCGCAACTCGGCGACCTGCCCTGGCAGATCGAGGTGGCCGACGACGGTACCGCGCGGGCGCTGGGCTTCACGCTGGGTGCGAACACCCTGGGCGATGCGCGGGCGCGCTACGGCGAGGAACTGGAGATCGCCATCGTCACCCCCAAGGACGGCAAGAGTTCGCTGGAAGGCTACAACGGCAGCACCAAGGCCGGTTTCATCACCGGCCGCCTGGTGGTCACCGCCGACCTGCCGGCGCAGCTGATCGCCGCCATGCGCGAGCGCGCGGTGAAGACCGAGTTCATGGAGAGCACCACCCGCAAGGCCACCCTGCACCCGGAGGACCTGCCCGCCGCGCTGGCGGCGCCGATCGCCGCGCTGGGCTTCATCCCCACTGCCAACCTGGATGCGCCCACCATCCTGGAGCGCTTCGGCGAACCGGCCGAGCGCTTCAAGGGTGCCGGCCAGCAGGAACACTTCCTCTACCCGGCGCTCGGCCTGGGCATCACCCTGGACCCCGACGGCAAGGAGTTGCTGCAGTACGTGGCGCCGCGCGATTTCGAGCGCCTGCGCGCCCCGCTGCTGGCAACACGGCAGGACGCCGCGGCAGGGGAAGCGCCGCCGGCTCAGTAGTGAGGCGGAATTTCGTCGCGCAGGCTGGTCGGCTGGCCGGGCGTGGCGACGTTGCGCATTTGTTCGCCCAGATGCAGCAACTGCTTCTGCAGACGTTCGATCTCGCGCTGCTGGCGGAAGACCGTCATGTTGAGGGTTTCGAGCAGATCCTCGGCAAAGGCGAGCTTGCTCTCCAGTTCGACCAGACGGGCGTCGACGGCATCCGGTTCACTCATCTGCGTCCTCCTCGCGGGCCTGTTCATCGGGGGCGGCGGCAGGCGCCTGCCGCGCGGCGGCGAGCATCTGCGCACGCGTGTCCGGCGTCTCCAGGCTGATCCGCCCGATCGCCCCGGCACGGAAGTCGGTCAGCAGCAGGCCGGCGGCCTTCTCCAGGTCCAGTCCGCCGCCCTTGATCAGGCAGCCGCGCCGGCGTGCCACCTCTTCCACCACCGCGTGGCCGTCGGCGGGCTGGGTCTTGAACTTGTAGCGCGCGGCGAGTTCGCCCGGGTAGCGCGCCAGCAGGATGTCTCCGAGAAAGGCTGCGACCTGCTCGTCGATCACCGCGTTGCGGCCGATCGCATGGCAGGCGGCGAGCATGAAGCCGTCGGAGTCGTGGGCGATCTTCGGCCACATCATCCCTGGCGTGTCGGTCACCGTCATGTGGCCGCCGAGGTCGAAGGTCTGCTGCGACTTGGTCACCGCCGGCTCGTCGCCCACCTTGGCCACCCGGCGGTTGAGCAGCGCGTTCATCAGCGTGGATTTGCCGACGTTGGGGATGCCCATGATCATCAGGCGCAGCTGCTTGGTGCCGTCGTTGCGGTGCGGCGCCAGCGCCTGCGCGAGCTTCGGGATACGGGCGACGTCGCCCGGCTTCTTGCAGGAGAGCGCCACCGCCTTCACCCCGGGCTGACGCTCGTAGTGGGCCAGCCAGGCACGGGTCGCCTCAGGGTCGGCGAGGTCGGTCTTGTTGAGGATCTTCAGGCAGGGGCGCTGACGGAACTCGCGCAGCTCGCGGATCATCGGGTTGCAGCTGGCCTCGGGGATGCGGGCGTCGAGCACCTCGATCACCAGATCGGTACGCGCCATGGTCTCGGCGGCCTTCTTGCGCGCCGAGGTCATGTGACCGGGGAACCATTGGATGGACATGTGCAGCCTGGGGGAAATCCGTCTTCGGGGGCGCATTATCGCAGCAATGCGCGGTCGCGGCGCAGCCTGCCCGGCGGTTGCGGCGGCGCAGCGCAGCATCCATGGGCGACTGCGTCGCGCAAGGCGTTCGGGTTACAATCCGCCTTCTTTGCTGCACCGCGGAGCGTGCCATGTCTGTCGCCCAGACCGAAAACCTCAACATCGTCGCCGTCGACCACATGCCGTCGCCGGAAGAGATCAAGGCCCGCGTGCCGCTCACCGAGCGTGCCGCCGCCAGCGTGCTGGCCGGACGCCGCGCGCTCGCCGACATCCTCGACCGCAAGGACAAGCGCCTGTTCGTGGTGGTCGGCCCCTGCTCCATCCACGACCCCGTCGCCGGCCTGGACTACGCCCGCCGGCTGAAGAAGCTCGCCGACGAGGTCGCCGACACCATGGTGCTGGTGATGCGGGTGTATTTCGAGAAGCCGCGCACCGCCACCGGCTGGAAGGGCTTCATCAACGATCCCTACATGGACGACTCCTTCCGCATCGACGAGGGCATGGAGAAGGCGCGCCGCTTCCTGATGGACGTGTGCGAGATCGGCCTGCCCACCGCCACCGAGGCACTGGACCCGATCGCTCCGCAGTACTACGGCGACCTGATCAGCTGGACCGCCATCGGCGCGCGCACCTCCGAATCGCAGACCCACCGCGAGATGTCCTCCGGCCTGTCCACCCCGGTGGGTTTCAAGAACGCCACCGACGGCGACCTGGACGTGGCGATCAACGCCATCATCTCGGCCTCGCGTCCGCACAGCTTCCTGGGCATCAGCGGCAAGGGCCAGTCGGCCATCCTGCGCACCCGCGGCAACCGCCTGGGCCACGTGGTGCTGCGCGGCGGCGGCGGCCGCCCCAACTACGACACCGTGTCGATCTCGCTTGCCGAACAGGCGCTGGCCAAGGCCAAGCTGCCGGTGAACATCGTGGTGGACTGCTCGCACGCCAACTCGTGGAAGAAGGCCGAATTCCAGCCCCTGGTGATGAAGGACGTGATCCACCAGATCCGCGAGGGCAACCGCTCGGTGGTCGGCCTGATGATCGAGAGCTTCATCGAGGCCGGCAACCAGTCGATTCCGGCCGATCTCTCGCAGCTCAAGTACGGCTGTTCGGTTACCGACGCCTGCGTCGGCTGGGATACCACCGACGAGATGATCCGCAACGCCGCCGGGGTGCTGCGCGAAGCGCTGGCCAACCGGGGTGTGCCTGCATGAACCTGGTCGTACAGGGTCCGGAGGTCGACTCCAACGTCCTGAAGACGCTCGCCTGCCTGACCGGCGCGAGCAGCATCGTGCAGATCACGCCCACCGCCTTCCGCCTGGTCGATGCCCAGGCCCACGGCGAGGTCGCGGCGGTCTGCGCGCGCGCCGCGCTTGATTTCGCCTGGACACCCAAGGGGCGGCGCCTGGGCGATTTCGGCCTCTTCGTCACCGACATGGACTCGACCCTGATCGACATCGAGTGCATCGACGAGATCGCCGACCTCCAGGGCCTCAAGCACGAGGTCGCGGAGATCACCGAGGCGGCGATGCGTGGCGAGATCGATTTCCGCGAATCGCTCACCCGCCGCGTCAGCCTGCTCGCCGGCCTGCGGGTCGAGGCCCTGGCCGAGGTGTATGAAGAACGCCTGGCGCTCAACCCCGGCGCCGAGCGCCTGCTGCGCGGGCTCAAGCAGGCCGGCATCTACACCGTGCTGGTGTCCGGCGGCTTCACCTATTTCACCGAACGCCTCAAGCAGCGCCTGGGCTTCGACGAAGCCTGGGCGAACGAACTGGAAGTGAGCGACGGCCGCCTGACCGGGCGGGTCACCGGCCCGGTGATCGACGCCGCAGCCAAGGCCGCCCACCTGGTGCGCGCCCGCGAGACGCGCGGACTGCGCGCCGAACAGACCATCGCCGCGGGCGACGGTGCGAACGACATTCCCATGCTGCGCGAAGCCGGCTTCGGCGTGGCCTTCCGCGCCAAGCCGGTGCTGCGCGAAGTGGCCGACTGCTGCCTGGACCACAGCGGCCTGGACGGCATCCTCAACGTCCTGGACTGAGAGATGAGCGCCCCGTCCGGCGGACTGGCCTTCTGGCGCGACCTGCTCGCGCAGGTCCAGCTGCCGGTACTGGGCGACGAGGCCGGGCGCGCTGCGCTGCTGCAACCGGCCCTGTCCCTGCAGCAACTCGGCCGCCTGCTGCTCGCCGAACCCCCGCTGGCGCTCGACACCATTCTCATGGCGGCCCGTCTGCCCCGCCTGCAGGGCGAGGTCCAGGGCCTGCAGCACGCGCTCAGCGTGCTCGGCATCGACCGCGTCCAGCAACTCGCCCGCACCCGCATGAACCGCCTGTTCAGCGACGAACGGCCGGCCCATCGGGGCGCATTGCAGGCGATGTCCACCAGCCGCCTCGCGGCTGCCCTGGTCGAGCACTGGGACCGCGCCAACCCCGGCGGCAGCGGCGAGTACCTGCAGTGGGTGGCGATGATCCTCGGACTCGCGCGCTGGAAGCTGCCGCTGGCCGCGCCGGAAGTGCATCTGCAGATCGAACGCCGCGCCCGCGCCGGCGAGCATCGCGCCTGCGTGGAACGCGAACTGCTCGGCTGCGACACCAACGCGCTCAACGGCGCGCTGCTGGCAGCCGCCGGACTCAGCACGGACCCGCTGCTGACCGAGGCCATGACCCCGGACCCGCGGCTGCTGGCCGAGGCCGCCCACCACGCGTGGACCGGCAGCATCGCACCGGCCCTGCCCACCGACCTCTCCCGCCGGCTGCGCTCGCGCACCATGCTCGCCGTGCTCGCCCATCTGCTCGCCTGGAGCGCCTGCGACGGCTGGTACAGCCGGCGCACCCTGGCCCTGATGCGCGCGGCGTCCGCCCTGCTGCACCAGCCGCTCGACCGGGTGATCGCCGACGCGCACCAGGTGGCGGTGCGCGCCAGTCGCGCCCCCGTGCTGGGCGGGCGTGTGTTCACCCCGGCCCAGCAGCTGTTCTGGCCGCCGGCGGTCCGCCACACGCCTGCCGCCTTGCGGGTCGCTGCCGCACGCCGGGCCGGTCCGTCGCACGAACCGGCTGCTCCGGCACGGGCGGCGGCAGCACGCCCACCGGACGTCGACCTGTTCAGCGACCTGACTCCCGCCGCGCCCGCACGACGCGCGGAAGCGCCCGCGGCCGACCCGGCCATCGTGGACGCCTTCGTGCGCGACTGCCGCGCGGGCGCCCACCGCGACCTGCGCAGCTTCATGGCGGCCCTGGTGCGCACGCTGGAGCAAGGCATCGGCCTGCGCCGCTGCCTGCTGATGCTCAAGGCCTCGAACGCCGACCGCCTGGTGTGCTGTTTCGCCCACGGTTTCGATCCTGCGCCGCCAGCACGCAGCCTGGCAGGGTCTTCGGCCGACGACAATCTGCTGGCCCGTCTCTACCAGCGCCCCGGCAGCGCCCTGCATGTCGCCGCCGCCCGCGTGCCGGTGGCGCGCCGGCAGCTTCCGCCGGCCCTCGCCCCGCTGGCACCCACAGGCGGTTTCCTGGTGGGCAGCCTGCAGGCGGCGGAGCGCCCGCTCGGGGTGATGTGGGCCGATCGCGGCAACGGATCGGACGCACCCGCCGAGCACCATTACGCGCAGTTCCGCCACATGATCCGCCATCTCGGCGACGAGTTCCGCCGGCTGGCCGGCGTCTCCTCCGGCGCACGCCGTGGCTGAACGCCCGGCAGCTTGCCTTGCCGGGGCCGCGTGCCGATAATCGGGGCAGGCCGCAGGCGCCGCGGCCCACTCTTCGATAAACCGCGCCACTTTCCCCACATCGTCCGCAGATGAAGGTCATCCCCATCCAGCAGGCGGGCCTCGAGTCCGCCCCCGCCGCGGGCCCGCTGCCGCCGCCCGGCGCTGCGCTGAGCGACCGCCGCGGGCGCCAGGTGCACGACCTGCGCATCTCGGTGACCGACCGCTGCAACTTCCGCTGCATCTATTGCATGCCGCGCGAAGTGTTCGACAAGGACTACCCCTTCCTGCCCCGCCGCGACCTGCTCAGCTTCGAGGAGATCGTCCGCGTGGCGCGCCTGTTCGTCGCCCGCGGGGTGAAAAAGATCCGCATCACCGGCGGCGAGCCGCTGCTGCGCAAGAACATCGAGCGCCTGGTCGGCATGCTGGCCGAACTCGACGGCGTCGAGCTCACCCTGACCACCAACGGCGTGCTGCTGCCCAAGCTCGCCCGCCCGCTGGCCGACGCCGGCCTGCACCGGGTGACGATCAGCCTCGATTCGCTGGACGACGCCACCTTCCGGCGCATGAACGACGCCGACTTCCCGGTCGAGCGCGTGCTCGAAGGCATTGCCGCCGCGCAGGCCGCGGGGCTAGCGCCGATCAAGGTGAACACCGTCATCAAGCGCGGCACCAACGATCACGGCATCGTCGAACTCGCCCGCCACTTCCGCGGCAGCGGCCACATCCTGCGCTTCATCGAGTTCATGGACGTGGGCGCCTCGAACGGCTGGAAGATGGACGAGGTGCTGCCCTCGCGCGAAGTGGTCGAGCGCATCAACCAGGTCTTTCCACTGGAGCCGGTCGACCCCAACTACGAGGGCGAGGTGGCCGAGCGCTGGCGCTACACGGACGGCGCGGGCGAGATCGGCGTGATCTCCTCGGTGACCCAGGCCTTCTGTTCCACCTGCACCCGCATCCGCCTGTCCACCGAAGGCAAGCTCTACACCTGTCTGTTCGCCCAGCAGGGCCACGACCTGCGCAGCCTGCTGCGCAGCGGTGCCGACGACGCCACGCTGGACGCGGCCATCGCCCGCATGTGGGCCGCGCGCGAGGACCGATACTCGGAGATCCGCACCGCCAACACCGCGGCCCTGCGCAAGATCGAAATGTCCTACATCGGCGGCTGAACCGCCGGCACCGCGGGCTCTTTTTCCGCCTCGTCGAGCTCATCCAGCCGTGCGGACTCGATCTTCTGGAAGTGCGCGGTGATCTTGCGGCTGGACACCTGCACCTCCTGCACGTCGCGCCCGGCCTGCTCGATGTGGCGCGCCAGCGCGTTCATGCGCTCGTCGAAGCGGTGGAAGTCCTTGGCCAGCTTGGCCAGCGCGTCCTTGATGACGTGGATCTGCTTGCGCGTCTCGACGTCCTTCAAGACCGCGCGCGCGGTGTTGAGCACCGCCATCAGCGTGGTCGGCGAGACGATCCACACCCTGCGCGCCTGCGCATGGGCCACCACCTCCGGGTGGTAGGCGTGCAGTTCGGCGAACACCGCTTCCGCGGGCAGGAACATCACCGCGCCGTCCGAGGTGACGCCCGGAATGATGTACTTGTCGGCGATCGCGTCGACGTGGCGTTTTACGTCGGCGCGGAAGGCGCCCTGCGCCGCGCGCCGGTCGGCCTCGGCGAGCGATGAGTCGAACATGCGGTGGTAGTTCTCCAGCGGGAACTTGGCATCCACCGCCACCAGCCCGGTGGGCGCGGGCAGGCGCAGCACGCAGTCGGCGCGGGTGCCGTTGGGCAGCGTGGCCTGGAACTCGCGCGCCTCGGCCGGCAGCGCGTTGCGCACCAGCGCTTCCAGCTGCACCTCGCCGAAGGCGCCGCGTGCCTTCTTGTCGCCGAGCAGCTCCTGCAGGCTGACCACGTTGGTGGTCAGCCCGTCGATCTTCTTCTGTGCCTCGTCTATGGTCGCCAAGCGCGCCATCACGTTGGCGAAGGTTTCGTTGGTCTTGCGGAAGCCTTCGTCCAGGCGCTGGTTCACATGCCCGCTGATCGCCTCCAGGCGTTCGTTGACGCTGCGGGTGAGCGACTCGATGCTGCCCGCCAGTTGCAGGGAGGCGCGCTGCAGGCCGCCTTCCAGCAGTTCGCGGTCGGCGCGGGCGTGCTCGGAGAGCGTCTTCAGGGTGTGGCCGAGCAGTTCGCCGCGCAGGCGTTCCTGCGCATTGACCATCAGCCCGGACTGCTCCGCCAGGCGCAGGGCGATCTCCTCGCGCTGGCGGGCGAAGCCTTCGTGCAGGTCGAGCTGCTGGCGGCGCAGGGCCTCGCGCTGCTGCTCGTCGCGCTGCGCCTCGATGCGCTCGCCCAGGGTTTCGGCCAGCTCGCGGCCCAGCCGGTTCAACCTCACGGCCTGCCACACCAGCCCCGCGCAGAGCGCCGCAAGGATCAGTGCGGGTAGAAGGATCGCCGGCGGCGGCAATTGCTCGAACACGACATTCTCCTGACACAGATCATGCGGGATTATATCGATTGGGGTATCTTTCGCTGCTCTGCAACATGAAGTGCGCAAGACCTTGAGCATGATGCCCGTCCACAGTCCCGAGTTCCGGCCACGCAGCGACGCCCTCCTCGATTTCGGCGCGCTGCAGCGCCTGACCAGCCGCCGCGACGGACGGCTGACGGTCGACTGGGCGGGGCATCGGCTGTGCAGCCACCTGCAGCCTATCGTCAGCTTCAGCCACCGCCGCGTGGTGGGGCACGAAGGCCTGGTGCGCGCCACCGACGCCGCAGGAGAAGCGGTGCCGCCCCTGACGCTGCTGCGCCAGGCCGACACCGCGGCGGAACTGATCGACCTGGACCGCAGCTGCCGCTACCTGCACATCGGCCAGGCTGCGGCCTTCGGCGCCGGCGGCTATCTGTTCCTCAACATGCACCCGCTGGCCTTCGCCAGCATGCACTCGACCGACTGCGCGAGCTTCATGCGCGAAACCGCCGCCGCGTTCGATCTGCCGCCCGAGCGGCTGGTCATCGAGATCACCGAGGACGTGCTGACCGACGATTCCTCCTTCGAGTCCAGCGTGCTCTACCTGCGCGATCTCGGCTGCCGCATCGCGCTGGACGATTTCGGCGCGGGGCACTCCAACTTCGACCGCGTCTGGCGGCTGAAGCCGGAGATCGTCAAGCTCGACCGCGACTTCGCGGTGCGCGCGGCCATCGACGAGAGCGCCCGCCGCCTGCTGCCGCAGATCGTCGAGCTGTTGCACGAAGCCGGATCGCTGGTACTGCTCGAAGGCATCGAGACCGCCGAACAGGCGCGCATCGCCATGGCGGCCGACGTGGACTTCGCCCAGGGCTATTTCTTCGGCCGCCCCAGCGGCGAGACGCCCGATCCGGCGCCGTCGGTCGCCGCCATCGACGCGGTGTGGACCGACTACGACACCTCGCAGGCCGACGACACCCGGCGCTACCGCGAGCGCATCAGTGACTACGTGAATGCCATCGGCCACGCCGCCTCCCTGCTGGCGGACCGCCGCAGCGCGGACGAGGCGCTGCGGCTCTTTCTCGGCCAGCCCGGCGCGCTGCGCTGCTACATGCTGGACGAACAGGGCTTCCAGATCAGCCGCAACATTCCGGCGCACGGCGAGCGCCTGGCCGAAGGCATCACCCCGGAGAGCGACGCCGCGCGTTCGCGCTGGTCGCGCCGCCCCTACTTCCGCCGCGCCATGGAGACCCCGGGGCGCGTCTGCGTGACCCGCCCCTACCTGTGCATCTCCAGCGCCGTGTTGTGCGTCACCGTGTCGATCTGCTTCCAGGCCGGCGGCCAGCGCCGCGTGCTGTGCGGCGACGTGGCCTGGGCCTGAACCCAGGGCCGGAGTTCCCGAACAGGCGGTAGCAGCAACAGCCGCCAGCGCTCAGCGCAAAGGCGGCGGAAAGAACAGACCGCCGTCGCGCCACAGCGCATTCGGCCCACGCTCCAGACCCAGCGCGCTCTCCCTGCCGACGCTGCGGGCAAAGATCTCCGCGTAGTTGCCGACCTGGGCGATCACGTTGCGCGCCCAGTCGCTCCCCAGGCCGAGCGCCGCGCCGGAAGTCGGGTCGCGGCCGGCCAGCATGCGCACCTCGCCCGAGGCGGTGTGTTCGTCCACCTTGCCGACGCTGCCCGAATCGATCCCGTAGACCTCGGCGATCAGCGTGGCGTTGATCACCCACCGCACGATGCCGAACCAGCGCTCGTCGCCCGCGCGCACATAGGGGCCCAGCGGTTCGCGGGAGAAGGTCTCGTCGAGGATCTGCCAGCGCGCCGGATCGGGTGTGCGGGTGGCCCGCACCGCGGCCAGTTCGGCGCGATCGCCGCTGATCAGTTCGCAGTCGCGGCGCAGGAAGCGTTGCAGGCGCATCTCGGTGCTGGGCGACTCGACCAGTTGCAGCGCCAGCCCGCGCACCCGCGACACGTCCGCCAGGTTGGCAGCGGACGTCGTACCGCTTTGCACGCACACGCGCTTGCCGGCCGCATCCGTCAGGCTGCGCAGCGGCGTATCGGTCCACGCCATCAGGGCTTGTCCGTCGTGGAACACCGGGGCCACGAAACGCACCCCGAGGGCGGCGTCGCGGGTCAGCGTCCAGGTGGCCATGCCGAAAGCGATATCCACCTCGTCGCCCACCAGCGCCTGGAACTTGTTCGCCGTGCTGATGCGCTCGATGCGGACGGCCTGCGCATCGCCCAGCACCGCAGCGGCCACTGCGCGACAGAAGGCCACATCCACGCCGGCCGGCTGCCCCTCGCGATCCAGCCCGCCAAAGCCCGGCGTGCCATCCACCGCGCAGCGCACCGCACCGCGCTCGCGCACCGCGGCCAGCGTGTCGTCGGCGGCCATGCCGCCGGCAGGCACGGCGGTCCCCAGAACCAGCGCCAGTCTCAAGCAAAACCGAAGCATCCCCATGCCTGCCTCCACAGTGTTCTCGGGCACAGCCGGCCCCGGCCGCAGTCCCCTTCGCCACGCCGCAGCCGCGGCCAATCTCATCCGATGGATTTGAAACTACGCCAAATGGTATAGCATGAAAGGCATCGCGCTCCATCTGCTGCCCTGGATCATGCCACCCGAACGCCCTCCTGCCGTTTCCGCCCGCTCGGTGAGGAGCAGCTTTCTGCGTTTCTCGGCGGTGATGTCGGCCGTCCTGCTTTGCGCCATCGGCGCCCCGCTCGTGGTCCAGTTCCAGATCCAGCGCAGCGCGGTCGGGCTGGAAGAAGTGGCCTTGCCGAACTGGCACGCCGCCCTTCAGCTGGAAGCGGACAGCAGGGCGCTCAGCGTGCATGTGGCCCGCCTGCCGCTTGCCATGACCCAGGCCGAGGCGCGAACCGTTCATGACATGGTATCCGGCGGCCTGGCACTCATCGAGGACACGCTGGGGTCCGGGCCCGGGAAACTGAACGACGCGTTGACCAGTACCCTGAACGAGATACGCCACACCGCCGAACTGGCCTTCGCGGCCACCGAGCGGCGCATCGAGGTGGCGAGGGATGTCGATCAAGGGCTGCTACCGGCCGACCGCCTGCTGGAAGCCCGGCGCAGTGAGCGCGACCTTGCCCGCCGGCTGGACGATCTGGGGCTCACGCTGGCGAGTCACGCCGCCATCGCCACCCACGACAGTGAAAACGCCTTCAGTGCCCAGCGCGAACAACTCGCGCAGCAGCGCTGGCTTCAGGGCGCGCTGCTCATTGGCGCCGGGCTGCTGGTAGGCGTGCTGATGTTCGCCCAGTACCGCCTGGTCGACCGGCGCCTGCTGCGGCGCATCGCACGACTGCGCGACGGCATGATGAGCGGCACGGTGGAGGCGCAGCGACTGCGCTCGGGCAGCCCCCGTGACGAGCTCGACCAGATGACCGCCGAACTCGGCGCGCTGCTGGACCGTTTGTCGGACCAGAACCTGGAACTGCAACGCCTGGCGGCGAGCGATCCGCTCACCGGCCTCGCCAACCGCCGCACGCTGATGGACCGCCTGCGCTTCGAGCTGGAGCGCGCCTTCCGCTACCGCCGCCCGCTGTCCCTGCTGATGATCGACATCGATCATTTCAAGAGCATCAACGACAACTGGGGGCATGCGACTGGCGATCAGGTGCTCGCCCGCATTGCCGGCGCACTGGGCAGCGAGACGCGCCACAGCGACCTGCTGGCCCGCCACGGCGGCGAGGAGTTCGTGCTCTTGCTGCCGGAAACCGACCAGGACGCCGCAGCGGAAACTGCCGAACTGCTGCGCGCCCGCGTCGCCGGCTTGCAGATCGATGTGGGCGGCGCGCCGCTGCAGGTCACCATCTCGGTGGGCTGCGCAAGCCTGCGCCCGGGCGACCGCATGGACGACCTGGTCGAGCGTGCCGACCTGGCCATGTATGCCGCCAAGCGCAAGGGGCGCAATCGCGTCGAATGCGCCCCCTCCTCACTCAGCCTAACCGACTGAGCATCCTGTCGCAGGATACCCCCGCAAGACCGCTCCATGTAGGAGCGGCCTTGGCCGCGATACCCCCGTCAGAAGACCGGCCACCGTAGTCGCACAGCCAGGACCGCCCCTGCCAGCGCAGCCGCCTGCCGCCCTAGCCCAGTGCGCGCAGACTGGCCAGCGGCGGACGGCCCAGCAGCCGGCGCACGCCCACCCAGCCCCCGGCCAGCACGCCCAGCGCGCCGAGCGCGGCGCCCGCGCTCACCGGCAGCACGCCCGGCACGTAATCCATGCGGAAGACCTGGTCGGCCAGCACCCAGCCAATGGCGCTGGCGCCGATGCCGGCCAGCACGCCGGCCACCGCCCCGAGCGCGAGGAACTCCGCCATCAGCGCGTGACGCACCTGATTGTTGCGCGCACCCAGGGTACGCAGCATCGCCAGCTCGTACTCGCGCTCGTCGTGGGTCGCCTGCAGCGCGGCGAACAGCACCACCAGGCCGGCCGCGAGCGAGAAGCCGAAGACGAACTGCACCACCACGATCAGCTTGTCCATCATCGCCTGCACCTGCGCCAGCACCGCAGCGATGTCGATCACCGACAGGTTGGGGAACTGGTTGACCAGGGTGGTGGTGAAGCCGTGCTGCTCGGGCGGCAGGTGGAAGCTGGTGATCAGGCTGGCCGAATGCTCGTCCAGCAGGCCGGGCGAGGCGATGAAGAAGAAGTTCACCCGCATCGAATCCCATTCCAGGCGGCGGACGCTGGTGATCGGCGCCTCGACCTGCTGGCCGGCGACCTCGAAGGCCACCACGTCGCCCAGCTTCAGCGAGAAGGTCTTTGCCAGCCCCTCTTCCACCGACAACTGTGGCGAGCCGGCATCGCCATGCCAGGCACCGGCGGACACCATGTTGCCCGGCGGCAGCTGTGTGCCGTAGGACAGGTTGAACTCGCGCTCGGCCAGCCGCCGCGTGCGGTTGTCCTCGTACTGCGTCGGGTCGACCGCTTCGCCGTTGATCGCGGTCATGCGCCCGCGGATCATCGGCTTCAGTTCCGGCTCGGGCAGTCCCGCGGCGCGGAAGGCGGCACGCATTCCGTCCTGCTGGTCGGGCTGGATGTTGATGACGAAGCGGTTGGGCGCATCCGGCGGGGCTGTCTGCCGCCAGGTCTGCAGCAGGTCGGCGCGGATCAGGGTGAGCAGCAGCAAGGCGGTAAGGCCGATGCCCAGCGCGGTGGCCTGGATCACGCTGCCGCCCATGCGCCGCGAGAGCGCCGCCAGCCCGTAGCGCCAGCCACCCGCCGGCCCGCCTGCACGCAGACGGGCGGCCAGGCCGAGCACCACGCGCGCAGCCAGGGCGAACACGCCCAACGCCACCGCGAAGCCGCCGGCCACCATCAGGCCCAGGCGCAGTTCGGCGGCGATCCAGAACACGATGGCCAGCAGGGCAGCGGCACCGGCCGCCCAGGCCAGGCCGGTGACCGGCTCCACCCCGCCCAGTTCGCGGCGCAGCACGCGCAGCGTGGGCACCGCGCCCAGGCGCAGCAGTTGCGGCAATGCGAAGCCGACCAGCAGCACCAGTCCGACGGCCAGCCCGTGCGCCAGCGGCATCAGCGAGGGCGCGGGCAGCGAAGTGGCGACCACCTCGGCCAGCGCCCCGGCCAGGGCGAACTGGGTGAGCCAGCCGAGCGCGCAGCCGGCCAGCGCCGCCACCAGGCCGAAGAGCAGAAACTCGCCGACGAACAGGCGCAGCACCTGGCCGTGCCCCGCACCCAGGCAGCGCATCACCGCGCAGCCATCGAGGTGGCGGGCCATGAAACGGCGCGAGGACAAGCCCACCGCCACCGCAGCAAGAATGACCGCCAATAGCGCCGCGAGACGCAGGAAGCGCTGCGCCTGGTCGAGCGCGGCACGCACCTCGGGGCGGGCATTGTCGATGCTCTCCAGGCGCTCGCCGCGTCCGAGGTTGTCCTTGACCCAGGCTTCGTAGGCAGCCACGTCCTGCGGGCTGCCGGCCACATGCAGGCGCCAGGTGGCGCGGCTGCCTTCGACCAGCAGGCCGGTCGCCGGCAGGTCCGCGGTGTTGAAGATGGCGCGCGGCAGCAGGCTGAAGAAGTTCGCCCCGCGGTCGGATTCGAAGGTGACCATGCCGCCGACTCGGAACTCCACCAGGCCCAGGCCTACGGTGTCGCCGAGCTTCACGCCCAGTTCGGCGAACAGGCGCTCGTCCAGCCACAGCTCGCCGGGTGCAGGCACGCGGCCGGCTTCCGCGTCCGCCTGGTTGGGGCCAGGGGCGATGCGCACCGCGCCGCGCAAGGGGTAGCCCTCGTCCACCGCCTTCACGCCGGTCAGCACGGCACGCTCCGCGGTGCTGGCCATGCTGGTGAACAGCACCGTGCCGGCGGTCGCAAGCCCGCGCTCGCGGGCGGCGTCCACGAAATTCTCCGACCACGGGTGATCCGCGCGCAGCAGCAGGTCGCCGCCGAGCAGCTGGTTGGCCTCGCGGTCCAGGCCGCGGCCCACGCGGTCGGCCAGGAAACCGACGCTGGTCAGGCTGGCCACGGCGATCAGGATCGCCAGGCCGAGCAGGTGCAGTTCGCCGGCGCGCAGGTCGCGCAGCATCATGCGGAAGGCGAGTTTCAGGGTCTTCATGGTCGGGCGCGCCGGATCAGGTCTTCAGCGGTCCCAGGATGCGGCGCACGAGTTCCACCCAGTAGGCCACGCCGGGGACGATGATCTCGTCGTTGAAGTCGTAGTTGGGGTTGTGCAGGGTGCAGCCGCCCTCGCCCGGGCCGTTGCCGATCCACACGTAGGCGCCGGGTTTCTTCTGCAGGAAATAGGCGAAGTCTTCCGCCCCCATGCTCGGCCGCGCATCGGTGCGCACCGCGTCCGCGCCGACCAGCGAGCGCGCCACCTCGGCGCACAACTCGGCCTCGGCAGCGGTGTTGATGGTCGGCGGGTAGCCGCGCCGGTAGCGGAAGTCCACCTTAACGCCGAAGGCTGCGGCGATGCCCTCGCAGAGTTCGCCCAGGCGCTGCTCGATGCGCGCCTGCACGGTTTCGGAAAAGGCCCGCACCGTGCCGGAGAGCTGCGCGCGGTCGGGAATGACGTTATAGGCCTCGCCGGCATGGAACTGGGTGACCGACACCACCGCCGCGTCGATCGGGTCCAGGGTGCGCGAGACGATGGTCTGCACCGCCTGCACCAGCGCCGCGCCGGCCGCCACCGGGTCGCAGCCCAGATGCGGCATGGCGGCGTGCGCGCCGTGGCCGAGGATCTCGATGTCGAAGCGGTCGGCGCTGGCCATCACCGGGCCGGTATGCACGGCGAAATGGCCGGCGGGCATGCCCGGCCAGTTGTGCATGCCGAACACCGACTCCATCGGGAAACGTTCGAGCAGGCCGTCGTCGATCATCGCCTTGCCGCCGCCCTCGCCTTCTTCCGCGGGCTGGAAGATCAGGTACACCGTGCCTTCGAAATCGCGCCGTGCGGCCAGCACTTCGGCCGCCCCCAGCAGCATGGTGGTGTGGCCGTCGTGGCCGCAGGCGTGCATGCAGCCTTCGTGACGCGACTTGTGGGCGAACTCGTTGCGCTCGGCCATCGGCAGGGCGTCCATGTCGGCACGCAGGCCGATGGCGCGCAGGCCGCGCCCGCCGCGCACCACACCTACCACGCCGGTGCGGCCGATGCCGCGATGGACCTCGATGCCCAGCGCCTCCAGGTGGCGGGCCACCAACTCGGCGGTGCGGTGCTCCTCGAAGGCGAGTTCCGGGTGCGCGTGGATGTCGCGGCGGATGGCGGTCAGCTTCTGATGGCTGTCTTTCGTGATGTCGATGACGCTCATTGCTTCACCAAGGGTTCATTGTTCTCTGTTGAATGGTCTATTACACCACGGCGGCCGCCGGCCCGGCAGACGGGAATGGTGCGCTGCATCCCGGGCGATGCACGAGGACGGTGCATCCTGCCCGCGCCGCATCAGCAAGCACGCCGCACAGGGCCGCTCAGCGCCATATGGCGCGGGAATTGCTGCATGCCGTGCAACCGCTTCCGTCGAGGACAACCGAGATGTCTATCCATGTGGCCCTGCACCACCTGACCCGCTACCGTTACGACCGGCCGATCAATCTCGGCCCGCAGACCATCCGCCTGCGTCCCGCGCCGCACAGCCGCACGCGCATCCTGTCGTACTCGCTGAAGGTGCAGCCGGTCGAGCACTTCATCAACTGGCAGCAGGACCCGCAGTCCAACTACCTTGCGCGCCTGGTGTTCCCGGAGAAGACCACGCATTTCGACATCGAGGTGGATCTGGTGGCCGAGATGGCGGTCATCAATCCCTTCGACTTCTTCCTCGAGCCCTACGCCGAGCACATCCCCTTCAAGTACGAGGACTGGCAGCGCGAGGAACTGGCGCCCTACTTCAAGACGCTGCCACTGACCCCGAAGTTCAAGGCCTACCTCGACGCGGTGCCGCGCGAGAAGAAGCAGAGCGTGAACTTTCTGGTGGATCTGAACCGCGAGCTCTACGAACACATCGACTACCTGATCCGCCTGGAACCGGGGGTGCAGACGCCGGAAGAAACGCTGGAGAAGCGCTCCGGCTCGTGCCGCGACTCGGCCTGGCTGCTGGTGCAGCTCGCCCGCCACCTGGGGCTGGCCGCACGCTTCGTCTCCGGCTACCTGATCCAGCTCACCCCGGATGTGAAGTCGCTCGACGGCCCCTCCGGCCCCGAGGCCGACTTCACCGACCTGCACGCCTGGTGCGAGGTCTATCTGCCGGGTGCGGGCTGGATAGGCCTGGACCCCACCTCCGGCCTGTTCGCCGGGGAAGGACACATTCCGCTGTCGTGCACCCCGGAGCCGGGCTCGGCGGCGCCGGTCACCGGCCTGCTCGACGAGTGCGAGGTCGAATTCGAGCACCACATGGCGGTGACCCGCATCTGGGAAGCGCCGCGGGTCACCAAACCGTACACCGAAGAGCAATGGGGCGCGATCGAAGGTCTGGGCCACGCCATCGACGCCGAGCTCGCCGCCGGCGACGTGCGCCTCACCCAGGGCGGCGAGCCGACCTTCGTCTCGGTGGACGACCCGGACGGCGCCGAATGGAACACCGCGGCGATGGGGCCGGACAAGAAGCGCATGTCGGCCGAACTCTTCCACCGCCTGCGGCAGAAATACGCGCCCAAGGGGCTGGTGCACTTCGGCCAGGGCAAGTGGTACCCGGGCGAGCAGTTGCCGCGCTGGTCGCTGAACTGTTACTGGCGCAAGGACGGTGGGCCGATCTGGGACGATCCGCTGCTGATCGCCGACGAGCACCTGCCGGGCGAGGCGGACGAACAGACCGCCGGGCGCTTCCTGCGCGCGCTGGCCGAACGCCTCGGGCTCGATCCGCAGTACGCCTTCCCGGCCTATGAGGACGCCTTCTACTACCTGTGGCGCGAACGCCGCCTGCCCACCAACGTCGATCCCTTCGACGCCCGCCTCGACGACCCGCTGGAGCGCGAGCGCCTGGCGCGGGTGTTCAGCCGCGGGCTGGACCGCGTCACCGGCCACGTGCTGCCGGTGATGCGCGACCCGGCCAGCGGACGCTGGCAAACCGGCCGGTGGTTCCTGCGCAGCGAGCGCTGCTACCTGATCCCGGGCGATTCGCCCCTGGGCTACCGCCTGCCGCTCGACTCCCAGCCCTGGGTGGCGGAAGGCGACTACCCGTGGATCCAGCAGCCCGACCCCTTCGACCACTACCCGCCACTCGCCCCCCATGCGGCCCTGCGCCGCCAGTACGGCCCCGGCGAACTTGGCGCTGAAGGCCTGCACCCCCCCGCCGGCAGCACACGGCGCGGCACCGTCGCACCCGCGCCGTCCGACCGCGCCCCGCAGGCCGGCGAATCCGCCGCCTGGATCACCCGTACCGCGATGTGCGCCGAGGCGCGCGCAGGCATCCTGTACATCTTCATGCCGCCGGTCGCCACGCTGGAAGACTACCTGGAGATCGTCGCCGCGGTCGAAGCCGCCGCCGCCGAGCTCGACCAACCGGTGCTGCTGGAAGGCTATGAGCCGCCCAACGATCCGCGCCTGGAGAAGTTCCGCATCACCCCCGACCCCGGCGTGGTCGAGGTGAACATCCATCCGGCGGCCAGCTGGGACCAGCTGGTCGAACAGACCACCCACCTCTACGAAGCGGCCCACCATTCGCGCCTGACCACCGAGAAGTTCATGCTCGACGGCCGCCATATCGGCACCGGCGGCGGCAACCACTTCGTGCTCGGCGGCGCCACGCCGGCCGACTCGCCCTTCCTGCGCCGCCCCGACCTGCTCAGGAGCCTGGTCGCCTACTGGCACAACCATCCCTCGCTGTCCTACCTGTTCTCGGGCATGTTCATCGGCCCCACCTCGCAGGCGCCGCGCATCGACGAGGCGCGCAACGACTCGGTGTACGAGATCGAACTGGCCTTCCGCGAGATGGACCGCGTCTGCGCCCAGGGGCCCGACGGCTGCCCGCCATGGATGGTCGACCGCCTGCTGCGCAACCTGCTGATCGACGTCACCGGCAACACCCACCGCGCGGAGTTCTGCATCGACAAGCTGTACTCGCCCGACGGCCCCGCCGGCCGCCACGGCCTGCTGGAGATGCGCGCTTTCGAGATGCCGCCGCACGCGCGCATGAGCCTCACCCAGCAACTGCTGCTGCGCGCCCTCATCGCCCGCTTCTGGAAAGCCCCCTACACCCCGCCGCGGCTGGTGCGCTGGGGCACCGAACTGCACGACCGCTTCCTGCTGCCGCACTTCGTCTGGCAGGACTTCCGCGACGTCATCGACGAGTTGCAGGCCGAGGGTTACCCGATGCAGGCCGAATGGTTCGCCCCGCACCTGGAGTTCCGCTTCCCCAAATACGGCGACTTCGCGGTCAAGGGCATGAGCCTGGAGCTGCGCGCCGCGCTCGAACCCTGGCATGTGATGGGCGAGGAAGGCGCCACCGGCGGCACCGTGCGCTACGTGGATTCCTCGGTCGAGCGCCTGCAGGTCAAGCTCTGCGGTGCCGCGCCGGAGCGCTACCGCGTCACCTGCAACGGCGAGAGCGTGCCGCTGGTGCCCACCGGCACCGTGGGCGAATTCGTCGCCGGGGTGCGCTACCGCGCCTGGCAGCCGGCCTCCTGCCTGCATCCGACCATAGGCACCCACGGGCCGCTGGTGTTCGACATCGTCGACACCTGGAACCACCGCAGCCTGGGCGGCTGCCAGTACCATGTGGCGCACCCGGGCGGGCGCAACTTCGACACCTTCCCGGTCAACGCCTTCGAGGCGGAAAGCCGCCGGCTGGCGCGTTTCTTCCGCATGGGGCATACCCCGGGACGGCTGGAAGCCGGGAATCCCCGCATCGATGCGGAATTTCCGTTCACGCTAGACTTGCGCGGGCGCTGACGCCACCCAGGGCGGCGCCTTGTGCCGGCGCCGCTCCCTTCACCCCCTTGCTCACATACTCCCAAGAAACCGCCTCCATGCCCGCTGGCCTGATCGACAGCTACCCCTTCGCCGCCGACCGCTACGACGAGATGCTCGCTGCGCCCGGCAAGCCGCGCGCGCACTGGCAGGCCTTCGCCGACCGGCTGACCGGCTTCCCCGACGAGGCGATGAGCCGTCGCGCGGATTTCGTGCGCGGCGCCATCGAAGCCGACGGCGTCACCTACAACGTGTATACCGACCCCAAGGGCACCAAGCGGCCCTGGGAGCTGGACATGCTGCCGCTGATCGTCGGCGCCGGCGAATGGGAACAGCTCGGCGCCGCGGTGACCCAGCGTGCCCGCCTGCTCAATGCCATCCTGGCCGACCTCTACGGCCCGCGCCAGCTGCTCACCGAAGGCCTGCTGCCGCCGGCGCTGGTGTTCGGCCAGCACGGCTACAAGTGGCCCTGTCTGGGCGTGCGGCCGCCGGCCGGCATCTGGCTGCACAGCTACGCGGTGGATCTCGCCCGCGCACCCGACGGCCAGTGGTGGGCGATCGCCGACCGCACCCAGGGCCCGTCCGGTGCCGGCTACGCGCTGCAGAACCGCATCATCGTCTCGCGCACCTTCCCGGACGCCTTCCGCGAGATGCAGGTGCAGCCGCTGGCCGGCTTCTTCCGCAGCATCCAGGACAGCCTGGCCCGCCTGGCCCCCACCGATGGCGAAGCGCCGCTGAGCGTGCTGCTGACCCCCGGCCCCTACAACGAGACCTACTTCGAGCACGCCTTCCTGGCCCGCTACCTCGGCTTTCCGCTGGTCGAGGGGCAGGACCTCACCGTGCGCGACGACACCGTCTATCTCAAGACCCTGCGCGGCCTGCGCCGGGTGCACGCCATCCTGCGCCGCCTGGACGACGACTTCTGCGACCCGCTGGAACTACGTGCCGACTCCGCGCTGGGCATCCCCGGGCTGATGGGCGCCATCCGCGCCGGGCGCGTGTTGATGGCCAACCAGGTCGGCAGCGGCTTCCTCGAATCGGCCGCGGTGCTCGGCTTCCTGCCGCCGATCTGCGAGCGCCTGCTCGGCGAACCGCTGATGATGCCGTCGGTGGCCAGCTGGTGGTGCGGTGAGGAGCCGGCGCTGGAGTACGTGCTGGAACACCTGGACGAACTGGTGATCAAGCCGGCCTACGCCTCCATGCGCATGGATGCCGTGTTCGGCCACGAGCTCAAGGGCGACTCGCGCCGCCGCATGATCGAGCGCATCGTTGCCCAGCCGCATGCCTATGTCGGCCAGGAGTGGGTGCGCCTTGCCCAGGCGCCGGTGTGGAACCGCAAGCTGATGCCGCGCTCGGTGGGCATGCGGGTGTTCGCCGCGGCCACCCCGGACGGCTACACCGTCATGCCCGGCGCGCTCGGCCGGGTGGCGCCGCGCGCCGGCATGGAGGTCATCTCCATGCAGCGCGGCGGCCTGTCCAAGGACACCTGGGTGCGCGCCGACGGCCCGGTGGTGCGCACCAGCCTGCTCAAGCGCCGCCTGGGCGTGATCGACCTGGTGTGCGGCGGAGCCGACGTACCCTCGCGGGTGGGCGAAAACCTGTTCTGGATGGGCCGCTACGCCGAGCGCTGCGAGGCCAGCGCCCGCCTGCTGCGCACCGCGCTGGCCCGCGTGTCCAGCTCCGACCCGGAAACCGAACTGCGCCTGTCCGGCCTGCTGGCCGCCGCGCGGCGGACCGGCGTGCTGCCGGAGCCCGATGCGGATGCCACCGACAGCCACTCGCTGGAACAGGACCTGCTCGCCGCCCTCACCGACGCCGATCAGCCCGGCTCGGTCGCTGCCAACCTGCGCGCGCTGGCCTATTCCGCCGGGCACGTGAAGGAGCGCCTGTCCTCGGACAACTGGCATGCGCTCAACCACCTGGAGCAGCTGCTCTCGCGCCCGGTGAACACGGTGGACCAGGCCTTGTCGGCCATCGACCAGGTGATGCTCTCGTGCATCTCGCTGGCCGGCTTCGCGATGGACGACATGACCCGCGACGAAGGCTGGCGCTTTCTCATCCTCGGCCGCCGCATCGAGCGCCTGGCCGGCCTGAGCGCGCTGATCTCGGTGCCGATGGAGCCGCATGTGCGCGAGCGCGAGCGCATGTTCGAGTGGCTGCTGGAAGCGGCCAACTCCATCGTCACCTACCGCGCGCGCTATCGCCGGGTACCGGAACTGCTGCCCCTGGTGCACCTGCTGGTGTTCGACACCACCAACCCGCACTCGGTGGGCTTCCAGGTGGACGCGCTGCAGCGCTACCTCGGCCGCACCGCGCGCGAACTCGGCCATCCCTATCCTTCGCTGATGATCGACCCGCTGGCCCGCCGCCTGGCGGACTTCGACCTCACCCGCTTCGAGGCGGACGACTGCGACCTCGCGGTGCGCACCCTGCGCACCCTGCTGGCCGAAGCCGAGGACGCCGCCGGGCATCTCTCGGAGGACGTCCACCGCCGCTTCTTCACCCACACCGTGCGCCCGATGCACTTGCGGAGGGTGGCATGAGCGCCGCGCTGCAGACCGCGGTGCGCTACCACGTGCGCCACGACACCCGTTACCGCTACGACCAGCCGGTGGGCGAATCCCGCCAGTTGCTGCGGCTGAGCCCGCGCGAGCTGCCCTGGCAGCACGTCTGCGCCCATCGCCTGGACATCTCCCCGGAGCCGGCCCGCCGCCAGCGCTTCGTCGACGGCATGGGCAACACCGTGGAGACCCTGCACTTCGAGCGCGATCACGACACCCTGTTCATCCGCGCCGAGAGCTGGGTGGAACTGGCTCCGCGCGAGCTGCCCGCGCTGGCCGACTCCCCGGCCTGGGAGGCGGTGCGCGACGCGCTCGCCTACCGCGCCGGGCGTACGCTGGACGCGGAACAGCTGGAGGCCTGCGGCTACCTGTTCGAGTCGCGCCATGTGCGCGTCAAGCGCGAGTTCGCCGACTACGCCGCCCAGGACTTCCCGCCCGGCACCCCGCTGCTGGTCGGCGCCCGGCACCTGATGCAGCGCATCTTCGACGAGTTCACCTTCGATCCCGAGGCCACCGACATCTCCACCCCGGTCACCGAGGTGTTCGAGAACCGCCGCGGGGTGTGCCAGGACTTTGCCCACTTCATGCTCTCCTGCCTGCGCTCGCTGGGCCTGCCGGCGCGCTATGTGAGCGGCTACCTGCTCACCCGCCCGCCCCCGGGCAAGCCGCGGCTGGTCGGTGCGGACGCCACCCACGCGTGGATCTCGGTGCATTGCCCCGGGCACGGCTGGGTGGATTTCGACCCCACCAACGCGCTGATGCCCGAACTGGAGCACATCACCATCGGCTGGGGCGGCGACTTCGCCGACGTGTCGCCGATGCGCGGGGTCATTCTCGGCGGCGGCGAGCACGAGCCGGAGATCGCGGTCACCGTGGTGCCCGAGGACGAGTTCCAGACCCTCTACGGCGCCGCGGAGCTACCTGGCCTCGGTATGGCCTGAACCTTCCGGCCGCCGCGTGAAGCTCTTCTACGCCGACCATTTCGTGCTGCCGCTGCCGCCGGGCCACCGCTTCCCGATGGAGAAGTACGCCCGCCTGCGCGAACGCCTGCAGGCCGGCGGACTGTTCGCGGCCGACGCCTTCCACGTTCCCGAGGCCGCCACCGACGCCGAGATCCTGCGCGCACACGACGCCGCCTACCTGGACCACGTGCAGGCCGGCACGCTGGACGCAGCCGAGATGCGCCGCATCGGTTTTCCGTGGTCGGCGGCCATGGTGGAACGCTCGCGGCGCTCGGCCGGCGCCACCCTGGCGGCCTGCCGCGCGGCCCTGGACGAGGGCTGTGCCGCCAACCTGGCCGGCGGCACCCACCACGCCCACCGCGACTTCGGCTCGGGCTTCTGCGTGTTCAACGATGCCGCCATCGCCGCGCTGGCGATGATCGCCGAAGGCCACGCGCGCCGGGTCGCGGTGGTCGACTGCGACGTGCACCAGGGCGACGGCACCGCCACCATCCTGGCCGGCAATCCGGCCACCTTCACGCTCAGCCTGCACGGCGAGAAGAACTTTCCCTTCCGCAAGGCGGCGAGCGATCTGGACATCGAACTGCCCGACGGCACCGCCGACGCCGCCTACCTGGCCGCGCTCGACGATGCGCTGGTGCAGGTGTTCGACGGCTTCCGCCCGGATCTGGTCATTTACCTCGCCGGCGCCGACCCCTACGAGGGCGACCGCCTCGGCCGCCTGGCGTTGAGCCGCGAGGGGCTGGCCGAGCGCGACCGCCGGGTCTTCTCGGCCTGTCAGTCGGGCAGCGCACCGGTGGCCATCGCCATGGCCGGCGGCTATGCTCACCACATCGACGACACGGTAGCCATCCACGCCGCGACGCTGGAGACCGCTGCCCGCCTGTACCGCACATCGCCCGAGGACACCCCCGCATGACCGACGAAGCCCGCATCGCCCTGCTCATCGACGCCGACAACTGCCCGGCCGCCAAGATCGAAGTCATCCTCGACGAGCTGGCCAAGTACGGCGTCACCAACGTGCGCCGTGCCTACGGCAACTGGAAGAGCACCGGTTTGAAGAGCTGGGAAGAGGTGCTGCACGAGTTCGCCATCCAGCCCATCCAGCAGTTCGCCTACACCAAGGGCAAGAACGCCACCGACAGCGCGATGATCATCGACGCCATGGACCTGCTGTACACCCAGAAGCTGGACGCCTTCTGCATCGCCTCGTCGGACTCCGACTTCACGCCGCTGGTGATGCGCATCCGCACCAACGGCCTCAAGGTGTACGGCTTCGGCGAGAAGAAGACGCCGATGCCCTTCGTGAACGCCTGCTCCAAGTTCCTCTACCTGGAGACGCTCGGCGCGCAACCGCGCACCGAGGAAGAGGCCGCCGCGGCCAACGTGCAGAAAAAGAGCGCCAAGGAGCTCAAGGGCGACGCCCGCCTGGTCACCCTGCTGCGCAACTCGGTCGAGGCCTGCCTGGAAGAGGACGGCTGGGCCAGCCTCTCCGCGGTCGGCTCGCACATCACCAACCAGGCCTCCTTCGACCAGCGCAACTACGGCTACAAGAAGCTCGGCGACCTGATCGAGGCCACCGGCCTGTTCGAATCCGAACGCCGCGGCAGCCATCTCTTCCTGCGCGACAAGCGCAGCACCAAGAAGAACGCCGGCTGAGCGCTGCCGCCGGTGCAGCTCTACGGGATCGACTTCACCAGCGCGCCGCGCCGCGCGAAAGCGATCACGGTGGCCGCCGGCCGGCTGGAGGGCGACCGGCTGCTGCTCGACGGCCTGGAAGCCCTGCCCGACTGGCCGGCCTTCGAAGCCTTCCTGCGCCGCCCCGGCCCCTGGCTCGGCGGCTTCGACTTTCCCTTCGGCCTGCCGCGCGAGGCGGTGCGCGACCTCGGCTGGCCGGACGACTGGGCGGCGCTGGTGGCCCACTGCCGCGCGCTGGGCAAAGCGGCCTTCCGCGCTGCGCTCGACGCCTACCGCGAGAGCCGTCCGCCCGGGCGCCGCTACGCGCATCGCGCCACCGACGGACCGGCGCGCTCGCACAGTCCGCTGAAGCTGGTGAACCCGCCGGTCGGGCTGATGTTCCTTGAAGGTGCGCCGCGACTGCTGGAGGCCGGCATGCACCTGCCCGGGATGCACGCCGGCGACCCGGCACGCGTGGCGCTGGAGGCTTATCCCGGACTGCTCGCGCGCCGGCTCTCCGCGCACTCCTACAAGAGCGACACCCGCAGCCTGCAGAGCGCGGCGCGACGGCAGGCGCGCGCGGACATGGTCGCCTGCCTGCTTCAGGGCGGCCCGCATGTGCCGCTGCGCCTGCATGGCCCGCAAGACCTGCTCGCCCTGTTGGTGGACGACGCGACGGGCGACGCGCTGGACGCGGTACTGGCGCTCGTTCAGGCAGCCAGCGCATGGCGCTGCGGCCCGCCGCACTTCGGTCTCCCTCCCGGTATCGACCCGGTGGAAGGCTGGATCCTCGGCGCCGAACCGCCGAGCGCGGGATGAGCGTTCGCCGGCTTACAACTTAAGTCCAATCCAACCCGGCCAATCCAGTCTTTTTACCTCGGAAAACCCCTATCGGCGATACGTGTTTGTTGGCGGATGAGCATGACTTCCGTAATATTTCCCCCTGCGCCGTCGGCGCTGCCCGGAACGCTCCCAAACCGCCACGCCAGCCTGTATTCGTGCCTTCCCGCCCCCCCCATCATCCTGCCGCCGCGAGCCGCCGACGCTTTCTCGCCGGCGCGTGTGCGAGCGCCATCGCCCTGGGCTTCGGGGGCATGGCCGGATGCCGCCACGCAGCGGCACCGCTGCGCATCGCCAGCAATCAATGGCCGGGCTATGAACCGCTCTATCTCGCCCGCGAACTCGGACTGATTGACCCGGACCGTGTCCGCCTGATCGAACTGCTCTCTGCCACCGACTGCATGCAGGCGCTTGCCGCCGACACTGTCGAAGGCGCGGGCCTGACCCTGGACGAGGTGCTCACCGCACGCGCCGAAGGGCTGGAACTCACCGTCGTGCAGATCTTCAACTTCTCGGCGGGCGCGGACATGATCCTCGCCCGCCCCGGCACCGGGCGCATGGCCGACCTGGCCGGCGGCCGCATCGGCCTGGAGCAGACCGCGCTCGGCGCGCTGATGCTGGCATCGGCGCTGGAACTGAACGACATGCCGGCGAACAGCGTCGAGCGGGTGCCGCTGACCGTCGACCAGCAACGCGAAGCCTTCCTCGCCGGACGTGTGGACGCCGTGGTGACCTTCGAGCCGGTCGCCTCGCTGTTGCTGGCCTCCGGTGCGGTGCGGGTATTCGACAGCCGCGCGATTCCCGGTCGCATCGTCGATGTGCTGGCCGTCTCGCCTGCGGCGCTGGAACGCTCGGACGGCGCGCTGCGCCACCTGGTCGAAGCGCACTTCACCGCCCTCGAACACACCCGCACCCAGCCTCAGGACGCGGCTTACCGCATGGCCCCGCGGCTGGGCGTTTCCCCCCAGGACGTGCGCAAGGCGCTGGCCGGCCTGCACATGCCCGACGCGGCCGAGAACCGCGAACTCCTCCTGCCGCCGGCCACAGCGCTGCACGAGACTGCGCTGCGCCTGCAGGACATCATGCTCGCCAACGGCCTGCTGCCCCAGCGCCAATCGCTCGACGGACTGTTCGACCACCGCTTCCTGCCCGACCTGGAGGCCGCATGATCCGCCGTCTGCCGCTGCGCTTCGAGCTTCCGCTCATCCTGCTCGTCACTCTGGCGGTGATCCTCGGCACTTCGCTGGCGAGCGCGCTCTGGCATGCACGCAAGGACATTCTCGACAGCGCGCGCACCGACCTGCAGGCCGAGGTCGGCCATCTGTTGCGCATGGCCGAGCGCGAACTGCACCGCTCGCCCGGTATCGTCGAGGCAGACCTCACCCATGCTGCCACCGATCCGCGTGTGCGCACGGTGGCCCTGATCGGCCCGGATGGCCGCGTATTGATGGCCAACCGCTTCGCCTGGAAAGGCGAGCCGGCGGTCCGCGTGCTGAACGAACTGCCCGAGGACGAACTCAGGCCGCAGGGTTCGCGCGTGCCGCGCCTGACGGTAGCAGACGACGGCGACACCCTCTACGCGCTGGCCACGGTGTTCCTGCATCGCGACGGCAGTGCCGAACGCAGCGCCACGCGGGGCCTGCTCTACATGGCCTACGACCTGCGCGCGGCCTATGCCGCCGGGCAGGCCGATGTGGTCGCCGGGCGCTTGCCGGAGTTCATGGGCAGCATCGTCTTCGTGCTGCTGCTGGGCGTGTGGCTCTACCGTCATCTTTCCCGCCCCCTGCACCACCTGGACCAGGCCGCCAAGCGCCTGGCCGCCGGTGTGGGCGGACCGTCGATCCGCGCCTCTGGCCCGCTGGAGATCGTCCGGCTGACCGAAACCTTCAACCACATGGAGGCGCAGATCCAGGCGAACCTCGCCGCGCTGCGCGACAGCGAAACGCGCTATCGCCGCCTCTTCGACGCCCATCCGCTGCCGTTGTGGGTGCAAGACTCGGCATCCGGCGCCCTGCTCGCGGTGAATGAGGCCGCAATCGCACACTACGGCTATCCGCGCGAACGCTTTCTGGCGCTGACGACCGGCCAGTTGGCCACAACGCCGGAAGAGCATCCCGACGCCGCCGGCGTGGTGCGCCATCGCCGCGCGGATGGCTCGATCATCGAGGTCGAACTGATCTCCCACCCGGTCGACTGGCTCGGCCACCAAGCAGACCTCGTCTCCGCCCACGACGTCACCGCCCGCCGCCAGGCCGAGCGGGACCTGCGCCTGGCGGCGGCGGCCTTCGAGACCTCGGAGGCGATCATGGTGACCGATGCGCAGGGCTTCATCCTGCGCATCAACCAGGCCTTCACCCGCATCACCGGCTACGACGCCGGCGCGGTGGCCGGACAGACGCCCCGCCTGCTGAAATCCGGCCATCAGGACGCTGCCTTCTACGACGAACTCTGGGCTGCGATCACCGGACCGGGCCATTGGGAAGGGGAAATCTGGAACCGGCACAGCGACGGCCACGTGTATCCGCAGTGGCTGTCGGTACGCGCAGTGCGCGACGAAAGCGGCACGCTCACCCACTTCGTGTCCAACTTCTTCGATCTGTCGGAACGCAAGGCGGCCGAACAGGCAATCCACCGCCTGTCCAACCACGACGCGCTGACCGATCTGCCCAACCGCAGCCTGTTTCGCGACCGCCTCACCCAGGCCCTGGTGGCCGCCCGACGGGGCTCGCACTTCGGCGCGGTGCTGCAACTCGACATCGACCGTTTCAAGGCCATCAACGACGCTCGCGGCCACGCCCTGGGCGACGAACTGCTGCGCCGCGTTGCCGAACGCCTGCAGGACGGCCTGCGCGAGGGCGACACCCTGGCCCGCCTGGGGGCCGACGAATTCGCCGTGCTGCTGCCCAACCTGCGGCCGCCCGCCGACGCCGCCGCCCGCGCCGCACACCACATTGCCGAGAAGCTGCGCAACCGCTTCGAGCAGGCCTTCGAGATCGACGGCACGCGCTACCACATCGCCGCCAGCATCGGGGTGACGCTCTTCCCCAAGGGCCAGGACGGTGCCGACGATCTGCTGCGCGAAACCGATACCGCGCTCTATCAGGCCAAGGCTTCGGGGCGCAACACGGTGTGCTTCTTCGAGGCGGCGATGGGTGCCCAGGCCCAGGCCCGCTTCGCGCTCGAATCCGAGCTGCGCCAGGCCATCGAGAACGACGAGCTGGTGCTCTACCTGCAGCCGCAGTGCGGTATCGACGGCCGCCTGGAGGGCGCCGAAGCCCTGGTGCGCTGGCGCCACCCGCAGCGCGGCCTCGTGCCGCCGGGCCTGTTCATTCCGGTGGCCGAGGACAGCGGCCTGATCGTCCCGCTGGGCGACTGGGTGCTGACCCGCTGCTGCGAACTGCTCGCCCGCCAGGAGATGAGCCATCTGCCGCTGCGCATCGCGGTCAACGTGAGCCCGCGCCAGTTCCGTCAGGCGGACTTCGTCCAGCGCGTGCGCCATACGCTGGCCAGCACCGGCGCCGACCCCACCCGTCTGCTGCTCGAGGTGACCGAAGGGGTGATGCTCGACAACCTGGCCGACACGGTAGGCAAGATGAGCGAGCTGGCCGCGCTTGGCATCCATTTCTCGATCGACGATTTCGGCACCGGCTATTCCAGCCTGGCCTACCTGAAGCGCCTGCCCATCCACGAACTCAAGATCGACAAGGCCTTCATCCAGGACGCGCCCAGCGACCCCAACGACGCCGCGCTGGTCGACGCCATCCTGGCCGTGGCTCGCCACCTCAACCTGCGCGTGGTCGCCGAGGGTGTCGAAACCGAAGATCAGGCCGCCTTCCTGCGCAGCCGCGGCCCACTGCTCTACCAGGGCTACCTCACCGGCCGGCCCGAGCCCGCCGAACAGCAGCTCGACCACTGGCTGGCCTCGCAGGGGCAGATCTTTCCCGCCGGGAACACAGACGGACGGCTAACATCGTCCACCACCGCCGATGCCGCCAGGGCGGCCGGAGAGACACCCACCGAATGAATATGATCCACAAGTTCCTCGCGCCGCTGGCCAACACCCTCCGCAACCGGCGCGTGCGCTGGGCGATGCTGCCGCTGATGCTGGTTGCCGCCACCGCAGTGGCCTCGCTGGCCAAGGCCCAGCACGACCTGCTGTCCTCGCTGTTCCAGCAGCACACCGCGGTGATGATGTTCATCGAGCCGGTCACCGGACGCATCGTGGATGCCAACGCCGCCGCCGACCGTTTCTACGGCTACGGCCAGGGCAAGCTGATCGGGCGCAGCATCGACGAGATCAACGCCCTCGGCGCGGACGAGGTGGCCGCCGAGCGCGCCCGCGCGCAAAGCGAACGGCGCAACTACTTCGTCTTCCCGCACCGCCTGGCCAATGGCGAGATCCGCACGGTGGAGGTGTATTCCTCGCCGGTCCGGCTGGACGACGGGCAACTGGTGCTGTTCTCCATCATCCACGACATCACCGGCAAGCAGATCGCCGAGGCCGACCTGCTGGACTACAAGAACCGTCTGGAGGAACTGGTGGACCAGCGCACGCGCGAGGCACTGTCCGCCCGTGAGGCCACCGACCGCATCCTCCTGGGGGCGATCGTCGCGCAGGTGATCGTCATCCTGCTGCTGGTGCTGAGCATGGTCCGCCTGCGCCGCAGCAAACGCGAACTCGCCCGGCGAGAGGAAGAGCTCTCCACGCTGATCGACGCCCTGCCCGACGTGGTGCGCCTGAAGGACGGCAAGGGCCGCTGGCAGCAGGCCAACCGCTACGCGCTGGAACTCTTCGGCCTGTCAGAAACCGACTACCGGGGCCATACCGACGCAGAGCTGGCCTTCCGCCAGGGTCAGTCGCGCCGTGCGCTGCTCGGCCACGAGCGCGCCGACGACGACGCCTGGAACAACCGGGCCGCGGTGCGCATCGAGGAGAAGATCCCCACGTCCGACGGCCAGAGCATGGTGTTCGACACCATCAAGGTGCCGCTCTTCCATGCCGACGGCAGCCGCAACGGGCTGGTGAGCATCGGCCGCGACATCACCGACCGGCGCCGCGCGGAATCCGAGATCGCCCGCCTGGCCTACTTCGACCCGCTCACCGGCCTGCCCAACCGCCGCCTGCTCAACGACCGCCTCGCCCACGCGGTGGCGGTGGCACGCCGCTCGGGCCACCACGGCGCGCTGCTGCTGCTCGATCTGGACTACTTCAAGACGCTCAACGACGCCCGCGGCCACGACATGGGCGACCGCGTGCTGAAGGCCGTGGCCGAGCGCCTGGGGGCAGAACTGCGCGAAAGCGACACCCTGTCGCGCTTCGGCGGCGACGAGTTCGTGCTGCTTCTGCCGGAGATCTCTCCCCACCCGCAGCTGGCCGCCGACATGGCCCGCAGCGTGGCCGAGAAGCTGCGCAGCGTGCTGAGCCAACCCTTCGAGATGGACGGCGAGCAGATCGCCCTGGGGGCGAGCATAGGCGTCACCCTCTTCCCTGCAGCCGAGGGCGGCGACGTCTCGGAGCTGCTCAAGCAGGCCGACACCGCGATGTACCAGGCCAAGGCCGCCGGACGCAACATCGTGCGCTTCTTCGAACCCGAGATGCAGGCCCGCGCGGAGATGCGCTTCATGCTCGAAGCCGAGCTGCGCCACGCGGTCGAGCATGACGAACTGCGTCTCTACCTGCAGCCGCAGTACGACGGCGAACGGTGCATGCGCGGCGCCGAAGCCCTGCTGCGCTGGCACCATCCGCGCCGCGGGCTGATCTCCCCGGCCAGCTTCATCCCCATCGCCGAGGAAACCGGGCTGATCGTCGAACTGGGCGACTGGGTGCTGCGCCGCGCCTGCCGCCTGCTCACCATGCCTGCCCTGGCCGAGAGCCCGCTGCGCATCTCGGTGAACGTCAGTCCGCGGCAGTTCCACCGCATCGGCTTCATCGACCGGGTACGCGACATCCTGGCCGAAACCGGCGCGGACGCCAGCCGCCTGACCTTCGAGGTCACCGAGAGCCTGGTGATCGACAAGGTGCACCAGACCGTCGCCACCATGTCCGAGCTCGCCGCGCTGGGCATACACTTCTCGATCGACGACTTCGGCACCGGCTACTCCTCGCTGGCCTATCTGAAGCGCCTGCCGATCAACGAGCTGAAGATCGACCGCAGCTTCATCCAGGACGCACCCACCGACCCCAACGACGCCGCGCTGGTCGACGCCATCCTGTCGATCGCCGATCACCTGAAGATCGCCGTGGTCGCCGAGGGGGTGGAGACCGAGGCGCAGGCCGCCTTCCTCGCCTCGCGCACGCCCATGCTCTACCAGGGTTATCTGTACTGCCGTCCCGAGCCGGTCGAGGCCTTCATCCAGCGCGTGCGCGACACGCAGGTCAGCGGATGAGCATGCGGCGCCCCGCAGCGTGGCAGCTGGCCACGATCGCCCTGCTGGCGATGGCCGCCCTGGCCCTGCCGCTGCAGGCGGCTGCCGCGCAGACCCTGCGCATCGGCGTGCTGGCCTTTCGGCCTGCGGCCGACACCCTGGCACGCTGGCAGCCCACTGCGGACTATCTGGGTGCCCAGCTGCCCGGCTACCGCTTCGAGATCGTCCCGGCGGGCTATCCGGAACTCGAAGCGGCGGTGGCCAGCCATCAGGTGGATCTGGTGCTGACCAATCCGAGCCACTACATCGTCCTGAATGCCGATCATCAGCTGCAGCGCATCGCCACCTTGGTCGTCGATGAGCAGGGGCGCAATCTCACCGCCTTCGGCGGCGTCGTCGCGGTGCGCGCCGGCGACGCGCATCTGCAGGACATCGACGACTTGCGCGGCGCCACGGTGGCCAGTCCCGAGCGCGGTTCGCTGGGCGGCTACCAGGTGCAGGCGCAGGTGCTGCAGGAAGCCGGCCTGGACCCCCAGCACGACGTCACCATGCTGTTTACCGGCATGCCGCACGACCGCGCGCTGGACGCTTTGCTTGCCGGCCAGGCCGATGCCGCCTTCGTCCGCACCGGGGTCGTCGAAGCCATGCTCGCCGAAGGCCGGCTCGCGCCCGGGCAGTTGCGCGTGCTCAACAGGCAACGGCTGCCGAGCTTTCCCTTCCTGCTGTCGACCCGCCTCTATCCGGAATGGCCGCTGTCGATACAACCCCATGTGGACGAACGGCTCGCCCGGCGGATTGCCGCCGCCCTCCTCAGCCTGCCGGAGGACGCGCCCGCGGCCCGGCAGGGCGGCTATGCCGGATGGGCCTACCCCGCCGACTACGAACCGGTGCGCCGGCTGCTGGAGGCGCTGTCGCTGCCGCCCTACGATGGCCAGCGACGCGCGCGTCCGGTGGCCCACACCGACGCCTCGGTCCTGCCGGTCGCGGCCGGCGCGCTGGTGGTGCTCACCCTGGGCCTGCTGACCGTCCTTGCAGTCCTGGCCCGCAGCAAGCGGCAGATCGCCGTGCTGCGTACGGAACTCGACCGTAACCGCAATCGTCTCGACGTGCTGACCGGGAACCTGCCCGGTGCGAGCTACCGCTGCCTGGCCGACAACACCCTGCGCCACCCGGTCGAGGTGGATCAGGGCATCGAGGACCTCACCGGCTATCCCGCCGCGCACTTCCTGTCCGGCCGCGTACTGTTCGGCGACCTCTGCTTTGCGGAGGACCGCAGCCGCATCGACGAGGCCGTCGCCCAGGCGATCGCTGACGACCGATCCTACGCCCTCGACTACCGTATCCGCCATGCCGACGGCGGTACCCGCCACGTGCACGAGCGCGGCCGCCCGACGCGCGACGCGGAAGGCCGCGTGTGGCTGGACGGCATCGTGCTGGACGCCGAGCAGCTTCGCCCGCGGGGCTGACAGGCTTGCCGCCGCTGCAGGCCTGGCGGGCACTTCCATCGGCGTGCCTGCATTGTTGCGCTGCAGCAATTTCTGTATAGTGCTGCCCCTCAGTCCATCGTCGGCCGCCGGGCCGGCGTTCCTGCAGCCCTCCATACCGGATTCCCACCCGTGTAATACCTGACTCATCGACGCGAGCACCACGTTCATCACGCCCTTCGCCCGCGCGCGAGTCCGCCGCCGTCCACCGCGACAGCCGCTGCAAGACCACACCCGACAGACCCGAACAAGGGCTACGCCATCGAGCCGCCCGACGGAAAGGCACGTACACATGAAGAACCTGCGACAGGACTGGTTTTCCAACGTCCGCAACGACCTGCTGGCCGGCCTGGTGGTCGCGCTGGCGCTGATCCCGGAGGCGATCGCCTTCTCCATCATCGCCGGGGTCGACCCCAAGGTGGGGCTCTACGCCTCGTTCTCCATCGCCACCATCATCGCCTTCACCGGCGGCCGCCCCGGCATGATCTCGGCCGCCACCGGCGCCATGGCGCTGGTGATGGTCACCCTGGTCAAGGAGCACGGGCTGGAATACCTGCTCGCCGCCACCGTGCTCACCGGCGTCCTGCAGATCGTCGCCGGCTGGGTGCGGCTCGGACGCCTGATGCGCTTCGTCTCGCGCTCGGTGGTCACCGGCTTCGTCAATGCGCTGGCCATCCTCATCTTCATGGCCCAGTTGCCGGAGCTGACCAACGTCACTTGGCATGTGTATGCGATGACCGCCGCCGGCCTGGGCATCATCTACCTCTTCCCCCGCATCACCCGGGCCGTGCCTTCGCCGCTGGTCACCATCGTGGTGCTCACCGCGGTGGCGATCTTCCTGGACCTGGACATCCGCACCGTGGGCGACATGGGCGAGCTGCCGGACAGCCTGCCGGTATTCCTCATCCCCGACGTGCCTTTCACCCTGGAGACGCTGGCGATCATCTTCCCGTACTCGCTCACCCTGATGGTGGTCGGCCTGCTGGAATCGCTGATGACCGCCACCATCGTGGACGACCTCACCGACTCCAGGAGCGACAAGAACCGCGAATGCGTCGGCCAGGGCGTGGCCAACATCGCCACCGGCTTCATCGGCGGCATGGCCGGCTGCGCGATGATCGGCCAGTCGGTGATCAACGTGAAGTCCGGCGGCCGCGGGCGGCTGTCCACCCTGACCGCCGGCGTGGTGCTGCTGATCCTGGTGGTCTTCCTCGGCGACTGGGTGAGCCGCATTCCGATGGCCGCACTGGTGGCGGTGATGATCATGGTCTCCATCGGCACCTTCAACTGGAGCTCGATCCGCAACCTGCGCGAACACCCGAAGAGCTCCAGCGTGGTGATGCTGGCCACGGTGGCAGTGACCGTGCTCACCCACGACCTGGCCAAGGGCGTACTGGTCGGCGTGCTGCTCTCCGGCTTCTTCTTCGCGCACAAGGTCGGCATGGTGCTGCACATCGGCTCCAAGGCCGAAAGCGAAGGCCGCACCCGCCGCTACCGCGTGTTCGGCCAGGTGTTCTTCGCCTCGGCCGACCGCTTCGTCGCCGCCTTCGACTTCAAGGAGGTGATCGAGCGCGTCGTCATCGACGTCTCGCGTGCGCACTTCTGGGACATCACCGCGATCAGCGCGCTGGACAAGGTGGTGGTGAAGTTCCGCCGCGAGGGCACCGAGGTGGAGATCATCGGCCTCAACGAAGCCAGCGCCACCATGGTCGACCGCTTCGCGGTGCATGACAAACCCGACGCCGTCGAACGGCTGATGGGCCACTGAGCGGAGAACCGGACATGAACACCAAGCTCAAGATCAATGCCGACAACAAGGTACTGGCCTGCGTGGACCGCTCCCGCTTTGCCGACTACGTTACCGATTACGCCGCCTGGGCCGCGGAGCGCATGAGTGCACCGCTGGAACTGCTGCACGTCATCGACCGCCACCCGGAGATCGGCTCCGGCGACGACCACAGCGGGGCCATCGGCTTCAACGCACAGGAGAACCTGCTCAACGAACTGTCCGAGAAGGACGCCCAGCGCGCCCGCGACGAGCGCGAGGCCGGCCGCATCTTCCTCAACCGCCTCCGCCAGCGCGCCATCGACGCCGGCGTGCCCGCCCCGGACATGCGCCAGCGCCACGGCGAACTGGGCGAAACCCTGGCCGAGCACGAGGCCGGCGTGCGCCTCTTCGTCCTCGGCCGGCGCGGCGAATCGGCCGAAACCACCCAGCGCGACCTGGGACGCAACGTCGAGCACGTGGTGCGCTCGCTGCACAAGCCCATCCTCACCGTCACCGAGGGCTTCCGCGAGCCCCGCCGCGTGCTGATCGCCTACGACGGCAGCGGCGTCACCCGGCGCGGCGTGGAGATGGTGGCCGCCAGCCCGCTGTTCCGCGGCCTGCCGGTGCACCTGCTGATGTCCGGCAAGGCCCGTCAGGACGGCCCCAAGCAGATCGAATGGGCGCAGAAGACACTGCAGGACGCCGGCTTCGAGGCCCCGGCGCAAGTCCTCCCGGGCGACCCGGAGAGCGTCATCGCCCGCGCGGTGCAGGAGCTGGAGATCGACATCCTGGTGATGGGCGCCTACGCCCACTCGCCGCTGCGCAGCCTGTTGCTCGGCAGCAAGACCACCGACCTGCTGCGTTCGTCGAAGATCCCCACGCTGCTGCTGCGCTGAGATCCGGCCTGAGCAATCGTTTGATTCAGTGCCTTCAGTTGAGGTTTTACACCCCGAAAAGCACTCAGCAGCGTTCGATCACCACCGCAATGCCCTGTCCCACGCCGATACACAGGCTTAGCACCGCGTAACGCCCCCCGCGTCGACGCAGTTCCCGTACCGCGCTCAGCGCGATGCGCGCCCCGGATGCGCCAAGCGGATGACCGACCGCAATCGCACCACCGTTGGGATTGACCCGCGGATCGTCGAAAGCGACGGCGAGCTGCTTCAAGCAGCCCAGCACTTGGGGAGCGAAGGCCTCATTGATCTCGATCACGTCCATATCGGCCAGCCTCAAACCTGCCCGCTCCAACGCCTTGGGAATGGCGTGGGCCGGCCCCAAACCCATGACGCGCGGTTCGACCCCGGCCACCGCACCGGCGAGAATCCGCGCCTGTGGCTCGACGCCCGCCCGCTCTCCGGCCTTCAGGTTGCCAATGAGCACGGCTGCCGCGCCATCATTCAGGCCGGACGCATTGCCGGCGGTAACAACACCGCCATGCAGGGGCTTGAGTGCAGCAAGGCTGTCGAGGGTGGCATCCGGGCGCGGATGCTCATCTTCGGCCACTTGGCGCGGGGGCTGCTTCCGCCCATTGGGTACCGCAAGCGGCAGAAGTTCACCTGCAAAGAAACCGTCCGCGCGAGCTTTCGCGTAGCGGGTCTGCGAAGCGAGCGCAAAACGGTCGCTCTCTGCCCGGGCAATGCCCAGTTCCGTGGCAACGATGTCAGCCGTCTCGGGCATGGTGTGGTTGCCGTAGCGTGCCACCAGCTCAGGATTGGGGAAACGCGCGCCAATGGTGGAATCGAAAACTTTGAACTCACGGCTCCAGGCCGCCTCCGCCTTACCGATCACGAAGGGTGCTCGGCTCATGCTTTCAACGCCACCGGCGACGTAGAGTGCGCCCTCCCCGCTGCTGACTGCCCGCGCACAGTCCAGCACTGCCGCCAGACCGCTACCGCACAGGCGGTTGACCGTCTGCCCCGGCACGGTAGCCGGCAACCCTGCAAGCAGGGCCGCATGGCGGGCGACGTTACGGCTATCCTCACCGGACTGCGCCGCGCAGCCAAGGACCACGTCCTCGATCTGCGCGGGATCGAAGCCCGAGCGCTGGATCAACTCGGTGATTACCACCGCGGCCAAATCGTCGGGGCGCACGGGCGCCAGTGCGCCGCCGTGACGGCCAAAAGGCGAGCGCAGGCCGCCATAAATGTAGGCATTCAACATCAGCGTATTCCTTGATCGTTTATTGCTCAGCCTTCCTGCGTGCGGAGGGAGGCGTTCAGGCGGGCTCTGCGTGCCAGCCAGGGGCTCGGGCGGTAGCGCGGATCGCCGGACAGTTGGTGCAGGTTTTCCAGAATGCGCAGAACTTTACCCGCGCCCAGCGCATCGCCCATTGCCAACGGACCATTGGGGTAACCGAGCCCCAGGGACACCGCGCAGTCGATATCCTCGGGCGAGGCGATTCCCTGCTGCGCCATGTCACAGGCGATATTGACGATCATCGCCATCACCCGCTGCACGACGCAGCCAGCGCTATCCCGAATCACCGATACCGACCAGCCCGCTGCGGCCATTGCAGCCCACACCGCATCGCGAGCCCAATGAGCGCAGAGCGGGTTGGTCATCAAGGTGGCATGCAGGTCGACGAACAGTGGATCGATCGCTACCGTACGTACCGGGTCCAACCCGGCCTCAACCACACAGCTGCTGCAATCTCGCCCAAGCGGCAGAACCACGCAGACCGAGTCGGCCGCGGGTCGCGCGCCCTCATCCACCGGAACGCCGGCCGTTTTCAAACGTACGAGCAAGAGTTCGCGCACGTCACCCTCACCTTCGGCAATCCACAGCGCTCGCGCCGACAACGCCGGCGCCGTAGGCTGGGCGGGTAGCGCTCCCTTGCCATCGACGTAGGAATAGAAGCCCTGTCCGCTCTTGCGTCCGAGCAGGCCGGCCTTCATGCGTTGGCGGGCAATCGGTGACGGGCGGTAGCGCGCCTCCTGGTAGTACTGGTTGTAGATCGTCTCCATGACCGGGTGAGATACATCCAGCCCGGTCAGGTCGAGCAACTCAAAGGGCCCCATGCGGAACCCTGCTGCCTCGCGCAGAATGCGGTCGACGACATGAAACGGCGCCACGTTCTCGCCAACAATGCGCAGCGCCTCGGTGAGAAAGCCGCGCCCGGCATGGTTCACGATAAAACCCGGGGTGTCGCTGGCACGCACCGGTCGGTGTCCCATACGCTGCGCCAGCACCATCAGGCTGTCACCCACAGCCGGGTCGCCGAGCACGCCGTCGATCACTTCGACCACCTTCATCAGCGGCACTGGACTAAAGAAGTGGAAACCTGCCACCCTAGCGGGGTGGCGACACGCCGCGGCTACTTCGGTCACCGACAGCGAGGAGGTATTGGTAGCCAGTATGCAGTGCGGCGTGACCACCGCTTCGAGCGCCGCGAAGAGTTCGCGCTTGACCGCAAGATCCTCCACCACCGCTTCAACGACCACATCGCAGCCGGCCAGGTCGGCCAGCGCGTCAGCCACACGGATGCGCCCAAGCGCAGCGGTGGCCTCATCAGCAGTCATGCGGCCCTTGCCGCGCAGCATGTCGAGTGTGTCGCTCAGCGCCTGACGGGCCTGTCGCACGGTATCGTCGCGTGCATCGTGCAGGACGACCTCAATGCCCGCTGTGGCGGCAATCTGTGCGATGCCGCGCCCCATCAGGCCAGCACCGACGATACCTAATCGCAGATCTGGACGATTGATATCCGTCATCTCAGCATCCCCTGAAGATCGGCGCGCGCTTTTCGAGGAAGGCGCTCATGCCTTCGCGCTTGTCGGCACTGGCAAGCAGCAACTGGAAGGCCTTGCGTTCCAGCATCAGCGCCGTATCCAAGGGCGCATCGAGACCCGCCAACAGCACTTCCTTGATCTGTGCGACTGCCAACGGTGGTAGTGCGGAGATTTGTCCGGCGAGCGCCAAGGCGCGAGGCAGCACCTCCTCATCGGCCACTAGCTCGCTGACCAAGCCGAGTTCGGCTGCCTTCGGTGCGCTGATCGGCTCACCGGTAAGCAGCATCCGCAAGGCATTGAACTTACCCACCGCACGCGCCAAACGCTGAGTGCCTCCCGCGCCCGGGATGACGCCAACCCGTACTTCGGGCTGACCGAAGCTGGCGCTTTGGCCAGCCACGATGATGTCCGCGTGCATGGCCAACTCACAACCACCGCCCAGCGCATGGCCATTGACTGCTGCGATGACGGGCTTGGGGCACCCCGCAATCGCCTCCCACATGCGCTGATTGTTAAGCAGCAGTACCTCTATCGGTCCAGCGTCGAGCAAGGCCTTCAGGTCCGCACCCGCGGCAAAGACGCGCTCGTTCCCGGTCAGCACTATACAGCGCACCGTCTCGTCGGCCGAAAGTGCGCGAAAGTGCTCGGCGAGTTGCGCACGCAGTGACTGACTCAACGCATTGCGCGCCTCAGGCCGATTCAGTCGAAGCAAGGCGACATGGGGCTGTGGATGTTCGAGAAGTACATCACTCATTCAGGATTCTCCGGTCGGACACAGGGGTTCTGCGGACGAACCCCGTTAGCTGCACAGACAATATCCGTCCAAGCATTTTGAGTCAATGTATTTACTTAGTTATTCAACAAACACTTAAACGTATGGTTGCTTTAAGAAATTTCCTGTCGTTTCCATGCGGCACGCACAAAAAAACGGCCCGACGGTGGACCATCGAGCCGCGCAAGGCCGGCAGGGAAGCGTGGAGACTGAACAGGGAATCTTCCCGCCGGTCACGCAAACGCACCGGGCACGAACCCGGACGCAGGTGATCGGGGTGATGCCGAGGTCGGCACCTTCACAGATATCAGCGATGCCAGACAACGACCTCCTCAAGCGGCGCGCGCTCACTCACCAGGGTGTTCTCCGGCGCGTGCGGGTCGGGGTGGCCAAGTGCTATGGCACATACCACCTGTTCATTCGGCGGCAGATCCAGCACATGTTCGATGATGCGGTGATAGTCGATCCAGGCGGCCTGCGGGCAAGTACCCAAACCTCGCGCATCAGCCGCCAGCATGACGTTCTGCAAAAACATGCCGTAATCCAGCCAGCTACCCTTGCCGAGGCGCCGGTCGATGGTAAACATCAGCCCGACCGGCGCCCCGAAGAACTCAAAATTGCGCCGGTGCTGCACCTTCATGCGCGGACCGTCGCCCTTGGCAATACCGAGCAGCCCGTAGAGATCCCAGCCGACCTTTCGACGCCGCGCCAGGTAGGGCTCAAAGAACTCGGGCGGGTAGTAGTCATACTCCGGCGTATGGCTGCCATCCGCCACATCAAACGCCTTGCAGGTTTCATCCATCACGCGACCGAGCGTGGCACCCGTCAGCACATGCACCCGCCACGGCTGAATATTGGTGCCAGAGGGTGCCCGCGTGGCAACGTTCAGGATGTCCCTCAGGATGTCCTCACCAACCTCGTCGGGCAGAAAGCGGCGAATCGACCTGCGGCCGATCATCACTTGATCGACGATCCGGCTGACCGTCGCCACCGGGTCTGGTGCATTCATAGTTGTGATTTCCTTGGGGAGTATGAGTCAGATCAACGCGTCTTCTCGCCGATCATTCGCCGATAGAGCGCGACGCTCTCGCCTACGATACCGCGGCGGAACACCAGCACACAGAACACGAAGAGTGCCCCCATGATCACCGTCACCAGCGAACCGACCTTGTCCGCCAGTTCGGTCTGCAGCAACACCACCACCCCCGCGCCAACAACAGGCCCCATGACCGTTCCCATGCCGCCCAGCAGGGTCATCAGAACGACCTCGCCCGATGTGTGCCAATGGACATCAGTCAAGGTCGCGAAGCCGAACACCAGCACCTTGAGCGCACCTGCCAGTCCCGAAAGCCCAGCGGAGAGCACAAAAGCTAGGAGTTTGTAGCGGTCAACGTCGTAGCCCAGCGACACCGCGCGCGCCTCGTTCTCGCGAATGGCCTTGAGCGCCTGCCCGAACGGCGAATGGATGGTGCGCAGGATCAACCAGAATGCCGCAGCAAACAGCGCCACCACGAGGTAGTACAAGGCATAGTCATTTGACAGGTCGATACCCGCGAGGCTGCCGCGCGGCACGCCCTGCAGGCCGTTCTCACCACCGGTAAAGGGCGACTGCAGGAAGACGAAGTACATCATCTGCGCGAGGGCGAGGGTGATCATCGCGAAGTAGATGCCCTGCCGACGAATCGCCAGCGCACCAATCACCAAGCCGAGCAGTGCGGCCGCCGCAGTGCCCACGGCAAGACCGACGAGCGTGGGTAAGCCCCAGGCACTCAAAGCATGTCCGGTCAGGTAGGCGGCACTTCCGAGAAATACGGCATGGCCGAAGGACAGCAAGCCGGTATAGCCGAGTAGCAGATTGAAGGCGCACGCGAACAGCGCGAAGCACAGCACCTTCATGATCAGTACCGGGTAGATCGCGGCCGGCGCCAGGAGCAACAGGACGAGCGCGGCGAGATAGCCGAGCCGGGCGGTCGTGGCACTCATTCAGTTCTCCTTTCCGAACAAGCCGGTCGGCCGAAACATCAGCACGATGACCATGACGACGAAAATCACGGTAGAGCTCGCTTGGGCGTAAAACACCTTGGTCAGCCCTTCCAGCACCCCAAGCCCCAGCCCCGTGATGATCGACCCCATGATCGAACCCATGCCGCCAATCACGACCACAGCGAATACGGTGATGATCATGTTCGAACTCATCAAGGGACTGACCTGGGTGGTGGGCGCAGCCAGCACTCCGGCGAACCCGGCCAGGGCCGAACCGAAGGCGTAGGTCAGCATCACCATCACCGGCACATTGATGCCGAAGGCCTGAGTCAGTGCCGGATTCTCGGTCGCCGCACGCAGATAGGCGCCAAGGCGGGTCTTTTCGATCATGTACCACGTGAATAGGCACACAAAAAGCGAGGCCACGATCACCCACAGCCGGTACTTCGGCATGAACATGAAGCCCAGGTCGACCGCGCCGGCAAGCGCCGGCGGAATCGAATAGGGTTGCCCGGATGAGCCGAACACATAGCGGAAGCCGCCGGTGATGATCAGCGCCAGCCCAAAGGTCAGCAGCAGGCCATAGAGGTGGTCGAGCTTGTAGATCCACTTCAAAAGGGAGCGCTCGATGACGATTCCGATGGCACCGACCGCGGCCGGCACCAGCAACAGCGACCACCAATAGCCAACACCGAGATGTACAAACGCAATCCAGGCGAACATCGCACCCATCATGTACATGGCGCCATGCGCAAAGTTGATGATCTGCAGCATGCCGAAGATCACGGCCAGCCCCAGGCTCATCAGGGCGTAGAAAGAGCCGTTGACGAGGCCTAGCATCAGCTGGCCCATCAACGCAGCGAGCGGAATGCCGAATATTTCAGTCATTTGGCAGGACTCCGATGAATTGAGTAGCACCCGCACCCACGGTGCGGAAGGTGGCGGGAGGCGTCATACACCGAGCATCTCCTGCAGGTGACCCATGCGCGAGGCCAGTTCGCTCTGGGCGATTTCCATGGCGATCTGGCCGTGCTCGACCACGAACATGCGGTCAGCCAGCGGTGCCGCAAAACGGAAGTTCTGCTCGACCAGGACGATGGTGTAGTCCTTCTGCTTGAGTTCCCGAATGACCTCCCCAAGCTTCTGGACGACAACCGGCGCCAAGCCCTCGGAGATTTCGTCGAGCAGCAGCAAGCGCGCGCCGGTGCGCAGGATGCGGGCCAGTGCAAGCATCTGCTGCTCGCCCCCCGACAAACGGGTGCCCTGGCTGTGGCGACGTTCCGCCAGGTTCGGGAACATGGTGTAGAGCTCTTCGACACTCATCCCACCGCTGCCGACACGCGGCGGCATCATCAGGTTCTCTTCGGTAGTCAGGCCTGAATAGATGCCGCGTTCCTCCGGGCAATAGCCGACACCCAACTGGGCGATCTTGTGCGGCGCCATGCCGATCGCCTCCCGGCCATTGATCATGATGGAGCCGGTGCGCTTGCCGGTTAGGCCCATCAGCGCACGCAGCGTCGTGGTGCGCCCCGCTCCGTTACGCCCGAGCAGACTCACACACTCGCCACGGCGCACGGTGAAATCCATGCCGTGAAGAATGTGCGATTCGCCGTAGAACGCATGCAGCTTGGACACACGCAGGTATTCCGTGGCGCTCATCAGTGGGCTCCCGCGAGTTCGGCAGCCTCGCTGCCCATGTAGGCCTCGATCACCACCGGGTTGGACGACACTTCGGCGTAGTCCCCTTCGGCGAGAACCGCTCCGCGGGCCAGCACGGTGATGCGGTCGCAGATACCGGACACCACCTTCATGTTGTGCTCCACCATCAGGATGCTGCGGTTGGCCGACACCTTCTTGATCAACGCCATGACCCGTTCGACATCTTCAAGGCCCATGCCCTGGGTTGGCTCATCCAGCAGCATCAGTTCCGGATCGAGCGCCAGGGTGGTCGCAATCTCCAACGCCCGCTTGCGGCCGTAGGGCATTTCCACCGTCACCATCCGCGCGTAGCTCTCCAGGCCGACTTCGGCCAGCAAGGCCATCGCGCGCTCGTTGAGGCAGTCGAGGCTGCGATCGGACTTCCAGAAATGAAAGGAGGTGCCGAGCTTGCGTTGCAGGGCAACGCGAACGTTTTCCAGCACGGTCATGTGCGGGAACACCGCCGAAATCTGGAAGGAACGCACCATCCCCTTGCGGGCGATGCACTGGGGCGACTCCCCGGTTATGTCCTGACCCTTGAACAGAATCCTGCCCCGCGTGGGCTGCAGAAACTTGGTCAGCAGATTGAAACAGGTCGTCTTGCCCGCCCCGTTCGGACCAATCAGCGCATGGATGTCTCCGCGCCGGATTTTCAGGTTCACACCGTCGACCGCCACGAAGCCGCGGAACTCTTTGACGAGTCCCGCCGTTTCAAGAATCAGGTCGTCCGCTGCTTGTGCAGTCTTGTCCGTCATCGTCTCCTCCTTTCCGCGATCCGGTCTTGTCAGCCCGAAAAGGCCTGGATGCCGGTCTGCGCGCGCCCGAGAATCAGCGCGTGGATGTCGTGCGTGCCTTCGTAGGTGTTCACCACTTCCAGGTTCACCAGGTGGCGGGCCACGCCGAACTCGTCCGAGATGCCGTTGCCGCCCATCATGTCGCGCGCCATGCGGGCGATATCCAGCGCCTTGCCACAGGAATTGCGCTTGATGATGGAGGTAATTTCCACCGGGGCAATACCTTCGTCCTTCATGCGTCCCACGCGCAGGCAGGCCTGCAGGCCAAGCACGATCTCGGTCTGCATGTCGGCCAGCTTCTTCTGAATGAGCTGGTTGGCGGCCAGCGGGCGGCCGAACTGCTTGCGGTCGAGCACGTACTGGCGCGCGCGGTGCCAGCAGTCTTCGGCTGCACCCAGTGCGCCCCAGGCGATGCCGTAGCGCGCCGAGTTGAGGCAGGTAAACGGACCCTTGAGGCCGCGCACTTCGGGGAAGGCGTTCTCTTCCGGGCAGAACACCTCGTCCATGACGATCTCGCCGGTGATCGAGGCGCGCAGGCCGACCTTGCCGTGAATGGCCGGAGCCGACAGACCCTTCCAGCCCTTCTCCAGGACGAAGCCGCGAATCTTGCCCTCGTCGTCCTTGGCCCAGACCACGAAGACGTCTGCGATCGGGCTGTTGGTGATCCACATCTTGCTGCCGGAGAGGCTGTAGCCGCCATCGACCTTGCGGGCGCGGGTGACCATGGAGCCGGGGTCGGAGCCGTGGTTCGGCTCGGTGAGGCCGAAGCAGCCGATCCACTCGCCGCTGGCAAGCTTTGGCAGGTACTTGCGCTTGGTGGCTTCGTTGCCGAACTCGAAGATCGGCACCATCACCAGCGAGCTTTGCACGCTCATCATCGAGCGGTAGCCGGAATCCACCCGTTCCACCTCGCGCGCGATCAGGCCGTAGCTCACATAGTTCAGACCGGCGCCGCCGTATTCGGTGGGGATGGTCGGCCCGAGCAGCCCCATCTCGCCCATCTCGCGGAAGATTGCGGGATCGGTGGTTTCATGACGGAACGCGTCCTGCACACGCGGCAGCAGCTTGCCCTGCGAATAGGCCTCGGCCGCGTCACGGATCATGCGCTCGTCCTCGTCCAGTTGCAGATCGAGCAGAAGCGGGTCATCCCATTTGAACGTGTTCTTCATCCATGTCTCCTTTGTATTCCTGCGATTCGGCGTATGGCGCAGCGCGCGTCAGCCGTTGTGGGCCCGGATCATGTTGCGGGCGACGACCAGTTGCTGGATCTGGGTAGTGCCTTCGAAGAGACGGAACAGCCGTACATCGCGGTAGAAGCGCTCGATGCCGTACTCGGACAAGTAGCCCGCGCCACCAAAGATTTGCACCGCACGGTCGGCAACCCGACCGCACATTTCGGAGGCGAACATCTTGGCGCACGAGGCCTCGGTGCCGACATCCAGCCCCAGGTCGCGACGGCGTGCCGCATCGATCACCATGCTGCGGGCGGCGTAGATCTCTGCCTTGCTGTCGGCCAGCATGGCCTGGACAAGCTGGAATTCGGCAATCGGCCGGCCGAACTGCTTGCGCTCACAGGCGTAGCGCAGTGCGTCTTCCAGCATGCGCTCGGCCACGCCGACGGAAATTGCTGCAATGTTGATGCGCCCCTTGTCGAGCACCTTCATCGCGGTCTTGAAGCCGACGCCCTCGACACCGCCAATCAAGTTGGCGGCCGGCACCCTGCAGTCCTCGAAGATCACATCGCAGGTGTGGGAGCCCTTGTGGCCCATCTTCTCGTCCGGCACGCCCAACGACAGGCCGGGGGTACCTTTCTCCACAATGAAGGCCGAGATGCCATCCGCGCCCTTCTTTGCCGGATCGGTACGCGCCATCACCGTGAAAATGCCAGCCTCGGGCGCGTTGGTGATGTAGCGCTTGGTGCCATTGAGCACATAGAAGTCGCCATCACGTATGGCGGTGGTGCGCACACTGGCTGCATCGGAGCCGCTGTCCGGCTCGGTCAGTGCGAAGGAGCCGATGATCTCGCCGCTGGCGAGCTTCGGCAGATAGAAGGCCTTCTGCTCCGGGGTGCCGTCGATGACGATACCCTGGCCCCCGATGCCGTTGTTGGTGGCGAAGATGGAGCGAAAACACGGGGAGGTATGGCCGATCTCAAAGGTCAGCAGCACCTCCTCTTCCATCGTCAGCCCCATGCCCCCGTGCTCCTCGGGCAGACAGATGCCGAACAGACCCAGCTGTTTCATGTCTTCGAGCACGTCGTCGGGAATCCGGTCGGTCTCGGCAACCGTGGCCTCGGCCGGCACCAGGCGTTCGCGCACGAAGCGCGAGATCGTGTCCAGCAGTATGTTCAGTGTTTCCTGGTCGCGGATCATTCTTGTCAGTCTCCGAGGCTATTGGGGGAAGGCAAAGGCAGGAGGTCGCGGCGCGGCACGAGTGGAGGGAGAGAGAGGTCTCGTGCCGCGCCGTACCGTCTTACTTGACGTGCTTGCGGAACTCCGGCTTGCGCTTTTCGCGGAAGGCGTTGCCCCCTTCGGCCGATTCGGGGGTTTCGTAGTAGAGCTTGAGCGCGTGCATTGCCAGCCCGCCCATGCCACGGATCATTTCGGTATCAACGTTGAAGGACTTCTTCGCCAGCGCGATGGCCGTGGGGCTCTTTTCGACGATTTCGTCGCACCACTTCTTCACCTCGGCATCGAGCTGATCCTGCGGCACCACGGCGTTGACCAGCCCCATCTGCAGCGCTTCCTGGGCGGTGTAACGACGGCACAGGTACCAGATTTCACGCGCCTTCTTCTCGCCCACAACCCGCGCCAGCAGCGCGGTACCGAAACCGGGGTCGACCGAGCCGACGCGCGGTCCGGCCTGACCGAGCTGGGCGTTGTCGGAGGCGATGGCCAGATCGCAGATCGTCACCAGCACGTTTCCCCCACCGATCGCGTAGCCATTGACGCGCGCGATCACCGGCTTCGAGATGTCGCGGATCGCGCTCTGCACTTCCTCGATCGGCAGACCGATGACGCCGCGGCCACCGTAACCGCCGTCCTGCGTACCCTGATCACCGCCGGTGCAGAAGGCCTTTTCGCCCGCACCGGTGAGCACGACCACGCCGATGCTCTTGTCGAAATCCGCGTCCTTGAACGCGTGGATCATTTCCTCGCAGGTCTGGGCGCGGAAGGCGTTGAACTGCTTGGGGCGGTTGATGGTGATGGTGGCGATGCCATCGGCCTTGGTGTAGAGGATGTCTTCGTATTGCATGTTCGTGAATTCCTTGCTGTTGGAACGTGTGGGCAGGTCGTCAGACTCAGCCGGCCATCGTCAGGCCACCGGAGGCACTGATGATCTGGCCGGTGATGAACGAAGCCTCATCGCTGGACAGGAAAGCGACGATGCCGGCCAGGTCATCCGGCTGACCGAGGCGGCCGAAGGGAATCGCCTTGGTGAGCGCCTCCTTGAGCTTCTCGCCCTTCTCGCCTTCGCCGGCAAAGTCGCGGAACAGTGCGGTATCGGTCGGCCCCGGGCAGACCACGTTCACGTTGATCTGCTTGCGCGCCAGTTCGCGCGCCATGGTCTTGGAGAAAGACACCAGACCGCCCTTGCAGAAGGCATACACCGCCTCACCCGAGGAGCCCACACGGGCGGCATCGGAGGCCACGTTGACCACACGGCCACGACCGCGCTCAGCCATGCCCGTCAGCACCGCGTGGTGCATGTAGAGCGCACCGTAGAGATTGACCGCGACGATCTTCTCCCACAGCGCCTTGTCGGTTTTCAGAAAGGGCGCTGCGTGATCCCAGCCCGCGTTATTGACCAGCACATCGGTCGGGCCGAGCGCGGCTTCCGCAGCGCTCACCGCAGCGATCACCGATTCCTGGCTGGTCAGGTCGACCGCGAAGGGCAGCGCCTTGCCACCCGCATCACGGATACCGGCAGCCACCGTTTCCGCTGCATCCTTGTTGATGTCGAACACGGCCACCGCCGAACCTTCTTCGGCAAAACGACGGCAGATCGACGAACCGATGCCACCGCCGCCACCGGTAACGATCACCACCTTGTCCTTGAGTCCCTTCATTCCTGCTTCTCCTTTTTGTGACGTGAATCTGCCGTGCCCCATTGCCCGGGATGCCAGCTCTGCGTTTCAATACTGCTCAACCAAAAACGACGACCTAACCGATGAAAGACCTGTCCGCCGAAAAGAGCCTCGCTTCCATCGAGATCAACAACCGCCTGTTTTTCCGCTTCTTTCAGGCTGCAAACACCTTGCACACCAAGGGCACCCAGGCTCTCGACGAGTTCGGCGTCACGACCCAACAGTGGTCAGTGCTCGGTGCACTCTCGCGTCCCAAGGCACAGGGCGGCATGAGCGTCGGCGAGCTGTCCCGCTACCTGCTAGTCAGCCGCCAGAACCTTTCCGGCCTGCTCAACCGTCTCGAACGCGACGGCTATCTGGAGCGGATCACCGGCGAGGAGGATCGGCGCTCGCGCAAGGTGCGCCTCACCCCGAAGGGCGAGGAGCTATGGACCGCCCTCGCCGACCCGATTCACCAGTTCTATGACGAAGCCTTGAAGGGTCTTTCCTTCGACGACCGCCTTGCCTTCATCCACTACATCAGCCTGCTGCAGAAAAACATGTCCCGGCTGTAGGGGGCTTTCCCTGGTGCGCTAGACCCTGTACTGCGCAATCTTCTGGCGGCCGATGATCATCTTCATGATGTTCGCCGTACCGTCACCGATCTGCAGACCCATAACATCGCGATATCGCTGACCGAAGTGGTAATCGCCCCCGTAGCCGCCATGGCCGTGCGTCAGCAGGCACTGATGGATGATTTCGCAGGCCAGCTTCGGACCCCACCACTTGCACATCGCCGCCTCGGCGGTATGCGGCAGATCGTTGTCCTTCAGCCATAGGGTGCGCAGGCACAGCAGACGGCAGGCCTCGTACATGGTCTCGGCTTCGGCCAGCGGGAAACTCACGCCCTGGAAGTCGCCAATCGGTTTGCCGAAGGCTTCGCGCTCCTGTACGTAGCGCCAGGTTTCATCCAGCGACGCGCGGGCCACACCCATGCACTGCAGACCGATGAGCGCCCGGCTGTAGTCAAAGCCCTGCATCACCTGAACGAATCCCTGACCTTCGTCGCCGAGCATCATGTGCTTGCCGATTCGCACGCCATCGAAAAAGATGGAGCCGCGCCCGACCGGCCGGGTGCCGATGTCGTCAAACGTTGTGCGTGTAACACCCGGCAGGTCCATCGGTACCAAGAAAGCGGAGATGCCGCGCGCACCATCGGCTTCGCTCCCTGAGCGCGCAAAGACCACAGCCGCGTCGGCTTGAGTCGCCATCGAGATCGAGGTTTTCTCGCCCGAAAGCACGTAGTCATCGCCGTCACGTACCGCCTTCAGCTTGAGGCGCGCAGCATCCGACCCCGCACTCGGCTCAGTGAGCGCAATGGCAATCGTCTTGCGGCCGGCAACCACTTCGGCCAGCCACTCCTGCGCCTCGGTTGAGCGTCCATGCGTGGCAACGATCTGCCCGCACAAGGAGACCAGCAGATTGACATACGAAACGTTGAAGTCTCCGTAGGCGATCTGTTCGAGCAAAAGACCACTGGTTACGCAGTCGACACCTAGCCCGCCGGCCTCTTCCGACAGCTCGGGACCAAGCAAACCGAGGGCGCCCATTTCTTCGATCACTTCACGCTCGACACACTCGGCCTGCTCACGCGCTTTGTAGCCTGGCGCCAAACGGCTTCGGGCAAACCTGGCAGCAGTTTCGACCAACGCCTGCTGCTCCGGACTAAGACTGAACTCCATCGTGACACCTCCTTCACAAGTGAGCTCATTCTAGGAACAGGCAACTTTATCTGTCAATCTATTTACACAAATAGCAAGAGCTGCGTGAACAGCAAAACTCCAGATGTGACTCTAAAATGCTTTGGTAGTCGCATGCTGTAGCGTAGATATCGTGCGCTGCAGCAAGACAAATATCACTTTAATCCATTTTTTGCGTCAATCTATTGACTTACAGAGACCGAAAAGTTAGCGTGTCACCACACGCAATTGATGTCGTGACCACACACAAACAAGGAGCGAGACATGAACGCAGCTACGCGCAGCACCGAGACCTGCTACAAGAGCCCCAAGCGCAAGACCATCGCCGCTTCGCTTGCCCTGATGTGCTTCGCCTCAGCCAACGCACACGCCGGCATCAGTGACGATGTGGTCAAGATCGGTGTACTGACGGATATGGGCGGCACCTATGCCGACTTCACTGGGCAGGGCGCAGTCGTCGCCGCACAGATGGCAATCAAGGACTTCTCGGCCGATGGCACGGTGTTTGGAAAGAAGATCGAAATCGTCAGTGCCGATCACCAGAACAAGGCAGACATCGGCGCAGAACGCGCCCGTAGCTGGATTGATCGCGACAAGGTGGACGTCATTACCGAACTGGTCACCACCAGTGTCGCCCTGTCGGTGATGGACGTAGTGGCACAGAAGGACAAGATTGCCCTGGTGTCGGGTGCTGCCTCGCTGCCGATCACCAACGAGCGCTGCAACGCCAACACAGTGCACTGGGTGTATGACTCCTACGGTCTGGCTGCTGGTACCGCCAAGGCGGTGGTCGGAGCCGGCAAGAAAAACTGGTACTTCATCGCGGCCGACTACGCGGCCGGTCAGGCGATGATGGACGGCGCCGCTCAGGTGGTGACCGCCAGCGGTGGAAAGGTGGTCGGCTCGACCAAGCATCCATTCCCGAACGCCGATTTCTCCTCCTTCCTGCTCAGTGCCCAGGCCTCGCGCGCTGACGTCATCGCATTGGCCAACGGTGGTCAGGACACGATCACCGCGATCAAGCAAGCATCTGAATTCGGTATCACCGCCGCCGGACAGACCCTGGTACCCATTGTGCTGTTCATCAATGATGTCCACGCACTCGGTCTTGAGACCGCCCAGGGGCTGACCCTAACCGAAGGTTTCTACTGGAACCGCGATGAGGGCACCCGCGCCTTTGCTCGCCGTTTCTATGACCAAGTGAAGAAAATGCCGAGCATGGCGCAGGCGGGCGTGTACTCCTCGGTACTCAATTACCTGAGGGCAGTCCAGGCCACCGGCACCGATGAAGCCGGTGCGGTGATGAAGCATCTCAAGTCCACCGCAATCGACGATGGGCTGTTCAAGGGCCGGATCCGTGCCGACGGCAAGTTCGCCCATGACATGTTGTTGCTCGAGGTGAAGAAGCCCTCCGAATCGAAGGAGCCGTGGGACTACTACCATGTTCGCGCGGTGATTCCTGCTGAGGATGCAGCCCTTCCGCTTTCACAGTCCAAATGCCCGCTGGTGACGCAGTAACTCGCTCGCCGACAGGAGAATCACCATGAATTTCGATCCCGTGCTGCTGGCAGCGCGCATGCCGTCCATGAAGTCGGCCGGCTTCTGGCGCGACGAGACCATCAACCCCTACTTCCAGCGCGCACTCGAGCGATTCCCGGAGAAGATCGCCATCGTGTCCTATCGGCAAGGCGAGGCCGAACCGGTGCGCCTGAGCTATCGCGAACTGGATCGCCGTGCCGACTTGATTGCCCGCGGACTGGTCGACCTGGGCGTGGGCAACTCCGACGTGGTGTCCTTCCAGTTGCCAAATACCTGGGAGTTCCTCGCAATAGCGCTTGCCTGCGCTCGCATCGGCGCCGCGGCCAACCCGGTAATGCCGATCTTCCGCCAGCATGAGCTGAAGTTCATGCTCAGGCTCGCAGAATCCAAAGTCTTCATCGTCCCGAAGACCTTCCGCGGGTTTGACCACGAAGTGATGGGGCGCGATCTCATGTCCGAACTACCCGACCTGAGGCGACTGGTGGTACTCGGTGGCGACGGCGAGGACAACTTCGAGCGTGCCCTGCTGCGCGACGACACACCCCCTCTGGCCACCGAAGCACTTGCCCCCGACGACGTGCTGCTGCTGATGTACACCTCCGGCACGACCGGAGAGCCCAAGGCAGTGATGCACACCTCCAATACGCTGTTCTCCAATCTGCATGCATACATTCAGGTCATGCAACTCAGCGAGGCAGACATCGTACTGGGTGCATCGCCGATGGCCCATCTGACAGGTTTTGGCTATCTGGCCATGCTGCCGCTGATCCTGAACTCCACCACGGTCCTGATGGACATCTGGGATCCGAAACGTGCCTTGCAGATCGCCCGCGACGAGGGCGTCACCTTCAGCATGGCCTCGGCCGCCTTCGTCAGCGACATGTGCCTGGCGGTCGAGAACGGTGAGCAACCGGCGCCAACGTTCACCAAGTTCAACTGCGCGGGCGCACCGATTCCGCCTGTGGTGATCGAGCGTGCGCACCGACTGATGGGCCTGCGCATCAGCTCGGCCTGGGGGATGACCGAGTGTGGCGCGATCACCATCACCGAACCGACGCGCGCACTGGAAAAATCCGGCGTGTCCGACGGGCGCCTGGTGCCCGGGATCGAACTACGGGTCGTGGATGCCAACGGCAACCCCTTGCCGGCTGGTGAAACCGGCGAGTTGTACATCCGCGGCGCCTCGCTGTTCGCCGGTTACCTCAAGCGTCCGCAACTCAACGCAACCAACGACGAAGGTTGGTTCCACACCGGCGACCTTGCCTTCATCGATGCCGAGGGCTATCTGCGCATCAACGGTCGCAGCAAGGATATTGTCATTCGCGGCGGTGAGAACATCCCGGTGATGGAAGTCGAGAACCTGCTGTACAAGCACCCCGCGATCCTCACCTGCGCCATCGTCGGCTATCCCGACAAGCGTCTTGGCGAACGGGCCTGCGCCTTCGTCACGCTCAAGCCGGGAGCGTGCTTCAGCTTCGAGGAAATGAGCCGGTACCTGGCCGAGCAGAAGATCGCCATACAGTACGTGCCGGAGCGATTGGAGATCCTTGAGAGTCTCCCCGCCACTCCCAGCGGCAAGCTGCAGAAGTTCAAGCTTCGCCAGATGGCTCAGCAGTTCGCCGTCGACGCGAACTGCTGAACTCGTTCCCTTCCGAAACCCGCACGGCAGCGCGTCTACGGCCGCGCCGCCGTGTGCCGGCTTGCGCTTGTACGCGCTACGTCACACAGCAGAGGTCACGATGAACTCTCCCATCCTGGTCGACACCCGTGATCGTGTCGGCCTCATCACCCTGAATCGCCCCGAAGTACTGAACGCGCTCAATGACACGCTAATGGACGCTCTGAGCGCCGCCCTGGACCGCTTCGATATCGACGCCGACATCGGCTGCGTCGTCATTACCGGCTCCCCGCGCGCTTTCGCAGCCGGCGCGGACATCGCCCAGATCCGCCAGCTCGACTATGTGGACGCCTATTGCGGCAACCTCATCACCCGCAACTGGGAGCGCCTGAAGACCTTCCGCAAGCCGGTCATCGCCGCGGTGAGCGGCGTCGCCCTCGGCGGCGGCTGCGAACTGGCTCTGATGTGCGACGTCATCCTCGCTGCCGAGAGCGCCCGCTTCGGTCTGCCCGAAGTCAAAATCGGCGCCCTGCCAGGCGCTGGCGGAACGCAGCGCCTGCCGCGTGCAGTCGGCAAGGCCAAGGCCATGGAACTATGTCTCAGCGGTCGCTTCATGAATGCCGAGGAAGCCGAGCGCAGCGGCTTGGTGTCACGCATCGTGCCGGACGAACGCCTGCTCGAGGAAGCCCTGACACTTGCGCAAAGCATCGCCGCATACTCGCTGCCAGTGCTGATGATGATCAAGGAGTCGATCAACCGCGCCTTCGAGGGCCCCTTATCCGAAGGTCTGCTGTTCGAGCGGCGCACCCTGCATGCCGCTTTCGCGTTGGCCGACCAGAAGGAAGGTATGGCGGCCTTTGCCGAGAAACGCCCTCCGCGTTTCACCCACCGCTGATCACTCAGGAACCTGCAGCCATGAACCCCAGTTCGCACCCCACTCCAACGAAAAAAGGTCGCCTGGCTGGACGGTGTGCTCTGGTCACCGGCGCCGGCGGCCCGATGGGACGGGCAATAGCCCTGCGCTTCGCCGCCGAGGGTGCCAGCCTGATGCTGACCGACATCTCGTCTGCCCGCCTGGAAGCCGCGGTGAAGGAGACCTTGGCGCGATACCCCGAGGTACGCGTGGCGAGCCGACGCGCCGACGTACGTCTTCCGGAAGAGATCGACGCAATCCGTCGGACGGCCGACGCCGAGTTGCCGCCGGTGGATATCCTGGTCAACGTGGTCGGCGGTCTGCGCGGCGAACTCTACCAGTCCATGTTCAGCATAGACCCGTCTCGCTGGGACGAGACCATGGATCTGAATCTGAAGGGCACTCTGCTACTGTCACAATGCTTCGCGGCCGGCATGCTCGAGCGCGGTTACGGCCGCATCGTCAACTTCTGTTCGATAGCGTATGGCGGCGAGCAAGGCCAGAGCGCGTATGGCGCAGCCAAGGCGGCGGTTGCTTCGTTGACCCGGAGCATGGCGCTCGAATTGGCCCCGCACGTGAATGTAAACTGCGTTGCCCCCGGTCTGATAGAGACCAGCGTGCTCGAACGCATGGATCCGAAGGTCGTGGACGGCTACCGAGAGGCATGCGCCCTGCGCCGTCTCGGCAGGGCGGAGGAGATTGCGCATGTCGCGCTCTTCCTGGCCAGCGAAGAGTCGAGCTACGTCACCGGCGAGATCGTCCGTGTCTCCGGTGGCCGCTGGCCGTCACTGTAGAGTCGTCCCTACAAGGTTCTGTCATCTCAAGCGCAGCGCGACCCGACAAGCCGGCTCTTCTGCGGCTCGAACAAGACGCCCTCCTGGAGTTCAGGAGGGCGTCTTGTCTTGTGATACCAGCGCTCAGATCACGCCCTGCGCCAGCATCGCGTCCGCCACCTTGACGAAACCGGCCACGTTGGCGCCGTCCACATAGCTCACCAAGCCATCCGCGCGCTTGCCGTACTGCAGGCAGGCGTTGTGGATGCCGCGCATGATTTCCTGCAGACGGCCGTCGACCTCTTCGCGGGTCCACGAGATGCGCATCGCGTTCTGGCTCATTTCCAGACCCGAGGTGGCCACGCCGCCGGCATTGGAAGCCTTGCCCGGCGCGTAGAGCACGCCGTTGTGCTCGAACACCTTCACCGCCTCGGCGGTCGAGGGCATGTTGGCGCCTTCGGCCACGCAGATCACGCCGTTCTTCACCAGGGTGGCGGCGTCGTTGGCGTCCAGCTCGTTCTGGGTGGCGCACGGCAGCGCGATGTCCACCGGCACGTGCCAGGGGCGCACGCCGGCTTCGAACCTGGCGCCGACGCGCTCGGCGTAGTCGCTGACGCGGCCGTAGAGGTGGTTCTTCACTTCCATCAGCTCGGCGAGCTTCTCGGCGGTGAAGCCTTCCTCGTCGATCACCGTGCCGCTGGAATCGGATACGGTGATGACCCTGGCGCCGAAGGCCATCGCCTTCTCCACCGCATACTGGGCGACGTTGCCGGAGCCGGACACCGACACGCGCAGGCCTTCCATGCTGCGACCGGCGTGGCGCAGCATTTCCTCGGCAAAGTACACCGTGCCGTAGCCGGTGGCCTCGGGGCGGATCAGCGAACCGCCGAAGGACAGGCCCTTGCCGGTGAACACGCAGTCGGCGCGGTTGGAGAGTTTCTTCATCATGCCGGCCATGAAGCCGACTTCACGCCCGCCCACGCCGATGTCGCCGGCCGGCACGTCGGTGTCCGAACCGACGTGGCGATACAGCTCGGTGACGAAGGCCTGGCAGAAGCGCATCACTTCGCCGGGGCTCTTGCCCTTCGGGTCGAAGTCGGAGCCGCCCTTGCCGCCGCCCATCGGCAGGGTGGTGAGCGCGTTCTTGAAGGTCTGCTCGAAGGCGAGGAACTTCAGGATGGAGAGATTCACCGAGGGATGGAAGCGCAGGCCGCCCTTGTAGGGGCCGATCGCCGAACTGTGCTGGATGCGGTAGCCGCGATTGACCTTGACCTCGCCCTTGTCGTCCACCCAGGAGACACGGAAAACGATCGCCCGCTCAGGTTCGATAAGGCGGTCGAGCAAGCCGTGCTCCGCGTAACGCGGATGCTCGGCGATATAGGGCCAGATGCTCTCCATCACCTCGACTACCGCCTGCTGGAATTCCGGCTGGCCGGGGTTGCGTTCCTCCACGTAGGCGAGGAACTCTTCAAGACTCTGATACTTCATCGTTTCCTTCCACTCCCGGCCACATTCGGGCCAAAACGCACCAAAACCATGCATTCTGGAGGAAAAGGAACGTTGATGCACTTTTTTTGTGCGTCGATAGCCCTGTTTTGGTGCGCTTCGGAGTGAAAACGATTCGAGTCGCACTCGGCGGGCGGCGCAGGCCCGTGCGTCACCCGCCATCGCAGCGTTTCCGGGGCTCAGCCCAGGGTGTCGTTGAGGATGTTGAAGGCCCAGGCCAGCGCCATGAAACCTTCCTCGCTGGTGGCCGCCGAGGACAAACCGCCGGCGCCCGGCACCGCGGCCATCGTCCGCTTGTCGGCGTCGTAGCGGTACACGCCGGCGACGTGGATCGCTTCTTTCTCGTTCACGAAGCTGTAGCAGGTGTTGGTGACGATGGGCTCGTCGCTCACCGGCTTGCCCGCGAGCAAGGCGGCGATCGCGGCGGCGCACACCTTGGCCTGCTGGTTGGCCATGTGCGCGGACTTGGGCAGGCCCGGCGCCGAAGCGATCGAGTCGCCGATCACATGCACCCCCGGCGCGACCTTCGACTCGTAGCTCAGGAAGTCGACCTCGCACCAGCGACCGCCCACGTTGGCCAGCCCCGCCTTGCGAGCAATGATGCCGGCGCGCTGTGGCGGGATCACGTTCCACAGGTCGGCCTTGATGCCCGCCTGCACGTCGAAACGCAGCTCGCCGCCGGCCGCGTCCATCTCCTCGTAACCGGCGTTGGGCACGTACTCGATCATGCCCTTGTAGCGGTTGCGGAAGGCATCGAGGAACAGGCTCTTCTTGGCGACCACATCCGGGTTGGCATCGAACACCAGCACCTTTGCACGCGGGTTGCTGCGCTGGAGCGAGCGTGCCACCAGGCAGGCGCGCTCATACGGCCCCGGCGGACAGCGGTAGGACATGGCCGGAATGTGGATGGCGAACACCCCGCCCTGCGGCAAGGCCACCAGGCGGCGGCGCAGTTCCTGGGTCTGCGGCCCGGCCTTCCAGGCGTGCAGCACCTGCTCCTGGGCGGCCGCGCTCTCCAGCCCCGGCAGGCTGTCGTAGGCGAAATCGATACCGGGTGCGACCACCAGCCGGTCGTAGCTCATCGCGCCGCCGCGCGCGAGGCTCACGCGCCGGGCACCGGCATCGATTGCGGTCACCGTGTCGCGCACCACCTGCACGCCGTGGGCGGCGGACAGCGTGGCGTGCGAACGGGTGAGATCGCGGATGCTCATCGTCCCGCCGATCACCCTGTTGCTCATCGGGCAGGCCACGAAGGCCTCGGCCGCTTCGATCAATACGACCTCAGCGGCGGGCGCCCAGCGCTTGAGGTAGCGTGCGCAGGTCGCACCGGCAAAGCCGCCGCCGACCACCACGACGCGCGCGCCGGCGCCGTTCTGCGCAAGGGCCTTCAGCGGCAGGCTGCCGGCCAGTGCCGATGCGGCGAGGCCGCGAAGGAAATTCCTGCGTTCCATGGCGCCCCTCACTCCTTCGCCGCGCCGAGCACGTCGGCGATGCGGCGCAACTGATCGTTGGAATAGCCCTTGGCGTGCCGGTCCATCACCGTGGCCGTGCGCTTGCCGCTCTTGAACTCGACCAGGGCCTGGTAGATGCCGTCGGCCGACTGGCCGGCGAGCGTGGGCATGCCCCCTTCGGAGCGGCCGTCCGGGCCGTGACAGGCAAAACAGCCGGCCGCCCAGCCGACGGCCTTGGCGTCGTCCTGCGCCGCCAGGGCCGGTGACAGCCCACTGGCGACAAGGAACATGGTGGCAACGACCCCTTTGTGCATCGACGATCCTCCTTCCAAAGGCCACAAACGCTGAAAAACCCGTTCATCGTATCCCAAACGGATCATCAGGGCGAAAAGAAAGCCCCTTTCCGGGGCTTGCAGGCGTGCAGAGGAAAACGCGTGCGGCGGACGGTCAGCGGCGTCCCCGTCCGGCTTGCTCGATGAGGTCGGCGATGTCGGTGTTGCCCTGGGTGCGTGCCCACTCCGCCGCGGTCAGTCCCCGGTCGTTCTTGAGCGCAGTGTCCGCACCGGCGCGCAGCAGGCGACGCACCGCGTCGACATGACCGTTGCGTGCGGCGAGCATCAAGGCGGTAGCGCGGTTGGGGGTGAGCGCGTCAATCTTCGCCCCGCGGGCGAGCAGCTTGTCCAGGATCGCCAGCCGCCCCTCGAAGGCCGCATAGTGCAGAGGCGCCCAGCCGTCGTGCTCGACCGGTGCGCCGGCCTCGAGCAGCAGGTCCACCACGGCCTCGTGGCCCTTGAGCACCGCCAGCATCAGCGCGCTGTCGCCCGCCAGATTGCGCCATCCCAGCTTCGCACGGTACTGCAGCAGGCTGGCGACTGTGTCCGTGTGCCCTTCGCGCGCCGCGAGGATCAACAGGCTGTTGCCCTGCGCATCCACCGTGTCCGGATCGATGCCGCGCGCCAGCAGCGCCGCCAGCTGGCGGGTATCGCCCAAGCGAGCGGAACTGAGCGAATCCTCGTAGCTGCTGCCCTGCGCGAGGGCAAGGCCGGCGGTCAGCGCGAGACACAGGCCGAAGGCCAGGTGACGAAGGCGATCAATGACGGGATGCATGGCGGAACAGCCTGAAGAAGTTGTCGGTAGTGGCCTGCGCGATGCGTTCCAGCGGTTCCTTGCGCAGGCGGGCGATCTCTTCGGCCACATGCACCACGTAGGCCGGTTCGTTAGTCTTGCCGCGGTGGGGCGTGGGGGCAAGATAGGGCGCATCGGTCTCGATCAGCAGGCGGTCGAGCGGCACCCGGGTGGCGACTTCCTTGAGCGCCTTGGCATTCTTGAAGGTGACGATGCCGGAGAAGGAGATGTAGAAGCCGAGGTCGAGCGCGGCGTCGGCCACCTCCTGGCTCTCGGTGAAGCAGTGCATCACCCCGCCCGCCTCGCCGGCCGCTTCCTCGCGCATCAGGCGCAGGGTGTCGGCCGCGGCATTGCGGGTGTGGATGATCAGCGGCTTCCCAGCACGGCGCGCGGCGCGGATGTGGGTGCGGAAGCGCGCGCGCTGCCACTCGGGCTCGTCCTTGTGCCAGTAGTAATCCAGCCCGGTCTCGCCGATCGCCACCACCCGCGGATGATCGGCCAGCGCCAGCAGGCGGGCCTCGTCGGGCTCCTCGCAGTCGGCATTGTCCGGATGCACGCCGACCGATGCGTACAGGTTGCCGTGGCGCTCGGCCAGACCACGGACGGCGGGAAAGTCCTCCAGCGTCACCGAAATGCACAAGGCATGGGTGACGGCGCTGGCGGCCATCGCTGCGAGCACTTCGTCCTCGCGCGCGATCAGGTCGGGAAAATCGAGATGGCAGTGGGAATCTACGTACATGGGAAATCTGGCTGGCGGACGCGTCCCGATGGGACAGCGCACCCGACGGCCGGTTCGCCGGCGCGGGCTGCGTCGCGGGTGGTTGATGCGCTCAGATGGTGTGGGTGGGGCGATTGGACCCGAGATGCCCGGCGAGGATCTGCTCGATGCGGTGCTTGACCGCCTTGCCGGATTCGTCCTCGCTGAAGTGCACGCCCACGCCCTGGGTCTTGCCGCCCTGCGCACCGTGCGGGGTGACCCATACCACGGTGCCGGCCACCGGATGCTTGGTCGGGTCGTCCATCAGCTGCAGCAGCATGAACACCTCGTCGCCCAAGGTGTGGCTCTTGGGGGTGGGTACGAAGATCCCCCCGTTCACCAGGAAAGGCATGTAGGCGGCGTAGAGGGCCGACTTGGAGTTGATGTTCAGCGACAGCACGCTGGGGCGCGCCACCTGGGGCTTGGCCTGCTCACTCATGTTCTGGATCCCGATAGGGCGCGCGCATAGCGCATCAGCATGTCCTCCAGCATCAACCTGGCATTGAGCGGATGCTGGGCGACCCGGCGGATCTGGGCGAATTCATTGTAGCAGTTGCTCGCGCTGGCGATGCTGGTGCGCGCCGCGAGCGCTTCGAGCGCGCCCTGGCGGGCCGGGAAGAAACGCACCCGCCCTCCCAGGCGCAGCGCGGCGACGTCCACCACCCAGCGCTGCATCCAGTCGACCAGCGTCGCCATGCCGAAGCCGGCAGCCAGTGCCTCCTTGGACTTCAGCCAGCTCTCCCATTGAGCCGCCAGGCGCAGCGGGTCGCCCGCGGGCAACTGTTCGATGTCTCGTACGAAGCGGGCCAGCAGGCTGCCGGCACCCTGCTCCGCCATGCGCTCGGCGGCCAGCGGCAAGCCGCCGGTGAGCGCCAGCAGGCCGGCGGCCTCGTCGTCGTGCGCGGCCAGCCAAGTGGTGAGCGCCTCGGCCGGCGGCCGGGAGAACGACCATTGCTGGCAGCGGCTGCGGATGGTGGGCAGCAGGCGGCGCGGGGCGGAGGACACCAGCAGGAACACGCAGCCGGCCGGCGGTTCTTCGAGCAGCTTGAGCAGCGCGTTGGCGGTAAACACGTTCATCGCCTCGGCCGGGTCCAACACCACCACGCGGCGGCTGCCGTGGTGCCCGGTCACCGTCAGCGACTCCTGCAGCGCGCGGATCTGCTCGATCAGGATCTGCGAGGACTTGGCCTTGCCGGCACCGGGCTCGGCCGCGCCCTCCCCTTCGCCCGCCTCGGCAACGGCATCGGCCGCAGGCACGATGCGCATCAGGTCCGGGTGGTTGCCGGAGAGCCGCCACTGGCAGGCCGGGCAGTGCCCGCAGGCGTGGCCGTCGGCGCCCGGTGCGTCGCACAGCAGCCGGGCGGCCAGTGCTTCGGCAAGATCGCGCTTGCCCAGGCCCGGCGGACCGACGAAGAGCAGCGCATGCGGCAGACGCTCACCCAGGTCGAGCAGGCGTTGCCAGGTGGGCGCAAGCCAGGGGTGGATCATGCGAGACAGCGCTCGTTCACGATGGCTTCGACTTCCGCCCGGATCTCCTCGGGCGGCCGGTTCGCATCGACCACCCGCATCCGGCCCGAGTCGCGGCGCGCGCGCAGCAGATAGGCCTCGCGCACGCGCTCGAAGAAGTCGCGCTGCTCGCGCTCGAAGCGGTCGGGCGCCGCGCCGGTATTGGCCACGCGGGCCGCTGCCACCGCCGGCGGCAGGTCGAAGACCAGCGTGAGGTCGGGCTGGAAGTCCGGGTGCACCCAGCGCTCGAGGGCGTCGAAGCGCGCCTCGTCCAGCCCGCGCCCGCCCACCTGGTAGGCGTAGGTCGCATCGGTGAAGCGGTCGGAGACCACCCAGCGTCCGGCGGCCAGTGCCGGCAGGATGCGTGCGGCCAGGTGCTCGCGGCGCGCGGCGAACATCAGCATGGCCTCGGTCTCCAGATGCATGGCTTCATGCAGCAGCAGCTCGCGCAGGCGTTCGCCGAGCGGCGTACCGCCGGGCTCCCGGGTCTGCTCCACCTCGATGCCGCGCGCGCGCAGCAACTCGACCACGGCCGCGATCTGGCTGCTCTTGCCCGCGCCGTCGATGCCTTCGAAGGTGATGAAACGTGCTCTCGATCCAGTGTGATTCAACTGCCCTTGCCTCCGCGCTGATAGCGGTTGACCGCCCGGTTGTGCTCGGCGAGGTTGCGCGAGAACTGGCTGCTGCCGTCGCCCCGGGACACGAAGTAGAAGTACTCCGACGCCGGCGGCTGCAGCGCGGCGCGCAGCGAGTCCATGCCCGGCAGCGCAATCGGTGTGGGCGGCAGGCCGGCGCGGGTGTAGGTGTTCCAGGGGTGGTCGGTGTCGAGATGGCGGCGGCGCAGCCGGCCTTCGAAGGCTTCGCCGTAGCCGTAGATCACCGTCGGGTCGGTCTGCAGGCGCATGCCGATGCGCAGGCGGTTCACGAACACCGAGGCGACCAGGCCGCGGTCCTCCGGCCGCCCGGTTTCCTTCTCGACGATGGAAGCGAGGATCAGCGCCTCGTAGGGCGAAGCCAGCGGCAGGCCGGCCTGGCGCGTCTCCCACTCGCGCTGCAGGCGCTGCTGCATGGCCTGATAGGCGCGCCGGTAGAGCGCCAGCGCACTGGAGTACTTGTCGAACAGATAGGTGTCGGGGAAGAACAGCCCCTCGGGGTGCGTCTCGGCGGCGCCGATGCGCTGCAGGATCTCCGCATCCGAGAGAGCCGTGGCGTCCTGTTCGAGAAAGGGATGGGCCTCGACCGCCGCACGCATCTGGCGGAAGTTCCAGCCTTCGACCAGGGTCAGGTCCGCCTGCGAGACATCGCCGCTGGACAGCTTGAGGATCAGCTGCCAGATGGTCAGGCCCGCATGCACCTCGTAGCTGCCGGCCTTGATATGCTGGGCCTTGCCTGCCAGGCGCGCGGTCCAGTAGAGCAGGCGCGGCTCCACCGGCACGCCGGCTGCCGCGATCGCGTTGGCCGCCTGGCGCATGTTGTGCCCGCGCTGCACGGTGAAGTCGACCACCGGCGCGGGCAGCACCAGCGGGCGGGCGGCAATCCACCACACCGCGGCCGCAGCCAGGCCGGCGAGCACGACGAGCAGGAGGACGAGGCGCAGCAGAAGCTTCATGCGTGACGGATGACCGAAAGCGCACCGGACGCCCCGCAAACATCGCGGCAGCCCCCGGGCAAGGGGGCTCTATAATACTGCACGTTCTGCGCCCGACGCCCGGACCATTCCGCCCGCCCCGACCATCCGACTTCGCAAGACCCGAACCATGAACACGACCTGGACCGACTACCTTGCCAAGGCCGGCGCCCGCATCGACGCCGGTCATGTCCACTTCGACCCCGCTCCCGCGGAAGGCGCCACCATCGTGGTGCCTTTGCTGCATCTCGGCCTGCTCCGCAGCCGCGGCGAGGATTCCGCGCCCTTCCTGCACAACCTGTTGTCCAACGAGGTCAACAAGCTTGCCGAGGACGTCGCCACGCTGAACAGCTTCAACACCCCCAAGGGGCGGATGCTGGCCAGCCTGCTGATGTGGCGCGAGGCCGACGGCCATCTGATCGCGCTGGCCGCGGACATCCAGCCGGCGATGCTCAAGAAGCTGTCGATGTACATCCTGCGCAGCAAGGCGAAGCTCACCGATGCCAACGAGGAACTGGCGCTAATCGGCGTGAGCGGCCCGCGGGCCGAAGCGGTGCTGGAAGCCGCCGGCCTGCAGCGCCCGGCGGCCGCCATGCGCCATCAGGCCGCGGGCGACACCCGCGTGATCCGCCTGACCGCGGACAGCTACATGGTGGCCGTCCCGATCGACGCAGCCCCGACCCGCTTCGCCGCACTGCGCGAAGCCGGCGCCGAGGCAGCCGGCACCGACGCCTGGACGCTGGCGATGATCCGCGCCGGCCTGCCGCTGATCACCGCCGCCACGCAGGAGCTCTTCGTCGCGCAGATGCTCAACTTCGAGCTCATCGGTGGAGTGAGCTTCAACAAGGGCTGCTATCCCGGCCAGGAGATCGTCGCCCGCACCCAGTACCTGGGCAAGCTCAAGAAGCGCATGTACCGCGTACGCATCGACGGCGACACCGCGCCCGCACCGGCTGCCGATCTCTACGCACCGGACTTCGGCGAACAGTCGGCCGGGCAGATCGTCAATGCTGCGCCGGCCCCGGGCGGCGGCTTCGAGGCGCTGGCCGTGCTGCAGACCAGCAGCCACGAAACCGGCGAGGTGCATCTGGGCAGCCCCGACGGCCCGCGCCTCGCCTTCCTCGACCTTCCCTACTCCCTGGGCTGAACCATGGACCAAGCCACCGAGCCGATCAGCTACTACGTGTACTTCCGCGTGCGCGAGGACATCGACGACGCGGAAGCCGCGGCCAGCATCCTCGCCATGCAGGCCGCGCTGGCGCGGCGCACCGGGGTGAGCGGCCGCCTCATGCACCGTCGCGGCGACGACCGCACCTGGATGGAAGTGTATGAGGCGGTCACCAGCCCGGCGAGCTTCGAGCACGCGCTGACCGAAGCGGTGGCCGAGCACAAGCTCACCGACATGGTGGAAACCGGCAGCGCCCGCCATCTGGAGCAGTTCGTCGAATGTGCCTGATCGTGCTGGCCTGGCGGGCGCATCACGACTATCCGCTGGTGGTGGCCGCCAACCGCGACGAGTTCCTCGCCCGCCCCGCGTCCGCGGCGCACTGGTGGCCCGACCGCCCGCAGGTGCTCGCCGGGCGCGACCTGGAAGGCGGCGGCACGTGGATGGGCGTCAGCCGCAACGGCCGCTTCGCCGCGCTGACCAATTTCCGCGATCCCACGCTGCGCCGCGAAGGCGCGCCCTCGCGCGGCCTGCTGGTGCGCGACTGCCTGGATACGGACGACGACGCCTCGCAGACGCTGGCGCGCATCGCCGCACACGCCGCGCATTACGCCGCCTTCAACCTGCTGGTGGGCGATGGCGAACGGCTCGGCATCTACGCCAGCACCACGGGTGAGGTGCGCATGCTGGAGCCGGGCATCTACGGCCTGTCCAACCACTTGCTCGACACCCCCTGGCCCAAGGTCCGCCTCGCCCGCGAACGCTTCGCCGCAGTCCTGGCCGACGAACCGGACGAAGCCGCCATGCTGGCACTGCTGCGCGACGGCGAGCCGGCCACCGACGAACACCTGCCGCAGACCGGGGTCAGCCGGGAGTGGGAGCGCTGGCTGTCGCCCGCCTTCATCCGCGCGCCCGGCTACGGCACCCGCTGCTCGACCTTCCTGTCGATCCGGCGCGACGGTCAGGTCAGGCTGCGCGAATGGACCTGGGCGGAAGACGGCGAACTGGCCGGCGAGGCGACCCACGGCTTCACCATCGAAGCATCGGCTGACGGCTGAACCGCGGTTAGCGCGGCACAGCCCGGCACCCTACCCCCGGCAGGGGCGCCGCATGCAGCGATGCTCGATACCGGCGTCCAGGAATACCCCGCCTTCGGGCACGAAGCCGTGACGGCGATAGAAGGCCTCCGCCTGCAACTGTGCATTGAGCACCACCTCGGCCAGCCCGCGCACACCCGCTTCCGCCACCAGCGCTTCCAGCACCCGGCCACCGACGCCGCGACCACGAGCGTTCGCCGCCACCGCCATGCGGCCGACATGTCCGTCCGGCAGCAGGCGGCCGGTGGCGATCACCGCCCCGTTGGTGTCCTGTGCCACCGCGTGCCGGCTCACCGCGTCGAATTCGTCGCGTTCGAGCTCCGCCGGCACCCCCTGCTCGACCACGAACACCGCCTCGCGCAGCGGCATCACCAGCGCTTCGGCCTCCGGCCAGTCCACAATGCGCAAGCTCAGAGCATCTTCCATCGCCTTACTCCCCGATGACGACCTCGGTGCCTGCGGCCACCAGGTCGAACAGTTCCACCACGTCGCGGTTGCGCATGCGGATACAGCCGTGCGAACGCGGCTCACCCATCGGCTGGTCGTCGCCGGTACCGTGGATGTAGATGTAGCGCCGCATGCTGTCGACCGCGCCCAAGCGGTTGCGCCCGGGCTCGCAGCCCGAGAGCCACAGGATGCGCGACAGGATCCAGTCGCGCGCCGGGTTGGCTGCCGCCAGCTCGGCACTCCAGCACTCGCCGGTAGGCCGCCGTCCACGGAAAACCGTGCCTGCCGGCGCCCCGGCGCCGATGCGCGCACGCACCACATGGCGCCCGCGCGGGGTGCAGCCGCTGTCCTGCAGTTCGCCGGCACCGCGCGCGGCGGTCGATACCGGATAGCGGCGGATGCAGGCCCCGTCGTCGCCGACGAGGGCCAGTTCCTGACGCGAGAGACTCACTTCTATGCGCATCGCGACGGCTCGCCTCAGGCGGTCAGCGTCCGTCCGCGGCGGGCGGCAAAGAAGCTCGACAGCAAGGCGCCGCACTCTTCGGCCAGCACGCCGCCGACGATGGTGGCGTGGTGGTTTAGCCGCTTTTCCTGGAACAGGTCGATGACGCTGCCGGCCACACCGGTCTTGGGGTCGCGCGCGCCGAACACCACGCGACTCACGCGCGCATGCATGATCGCGCCGGAACACATGGCGCAGGGCTCCAGGGTGACGTAGAGCTCGCAACCCGGCAGACGGTAGTTGCCCAGACGTTCGCCGGCGTCGCGCAGGGCCATCACCTCGGCGTGAGCGGTGGGGTCGTGGCGACCGATGGGCTGGTTGAAGCCGCGCCCGACGATCTCGCCGTCGAGCACCACCACCGCGCCCACCGGCACCTCGCCGCAACTGCCCGCCAGCCGCGCCTGCTCCAGCGCGGCGCGCATGTATTCCTCGTCCGTCATGTCCTGGACCGCATTGTCGATCAGGGCATCAGTGTACCCGAGCCGATCTTCATGGGAGTCCCCGGTATTGCCCTGCGGCAGCACGACGGGTATACCCGACTGCGGATTCCCCGAATAGCCGACCTCTACCACCATCGTATTATCCGGAACTCATGAACTGCCCCGCGTCCGCCCGCGACGAGGCAGCACGGCGTGACTATGCTCCCTTGATTCGCGGCCTCTCCGGCTACCTCGCCACGGCAATCGTCGTGGTGCTGTTTGCCGACCCGCTGGCCGCAACCATCGGCCTGCAGGAAGCTGCCGGCGAGCTCAGATTCTGGGGTTTCGTGCTGCTCGCCCCGCTGGCCGCCCTGCTCGCCAGCGGCGTGCTGTCCGACCCGCCCGCCGCGGACGCCGAGCAGGCCGCCGACCCCGGTGCGGAAACCTTGCGCCGCCTCGAGGCCGAAGAGTCGCGCTACCGTTCGTTGGTGAATAACCTGCCGGTCGGCATCTTCCACTACGACCGCGACCTGCGCATCACCGAGTTCAACGACCGTTTCGCGGAAATCCTGCAGGCGCCGGCCGCTGCCCTGTACCGCCTGGACATGAGCACGCTGCGCGATCCGCGCATCCTCGATCCGCTGCGCGTCACCCTGAGTGGCCAGCCAGGACGTTACACGGGCGAATACGCCACCACCCTGTCGGGGCGCCATATCCGCGTCAGGTTGCGCGCCACGCCGGTGTTCGACACTCACGGCAATGTAAGCGGCGGCGTCGGCATCGTCGAGGACATCTCGGCCCAGCACGAGGCCGAGAGCATGCTGAACGAGAGCGAGACCCGCTACGCGCTGGCCATGCGCGGCACCAACGAGGGCCTGTGGGACTGGAACCCGGTCAGCCACTCGCTGTTCCTCTCCAGCCGCCTGCTCAGCCTGCTGGGCACGGAGGGCGAGCACCTGCGCACTACCAGCGACGAATGGCTCAAGCTCATCCACGTGCAGGACCGCGCGCGCTTCCAGTCCGCGCTCATCGCCCACCTCAAGGGCCAGACACCGCACTTCGAATGCGAGTACCGCGTGCTCGACCGCGGCGGCGAGTTCCGCTGGGTGCTGGCCCGCGGACTGGCCCAGCGCAATGAGCATGGCCAGGCCTACCGCATGGTCGGCTCGATCGGCGACATCACCGAGCGCAAGCGTGCCGAGGCGCGGCTGCAAAGCGAGCTCGTGTTCACGCGCACACTGGTCGACAGCCTGCCGATCGCCCTGCTGGTGGTGCGCCCGAACGGCACCATCTCGCTGTGGAACCGCTTCTTCGCCCAGACCTTGGGTTACGACGACGCGGAGATCGCCGACATGCTGGCGATGCGCCTGGTGGCGCCCAAGGACAAGGCCCTGCTGAAGCAACGCATGGAGCGCGCCCTGCGGGACGGCGAGGCGACCGCACGGGCCGAACTCATCACTCGCGACGGCCAGCACCTGCCCTTCGATTTCTTCGCCCGCAACATCGAACTGGACGGCGAGAACCGGCTGCTGTGCATCGCCTCTGACATCTCGGAGCGGCTGGCCACCGAAGCCAGCATGCGCGACATGAACCGCGAGCTCGAATCGCGCGTCGCCGAACGCACCGCGCAACTCACTGCCGCGCTCAAGGAACTGGAGGCCTTCAGTTACTCGGTGTCTCACGACCTGCGCGCGCCCTTGCGCGCCATCGACGGCTACAGCGTGATCCTCGCCACCGACTACGACCAGGCCTTCGACGACGAAGCCCGCATGCTGTTCCAGCGCATGCGCGCGGCGGTGCAGCGCATGGGCATGCTGATCGACGACCTCCTCAACCTCGCCCGCGTGTCGCGCCAGAACCTCGAGCGCCAGGAGGTCGATCTTTCCGCAATGGTGGCGGAGATCGCCCAGGAACTCAGGCAGAGCGAGCCGCAGCGCAAGGTCAGCTTCGAGATCGAGCCCGGCCTGCATGTCGATGCCGACCCCAGCCTGCTGCGCATCGCGCTGGAGAACCTGCTCGGCAATGCCTGGAAGTTCACCAGCCGGCGTGACGAAGCGCAGATCCGCGTCATTCATTCGCGCGACGAATCGGGCGAGTGCAGCTACTGCGTGCACGACAACGGCGCCGGCTTCGACATGCGCTACGCCGACAAGCTGTTCGGCGCCTTCCAGCGCCTGCACCACGAGCGCGACTATCAGGGCACCGGCGTCGGCCTGGCAACCGTGGCGCGCATCGTCCAGCGCCACGGCGGGCACATCTGGGCGCACGGCGAGCCGGACAAGGGCGCACGCTTCTGCTTCACCCTCGGGCGCAACGGCGACAGCCTGCCCTCGTCCGGCGGCAACGGAGAGCCACAAGCCGACAGCTGAGCGCGCGGCTTGCCCCGTGCACCGGCCGCGCGGTATCGTCGGGCGCATCACATCAAGAAGTCCGCTCGACGGACCTTACCCCCGTGCCCGACAAGAAAAGTTTTCCGCCCGCCGCCCTGGCCTGGAGCGTCTGGGGTCTCGGCGCCCTGCTCTACCTGATCGGTTTCTACCAACGCGTCGCCCCCGCGGTGATGGCCGACCGGCTGATGGCCGAGTTCGCCATCAGCGGCGCCGCGCTGGGCAACCTGTCGGCCTTCTACTTCTATTCCTACGTGGTCATGCAGATCCCCACCGGTGTGCTCGCCGACCGCTGGGGCGCGCGCAAGCTGCTCACCGCCGGCGCCGCGCTGGCCGCCGCCGGCACCGTGCTGTTCGCCTTCAGCGCGGACGTGGGCTGGGCGAGCTTCGGCCGCCTGCTGATCGGCGGCTCGGTGGCGGTGGCCTTCGTCTCCATGCTCAAGCTCGCCACCCACTGGTTTGCGCCGCAGCAGTTCGCGCTGGCCTCGGGCATGGCGCTGTTCGTCGGCATCTGCGGCGGGGTGTTCGGCGGCGTGCCGCTGCGCATGCTGGTGGAGGCCTTCGGCTGGCGGCCGGTGATGCTGGTCTCGGCGGGGGTCACCGCGCTGCTGGCGGTGGCCATCTGGCTGCGGGTGCGCAACGATCCGGCCGACCGCGGCTATGCAAGCCATCACCCGGTGGCGGAAGGCGGCGGCCACCACGGTTCGGTGCTGCAGGGCGTGCTGCAGGTGTTGAGTTACCGCAACGTGTGGATCCTGCTGATCTCACCCATCGGCGTGGCCGGCGCGGTGCTCACCTTCGGCGGCCTGTGGGGCGTGCCCTACCTGCGCCAGGCCTACGGTCTGGACGCGGGCAGCGCGGCGGCCATCACCTCCGCCCTGCTGGTGGCCTGGGCGCTGGGCGGGCCGCTGATGGGGACCTGGTCGCAACGTATCGGCCGGCGCAAGCCGCTGCATGTGGCCGGTTGCGCGGTGGCGCTGGTGTGCTGGGGGCTGCTCGGGCTGGTGCACCTGCCGCTGCCGGCACTGGTCGCGGTGCTGTTGGTGGCCGGTTTCGCCGCCGGCAACCTGATCATCGGCTTCGCGTTCAACAAGGAATCGGTGCCGCCGCACCTCGCAGGCACGGCGTCCGGAGTGTGCAACATGGGCCCGCTGATGGGCGGCATGCTGCTGCAGCCGGCGGTCGGCTGGGTGCTGGACCGCCACTGGACCGGCGTGCTGGAAGGCGGCGTGCGGATCTATCCGCCCGAAGCCTTCCAGGCCGGCTTCCTGCTGATCGCAGCATGCATCGCGCTGTCGCTGGCGCTGTCGCTGTTCTCGCAGGAAACCGGCTGCAAGCAGCGCGTCAGCCCTTGAGGTCGGGGAAGTCTTCCTCGAAGAACTCATGCTCGGCGCGTACCGTCGCGTCACGCCCTTCCTCGGCCTTGCGCAACTCCACGCGGCGGATCTTGCCGGAGATGGTCTTGGGCAGATCGACGAAGGCGAGCCGACGGATGCGCTTGTAAGGCGCGAGCTTGCCACGCGCGAAGGCCAGGATGTCGCGCGCCAGCTCGGCGCTCGGCTGATGGCCGGGGGCGAGGATCACGCAGGCCTTGGGCACGGCCAGGCGCACCGGGTCCGGGCTGGGCACCACCGCGGCTTCGGCCACTGCGGGGTGCTCGATCAGCACGCTTTCCAGCTCGAAGGGGCTGATGCGGTAGTCGGAGGCCTTGAACACGTCGTCCGCACGGCCGACGTAGGTGATGTAGCCGTCCTCGTCGATACTGGCCACGTCACCGGTGTGGTAGTGACCGTCGCGCATCACCTCGGCGGTCTTGTCCTCATCACCGGCGTAGCCCGCCATCAGGCCGAGCGGACGCGCGTCCAGCGGCAGCGAGATCTCGCCTTCGGTCGACGCGCGGCCTTCGGTGTCGAGCAGCGCGATGCGGTAGCCCGGCAGCGGGCGGCCCATCGAACCCGGCTTGAGCACCTGGCCCGGGGTGTTGCCGACCTGGGCGGTGGTCTCGGTCTGGCCGAAACCGTCGCGGATGGTGATGCCCCAGGCGCGCTTGACCTGCTCGATGACCTCGGGGTTGAGCGGCTCGCCCGCGCCGATCAGCTCGCGCAGCTGGGTCTTCACCGCGGCCAGGTCCTGCTGGATCAGCATGCGCCACACGGTGGGCGGCGCGCACAGGGTGCTGATCTCGTACTTCACCAGCACGTCGAGCAGCGCCTTGGCGTCGAAACGCGAGTAGTTGTAGAGGAACACGCAGGCACCCGCGTTCCACGGCGCGAAGAAGCAGCTCCAGGCGTGCTTGGCCCAGCCCGGCGAGCTGATGTTCATGTGGCGGTCGCCCGGCTGCAGGCCGATCCAGTACATGGTGGACAGGTGGCCCACCGGATAGGACTGGTGGGTGTGCTGCACCAGCTTGGGCCGCGAGGTGGTGCCGGAGGTGAAGTACAGCAGCAGCGGATCGGTGGCGCGGGTCACGCCATCGGGCGCGAACTCGACCGGTGCGCCATGGCTGTCGGCGAAGTCCAGCCAGCCCTCGCGGGCGCCGCCGACCACGATGCGGGTGTAGCTGCCGGAGAGATCCGCGAACTTGTCCGCGTGGGCGGCGCCGATCACCACGTGCGCCACCTGGCCGCGCTCCAGGCGGTCGGCCAGGTCGTCGGCGGTGAGCAGCGTGGTGGCGGGAATCACCACCGCGCCCAGCTTGATCGCCGCCAGCATGGTTTCCCACAGCGGCACTTCGTTGCCCAGCATCAGCAGGATGCGCTCGCCGCGCTTGACGCCCTGCGCGCGCAGCCAGTTGGCCACCTGGTTGGAGCGCCGCGACATCTCGGCAAAGCTCAGGCGCGCCTCCCGACCGTCCTCCTCGACGATCCACAGCGCGGGCGCGTCGTTGCCCCTGGCCATGACGTCGAAGTAATCCAGCGCCCAGTTGAACTCGGTGAGCTGCGGCCAGCGGAAACCGGCGTAGGCGGTGGCGTAGTCGGTGCGATGCGCGAGCAGAAAGTCGCGCGCCTGCAGGAACTGCTCGAGGGCGGTCATGGCGTCTCCTTGGGTCAATGCGGCCCGCTGTGCGGGAAATCCGTACCGCCGGCGGCTGGGCGCCGGACGAAGACGCGCATTCTGACGTTAACGTAAACGTCAATCAAGCTGCGCACCATCGCGGTGCAAGGCGCAGGCGCCAGTCAGACAAGCTCTATGGCGATCCTGTGCGGCCGCACATGCGCCGTCCCGAGTCCGCCGCCGCGGGCGCGTTGGCGGCCCGGCGGCGTGTGGCGCTAGATGCGGATCACTCCCACTCGATGGTCGCCGGCGGCTTGCCGGAGATGTCGTACACCACCCGGTTGATGCCGCGCACCTCGTTGATGATGCGGTTGCTGACCTTGCCGAGCAGGCTGTGCGGCAGTTCCGCCCAGTGCGCGGTCATGAAGTCCTGGGTCTGCACCGCGCGCAGCGCTACCACGTATTCGTAGGTGCGCCCGTCGCCCATCACACCCACGCTCTTCACCGGCAGGAACACGGCGAAGGCCTGGCTGGTCTTGTCGTACCAGTCGGCCGCGCGCAGCTCGTCGATGAAGATGGCGTCGGCACGGCGCAGCAGGTCGGCGAACTCTTTCTTGACCTCGCCGAGGATGCGCACGCCCAGGCCCGGACCCGGGAAAGGATGGCGATAGACCATGTCATGCGGCAGGCCGAGCGCCACGCCGAGCTCGCGCACCTCGTCCTTGAACAGGTCACGGAGCGGTTCGAGCAGCTTGAGGTTGAGCGTCTCGGGCAGGCCGCCGACGTTGTGGTGGCTCTTGATGGCGTGCGCCTTGCCGGTCTTGGCGCCGGCCGATTCGATCACGTCCGGGTAGATGGTGCCCTGGGCGAGCCATTTTGCCTTGGGCAGCTTCGCCGCCTCGGCCTGGAAGACTTCGACGAACTCGCGGCCGATGATCTTGCGCTTCTGTTCCGGGTCGGACACCCCCTTGAGGTGGCCCATGAACTGATCGGTGGCATCCACGTGGATGACCTTCACGCCCAGCGAGCGCGCAAAGGTCTGCATCACCTGCTCGGCCTCGTTCAGGCGCAGCAGGCCGTTGTCCACGAACACGCAGGTGAGTTGGTCGCCGATCGCACGGTGGATCAAGGCGGCTGCCACGGAGGAATCCACCCCGCCAGACAGGCCGAGGATGACCTCCTCGTCGCCCACCTGGGCGCGGATCTTCTCCACCGCCTCGGCGACGTAATCCGGCATGTTCCAGTCATGGCCGCAACCGCAGATCTCGTGCACGAAGCGCGCGATGATCTCCTTGCCCTTGATGGTGTGGGTGACTTCCGGGTGGAACTGCACCGCATAGAAGCCGCGGTCCTCGTCGGCCATCGCGGCGACCGGGCAGGACTCGCTGCTGCCGATGACCTTGAAGCCGGCCGGCAGTTCGGTGACCTTGTCGCCATGGCTCATCCACACGTCGAGCAGGCCGTGGCCTTCGTCGTTGCTGCGGTCCTGGATGCCGTTGAAGAGCTTCGAATGGCCGCGCGCGCGCATCTCGGCATAACCGAACTCGCGCTTGCTGGAGCTCTCCACCTTGCCGCCGAGCTGTTCGGCCATGGTCTGCATGCCGTAGCAGATGCCCAGCACCGGCACGCCGAGTTCGAACACCACCTGCGGCGCCTTCCAGTCCACCGCCTCGTAAACCGAGTTCGGACCGCCGGACAGGATGATGCCGCTGGGCGCGTACTCGCGTACGAAGGCGTCCGACACATCGAAGGGATGGAGTTCGCAGTACACCTGCTGCTCGCGCACGCGGCGGGCGATGAGTTGCGAGACCTGGGAGCCGAAATCGAGGATGAGGATCTTCTGGTGGGACATGGAATCGTCTTCCGGAAAAGAAGAGAGGCGGCCGCGGCCGCCTCGGATCAGGATCGCGTCGATCAATCGACGTGGTAGTTGGGTGCTTCCTTGGTGATCTGCACGTCGTGCACATGCGACTCGCGCACACCCGCCGAAGTGATCTCGACGAACTGCGCACGCTCGTGCATGGCGGCGATGCTCGCGCAGCCGAGATAGCCCATGGAGGCGCGCAGGCCGCCGACCAGCTGGTGGATCACCGCGGTGACCGGCCCCTTGTAGGGCACGCGGCCTTCGATGCCTTCCGGCACCAGCTTGTCCACGTTGGCGGTACTGTCCTGGAAGTAGCGGTCGGCCGCGCCCTGCTGCATCGCGCCGAGCGACCCCATGCCGCGGTAGGACTTGTAGGACCGTCCCTGGTAGAGCACCGTCTCGCCCGGCGCCTCTTCAGTGCCGGCGAACAGGCCGCCAAGCATCACCGCGCTGGCACCGGCCGCCATGGCCTTGGCGATGTCGCCGGAGAAGCGGATGCCGCCGTCGGCGATCAGCGGAACGCCGGCCGCAGCCAGCGCGCTGGAGACGTTGTCGATGGCGGTGATCTGCGGCACGCCCACGCCGGCGATGATGCGGGTGGTGCAGATGGAGCCCGGGCCGATGCCGACCTTGACCGCGTCCGCGCCGGCATCGACCAGCGCACGGGCGGCGTCGCCGGTGGCGATGTTGCCGCCGATCACGTCCACATGCGGGAAACGCTTCTTGACCCAGTTCACCCGGTCGAGCACGCCCTGGGAATGGCCGTGGGCGGTATCGACCACGATCACATCCACACCGGCTTCGGCCAGCAGCTCGGCACGTTCCTCGGTGCCGGCACCCACGCCGATCGCCGCGCCGACGCGCAGGCGGCCCTGCTCGTCCTTGGCCGCGCTCGGGTGCTCGGTGGCCTTCATCATGTCCTTCACGGTGATCAGGCCGCAGAGATCGCCCGCGTCATTGACCACCAGCACACGTTCCAGGCGGTGCTTGTGCAGCAGCGCGCGCGCCTCGTCCAGGCTGGTGCCCTCGCGCACCGTCACCAGGCGGTCCTGCGGGGTCATGATGGCGGACACCGACTGATCGAGATTGGTCTCGAAACGCAGGTCGCGGTTGGTGACGATGCCCACCACCTTCCGCCCTTCGACCACCGGCAGGCCGGAGAACTTGTTCTGCCGGGTCAGCGCCATCACCTCGCGCACGCTCATCGTCGGCGGAATGGTCATCGGGTCCTTCAGCACACCCGACTCGAAACGCTTGACCTTGAGCACCTCGGCCGCCTGTTCCTTGGCGGTGAGGTTCTTGTGCACGATACCGATCCCGCCTTCCTGCGCCAGTGCAATGGCCAGACGGGCTTCGGTCACGGTATCCATGGCCGCGGAGACGAGCGGCAGGTTGATGGTGATGCGGCGGGTCAGGCGGGTCTGGAGACTGACGTCCCTGGGCAGGACGCTGGAATGGGCGGGGATGAGAAGGACGTCATCGAACGTCAGCGCCTTCTGGATCACTCGCATGGCTTCTATCCTTTCGACCAAATCCGTATTATACAGACCGCCCCCGCGTCATGTAAGCAGTGCAACATCAGGGAAATCCGCAGCCATGGCCATCCACAGAGCCCCGTTTGCCACCTCCGCCCGCGCCGCCGTCCTGCTGGGCGCGCTGTTCGCCGCATTCTCCGCCGCGGCGCAGATCTACACCTGGACCGACAAGGATGGCCGCACGCATTACGCGGACACCCCGCCAAAGACCGGGGACGTCAAGGTCATTGGTCCGGCGCGCCGCCCGCCTCCGCCTCCACAGGCAGAACCGGAAGAAGGCGGAGCCGCGACGGAGGCCGCCCAGGGTGCCGCTCAGCCGCAGAGTCCGCCCACCCTTGCCGAACGCGAGCTGGAGTTCCGCAAGCGCCGCGCGGAAGAGGCCGAGGCCCAGGCAAAAGCCGAGGCGGACGCCAAACGCGAGGAGGAGCGACAGCGTGCCTGCAGCCAGGCACGTGCGCAGCTCGCCGCACTACAGGGTGGACAGCGGGTCGCCCGCTTCAACGAGGACGGCAGCAGGGAGTTCCTCGATGACGCAGCCCGCGAACAACAGGCTGCACAGATTCAGGCCTTTCTTGATCGGGAATGCCAGTAGGCCAGTGAACGGGACCGGGCTGCCGGCCCGGGGCACCGAATGCAGGGCCGGCGCCAGACGGTCGTCAGTACAGGCTGAAACCCGGACTCGACTGTGCTGGCCGCTGGCCCGGCGAACCGAACCGCTCCGCGGGTAAGCCGGGCTCAGCCCTCCTCGCCCGAGCCGCCCCCCTTCTTCATCACCTTGCCCTCATCTGCGCGCTTCTTGCGCACCGCCTTGGGGTCGGCGATCAGCGGACGATAGATCTCCACACGGTCACGGTCGCGCAAGACCGCGTCGGCCTTTGCCAGCTTGGCATAGACCCCCAGCTTGTTCTTGCCGTCGAGCTCGATCTCGGGGTATTTCTGCAGCAGACCCGAGGCCTCCACCGCCTCACGCACGGTCGCCCCGGACGGCAGCCTCACGCGCACCAGCTCCTGGCGATGCGGCAATGCGTAGCTCACTTCCACGTTGATGCTGTCGGCCACTTTCTCAGTCCTTTGGATAAACCTGCGCCGCACGCTTGACGAAGGAATCGACGAAGGTATTGGCGATATGGCTGAACACCGGCCCCAGCGCCTTTTCCAGCAGCTTGCTGGAGAACTCGTAATGCAGGCCGAACTCGATCTTGCACGCGGTATCGCCCAGCGGGGTGAAGCGCCAGTGGCCGTTCAGGTGACGGAACGGACCTTCCTTCAGACGGATGAGCATCTCGCGCGGCGGCTGCTTGTCGTTCTCGGTGCTGAAGTGCGCCTTGATGCCGTGGTAATTGATATGGATGGTCGCCGCAGTCAGCGTATCGGTACGTGCATGAACCTCGGCGCCACCGCACCAGGGCAGGAAGCCCGGATAGTCTTCGCAACGGTCGACCAGCTCGAACATCTGTGCCGGAGTGAATTCGATCAGGACAAGCTTGTTGACTTCGGCCATTGTGCGAGAGCTTCGGGGCGTGGGCGAACTGCTAGAATGCGCGATTCTACCGCAAAGCCGCCGCGCTTCGCCCGCACGCCCGGACCGACCCAGACCCTATGAGCATCATCGACAACCGCAAGGCCTTCCACGACTACTTCATCGAGGAAAAGCACGAGGCCGGCATGGTCCTCGAAGGCTGGGAGGTCAAGGCCATCCGCGCCGGACGTGCCAACATCAAGGAGTCCTACGTCGTCATCCGCGACGGCGAGATCTTCCTCTTCGGCATGCACATCACGCCGCTGACCAGCGCGTCCACGCATGTTCACGCCGACCCCACCCGCACCCGCAAGCTGCTGCTGCACGCCCACGAGATCGACAAGCTGATCGGCAAGGTCGAGCGCGCCGGTTACGCGCTGGTGCCGTTGGACCTGCACTACAGCAAGGGACGCATCAAGGCGACCATCGGCCTGGCCAAGGGCAAGAAGCAGTACGACAAGCGCGAGGACGAGAAGAAGCGCGACTGGGAGCGCGAGAAGCAACGCATGATGCGCGTGAAGGTCTGACCCAAGGCGCCGGTGTTCGGCGCGCACTGCAAGGAGAATGCCGCATGTTGCTGTTGATTCTCGGCCTGCTGCTGTTCCTCGGCACCCACTCGCTGCGTATGTTCGCCGACGGTTGGCGCAGCCGGCAGATCGCCCTGCGGGGCGAACTCACCTGGAAGATCGGCTACTCGGCGCTGTCCGCCGTCGGACTGCTCATGATCGTGCTCGGCTATGGCCAGGCACGCCTGGACCCCGTCTGGCTGTGGCAGGCGCCGGTATGGACCCGCCACCTCGCCGCGCTGCTGACCCTGCCCGCCTTCGTCCTGCTGGTGGCCACCTACCTGCCCGGCACCCACATCAAGGCGCGCATCGGCCATCCGATGCTGGCCGGGGTCAAGCTGTGGGCCTTCGCGCACCTGATCGCCAACGGCACCCTGGCCGATTTGCTGCTGTTCGGTGGTTTTCTCGCCTGGGCAATCGCGGACTTCGTCGCCTGCCGACGCCGTGACCGCGCGGCGCATCGTCGCCGCCCGCCCGCCGCGCTGCGCAACGACGCGGCGGCCGTGGCGATCGGCCTGCTCGCCTGGTTCGCCTTCGCGCGCTACCTGCATGCGCCGCTGTTCGGAGTGACCCCGTTCGGCTGAAAGCGCATCACCCGCTCCCATCGGGCGGAAACCGGTCTGGGGTGGCGTAGGAGCGGGCTTGCCCGCGATACGGCCGTCGAAGAAACCACCGCCGCGATCGCGGCCAAGGCCGCTCCTACAGAAATACCGGCTCCCGGCAGTTTCAGGAACTGCAGGACAACATCGAGCAACCCGGGCGGTTGCGCGCCCACTCCGGGCGGCGCCCGGCGAAGTGCTCCCGCCCCGGCTGCTCCGCGTAGGGCCGACGCATCACTTCCAGGGTCTCCGTCACCAGGCTGTAGTCGCCCTTCTCCGCCGCGTCGATCGCCTCTTGCGCCAGCCAGTTGCGCAGCACGTAGCACGGGTTGGCGGCGTCCATCTGCGCGCGCCGCTCCGCGGCCGGGCGCCCTTCGGCGCGCAGGCGTGCGGCGTAGTCGTCCAGCCAGGCCTGCAGTTCGGCACCATGCACCGCGCGCTTGTCGGGCGAGTAGAAGGCCTCGTCCAGCGGCGCCAGGGTCGGCGCATCCACGTCGATGCGCGCCAGCTCGCGGAAGAAGATCGTCATGTCGACCTCGGCCTTGGTCATCAGCTTGTGCAGCGCATCGACCCGCTGCTGGTCATCATCGGAGAAGCTCGCCAGCCCCAGCTTGTCCGCCTGCATGCGCCGGCTCTCCGTGTCGTACACCGCGACGTAGCGGTCCAGCCCGGCCTGCAGCGGCTCGGTGGCGCCGAACAGCGGATAGAGCGCGTTGGCGAGCTGCAGCAGGTTCCAGTGCGCGATGCGCGGCTGGTAGCCGAAGCGGTAGCGCCGCGTGCCTTCGTCGGTGGTGTTGGGCGTCCAGTCGCGGTCGAAGTTGTCGATCCAGCCGTAGGGGCCGTAATCGATGGTCAGCCCGAGGATGGACATGTTGTCGGTGTTCATCACCCCATGCACGAAGCCCACCCGCATCCAGTGCGCCATCAGCCGCGCGGTGCGCTCGCACACTTCGCGGAACCACGCGGCGCGGCGCTCCGCCGGACTCCCTTCTATCCATGGGAAGTCGCGCGCGATGGTGAACTCGGCCAGCTTCTCCAGCACGTCCAGCTCGCCACGCGCGGCGAAGATCTCGAAGTTGCCGAAGCGGATGAAGGACGGCGCCACGCGGCACACCACCGCGCCGGGCTCGGGCTCCGGATAGCCGTCGTAGAACATGTCGCGCACCACCTCCTCGCCGGTGGCGATCAACGACAGCGCGCGCGTGGTGGGCACGCCCAGGTGGTGCATGGCCTCGCTGCACAGGAACTCGCGCACCGACGAACGCAGCACCGCGCGCCCGTCGGCGCGGCGCGCGTAGGGCGTGGGTCCGGCACCCTTGAGCTGCAGTTCCAGGCGCTCACCGCGCGTGCTGACAACCTCGCCCAGGTTGATCGCCCGCCCGTCGCCAAGCTGGCCTGCCCAGTTGCCGAACTGGTGGCCGCCGTAACACGCGGCGTAAGGCGCCATGCCGGGCAGCACGGCATTGCCGGCAAACACTTGGGCAAAGCGCGGAGAACGCACGTCGCCCTCCTCCAGGTCCAGCATCGCCGCCACTTCGCGCGACCAGGCGACGAGTTCCGGGGCCCTCACCGGGGTGGGCTGCACACGCGAGTAGCACGCACCCTGCACCTGGCGCACATGGGGGGCGTCGTTGGGGTCGGCCGGCAGTTCGCGGACGAAGCGGTTGTCGAAGACGAGGTGATCCATCGGGGCTGAAATCCTTGTTGTCGGTTTCAGCTGAGAGTGCCCGCAAACCGCGAGGTTCGCCAGCGCCACAAGGTCAGCGGGCGGCCGGTGGTGGCAATTGCTCCAGGAACGCTACCGCCTCGGCCTCCACCCGGCTGCGGCGCATCGGCGGCAGGCTGCGCCATACCACCTTGCCGTAGGGCTTGTCGATCATGCGCGGATCGCAGATGCACAGCACGCCGCGGTCGCGCTCGCTGCGGATGAGCCGCCCGGCGCCCTGCTTCATGTTGATCACGGT